>NZ_ANBZ01000001.1:0-10005 GCF_000316965.1 Pseudomonas sp. 313
TAGGGAAGAGCAGCATCTCCCAGGTGAGTATTGCCACGACGACTTCGACTCAGAGCCACCGTTCGATCCCGAGCTTGAAGCCGCGATGGAGGCAGAATTCGAGCGCGAAATGGCGAGCGAAAAGCCAATCGCCGACGAGTTGTGGCGCGTCGACGAGGATTGCCGCCAATTCGCAGCACGCGGGCCTGGATGGCCCTACCAACATCACCGATCGGCTCAGGTTAGCCCATCCAGCCGTACGAACAGCTCGTCGATTGAGTACCGTTCCCAGTCCGGTACCAACGACGCGATGGCAACGCCGCAGCGATAACTCAACTTCCCATAGAAAGTATCCTACGCGCGCTGCAGACCTTTCCCTGTAGGGAAGGTCCATCAGGTCTAATTTCCTGGGGTCGTCATTTCGACGACCGGGTGTGAGAGCCCGCTTTTAGACCTAATGGCAGCTTTGTCATGGCAGCCGTGCGCGGGCAGACTTCGGTCTGGCCGGGTTCCTAGGTCTCCGGTCTCTCACCCCGCGTATGGCTGCCACCCTAATCCTGTGAGAGGGACTGGGAGACAGCTCCTGTTTGACCTAGGAGTTTCGCCATGAAAAAGATCGTCCCCGATCCGCGCATTACGCTACCCCCGGCAGATCATCACCACCCCCTACTTCACCATCCACAGCGACCTGACGCCCACCGATTCCCTGGCCTACGCTTGCGAATTGCTGCGCGGTCTCTTCGAGACCACCGACGACTATTGCTACGCCCATGCGAACGAGCCGGGCCACGGCATGCTGGTGAATGTGTTGCATTCGGCCGAGACGGCGAAGGCGCTGATCGAACTTGCGCTCGCCAAGCTGCAGGCCAGTGAGCGCCAGGAGGTGATGACATGAGCGCGCTTCCCGAGGCCGAGAAGGCCACTACCGCAGATGTGACGAGCTTCATCACGAACCAGAATCCGCCCATGGACTTGTTCCACATCAGCCCTGGCGTGCCCTGCGACTATGCCCTGGAACAGGCCTCGACCCTGTTGGGGTGCGTGCACAAGCTGATCCTCGCGGGGGCTGTGGATGAAGATGGCGACATGATCTGGGCCGCCTATTACCTGAGTGGGCTTGCCCAGGCGATTCTCGCGGATGTGGAGGCTGGGCGGATGCGGAACAAGCGGGAGAAGACTGTTCTGAAGGCCTAGAAATCCTGTGGGGAGTCCACTCAGCCCGCTGGGCTGCGCGATCGGGCGCGTAGCGGCCGTAGATGGCATGCCGGGTGCGATAGCCGCGGATATCCCCCCGGCTGATTGGTAAGCCGTGGGCGCAGCGGCGCACCTTGCGCCGGTGCGCGCGCTCACGCCAGTCAGAAGCTGTAGTTGAAACGCCTCATCACATTGCGCGGTGCCGTGAACACCGTACAGACCGGTTTAGCTGTAGTACTGCGAGGCGGCTTACTCAGCAACCGCGGCGGTCACGATGATCTCGACCAGCACATCCGGCGCGCCCATGTCGCACTGGGCGGTGGCGCGCGTGGGGGCGCAACCCGGTGCGGTCCAGGCGTTCCAGACCTCATTCATGCTGTCGAAGTCACGGGCCAGGTCTTTGATCCAGATTTGCGCTGTCAGCACCCGGCTTTTGTCTGAGCCCGCCTTCTCAAGATAAGCTTCAATTTTCGCCAATGTATCGCGTGTTTGGCCGGCGATATCTTGAGTGCGGTCATCGGCGGTCATCCCGCCGACATAAATCACACCATTATAAATAACGACCCGGCTACGGCGCGGGTCAGTTTCGATGCGAACGATATCACTCATATAGGCTCCTGGATTTTAGTATGAAGAACGGGCGAACTAATGTGTAAGTTCGCCCAGTAAAATAGGTTTGATAGGGGCGCGAACGCGGTAGTGGCCGACCTCGTTAGGATCGACGTTGCGCGTTTTCGCGATAATTTCGGTGACGGTTAAACCGCAGAAACGTCCTTGGCATGGCCCCATGCCGCAGCGGCCAAATGCCTTGGTTTGATTCGGCCCATGGCAGCCCAACGCTACATAGCTGCGAATCTGCCCAGCAGTCACTTCCTCGCAGCGGCACACCAGCACGTTATCGTCTGCGGGAATTCTATTTTCCTCTTGGGGGCGATAAAGAACATCCAGGAACTTTCTGATGCTCGTAGCGTTTTCCAACTGCTGAGCCAGTCCGGCCAGTTGATGTCCCAAGCCCTGCAAACTTCCAAGCTGCGCCCCAATTGCCAAGGCCGCCAAGCGTCCCTGTACAGCAGATGCCTTGGCGCCGACGATGCCTCGGCTATCACCGGCGACGTAGATCACGGTGTCGCCCAGGCGTCCATGCTCATCGGTATGCGGCAACCAGCAAAGTTGCTCGGGGCTCCAATAGTGCGCGGCGCCCGTCGAGAGGCTGAGTTGCGCATTCGGGACCACCCCTTGATGCAGTAACACCAGAGAAGACGCGACGGACGTGCGCTGCCCGCGATGTTTGAATTGAATGCCTTGGGCCGCATGGTCCCCCACGATTGCCAGGTCGGTAGCGCCCGAGTAAACCTTGACCCCGTGACGCTTGATCGACGCGAGCAGCTTCATGCCCTTGGCAAGATCACGCCAGCCTTTGAGCGCACCAGCCGCTTCGCGCAACGCCCGGACATAAGCCGACTGTGGTGTGGTGTCCACCAACGCCTTGATCGCCACGCCTGCCCTGAGGTATTGCCAAGCCAAGAGGTAGAGCAGCGGACCGCAACCGGCGAGGACAACGGGCTCGGTAGGCAGTGCACCAGCCCCTTTGAGCATGATCTGACCGGCACCCGCGCCCATTACACCAGGTAACGTCCAGCCTTTGATGGGGAATGGTCGCTCCATGGCGCCGCTGGCCAGTACGACATACTTGCCGACGATGTCTTCATTATGGCCATTGGCGATGTAATTGATTTCCCCCGAAGCGGCCACGTTCCAGACCACCGCACCGGTGATGTGGATAGCACCGCTGGCTTTGAATTCACGAGCAAGGGCTCGGCCTGCGACGTAATCCGCGCCGAGGATGTGTTGTATGGCTTCAGGAGCGGACTCGATCCGCCGATAGATCTGGCCGCCGAGCGCTGGTTGCTCGTCCAGCACGACCACCGTCAACCCCTGGGCGCGTGCCTGGCAGGCTGCGGCCATTCCAGCTGGGCCGGCACCGACGACCACCAGGTCTACCGGGACATTATTCATGGCACCCTCCCATTTCGCCGAGGTCCAGTGCCACAGCGCCGAGTTGACGCCTGATATGCATGCCGTCGCGCACCGGGACCATGCAACTTTGCCGTGCGGGTACGCCGTCGATTTCAACGAGGCATTCAAAGCAAACACCCATCATGCAGTACGGAGCGCGGGAAACATTACCGACGATACTGGAGCGGAAATCACGGGCGCCTTGGGTCAGCAACGCGGCAGCCACACTGATGCCCTCGGCGACGCGCAATTCTTGCCCCTCGAATGTGATTTTTACCGTCCGCCCAGCAGGCGCGTTCGAAACAGAAAAAAGCGGCTTAGTGGTCATGGGTAAAACTCGCGTTGGGGTCTAGGAATCTGTCGCTGTGGAACCCTTCGAAGTTCGGGGGTGAGGGTGTTATGCCCCCGACCCAGGGCCCGATGACGTAGGCGTGGATTGCCGCCAGTGTCACGCCGCTATGACAAATAACGGCATAGGCCCCTGGGCACGTCGTCGAACTCTGGTACACCGGGTAGCCGTCGGGGGTTAAAGGCCGAATGGCGCCCCATGCTCGAACGAGCCTCACATCCTTGAGGGCGGGAAACGTATCTACAGCCCGTTCGGCGAGCCAGCTGATCTTGTCAGGTGTCGTGCGATCATCCAGACCGACATCTTCTGAAGTCGAGCCGATCTGCACCGACCCTTCCTTGGTCTGCCGCGCCTTGTTCGTCGGGTAGGGGATAAACGGCTTGAGCCGCTCGGTGATCAGCACTTGCCCGCGCGTCGGGCGGGTTGGGGCATGCAACCCCACTTGCGATGCCAACTCGGAGATCCCGATACCGGCGGCGAGTACGAGCCTGTCGCTGTTCCAGGATTGGCCATCCCGGGAACGCGCCGTGAATTTACCGGTACCGGGGTCCTGCGAGACCGCAACAACGTCAACGCCAGAAATGATATCTGCCCCCTTCATTTTCAGACCCGCATGCAGTGCCCTGAGCAGCATCAAGGGGTTGGCGTGGCCATCATGAGTACCGAAGCTTCCGCCGACGACCTTGGGGCCTAGCCCAGGCAAATGCTGCCTCAGCTCTGCAGGGCCCATCATTTGATAGGGGATATCACCCACTGCTTTGTTGATTTTCTCAAGCAAGTCCGCCCGCGCTTGTACCTCTTTTTCGCTGAACCCAAGCCAGAAGCCGCCCGTTTGCTCAAGCCCCGTATCGACACCCGTCAGGCTGAGCAACTCCCGGTGCAGTTCCGGCCACTGTCTTACGGCATCGCGCGTCCATTGCGCATAGCGGGGCATCCCACCACCTTTGCTCGATAACCAGACCAGGCCAAAATTTCCCCGAGAGGCGCGTAATGCGGCATCCCCTTGGTCGAGGACGGTGACCTTAAGGCCCCTGCGCGCGGCACCGTAGCCAATTGCCGCGCCGACGAGTCCACCGCCCACTACGATCATGTGTTCTTTGCTCATACTTCACCTCCGCAACTGTGCGGCAGCTCTTGAAAAAAGGGCGAGCGGGTCCTCGCTGCCAAAGTCTTTGGAAGCGAAAAGTGCACCTGGGCCTATTTTTTACCGATTAATACTTTGTCCAAACCGACAATACGGTCTAGCAAAAACATGAGGATCATCGTTCCCACAATCATTACCGTGGAAACCGAAGTCGTCACCGGGTCGGTCATCAATGCGATCCGTTCATACAGGGCAACCGGAAGTGTCGTAGTACCCGGGGTGGAGACGAATATCGTCATGGTGACTTCATCGAAACTTTGAATGAAGGCCAATAACCAACCGCCGGCCACGCCTGGGAGAATCAAGGGAAACAACACTTTCCAAAAGGACACATATTTAGAGGCGCCGAGTGAGCGTGCCGCCAGTTCCGCATCGCGATCAATCCCGATGACAGCCGCCAGGGTAAGCCGCAGTGAGTAAGGCGTGACGATCAATGCATGCACCAATAACAGCCCGATGAACGAACCCGAAATCCCCGTCACTGAAAAGAACCTGAGAAACGCTACACCAAGCACGACATGAGGAATCATCAAGGGGGAGAGAATCAATGATGTAAGTGCTTCGCGTCCGGCGAAACGGTATTTGGCAATAGCTATCGCGGCGGGTACCGCGACAATGGACGCAATCGTCGCCGCGCCAAGCCCCAGCCACACCGAGAGCCAAAACGCATTGATCAACTCCGGGGCGTCCCAAATGGCTTTGTACCACCGCCACGAGGCGCCGTCGAAAGGCATCGATATATAGCCCTTGTCTGAGAAAGAGACCAATACAATGATCAACAGCGGCGCCACAATGAAACTGACGAACAGTGTGTGGAAGAGTATTGCAAAGGGTCCGTTACTTTCCAGGCTGCGATCACTCATACGAACACCTGCTTGAATTTTCGCTCGATCAATCGATTGCTGCCGATCACCACGAAGACAATGGCAATAAGCAAGAGCACCGCAATGGAAGCGCCCAATGGCCAGTTCATCGTGGAGAGAAATTCATCGTAGATCGCCGTGGTGACGACTTTGACGCCGCGACCGCCGATCATCGCCGGCGTGGCGAAGGCCGAGGCAGACAAGGTAAAGACGATGATCCCGCCAGACAAAATACCCGGCATCAGCTGCGGCAGCACAACGCGCCTGAAGGTGGTCACCGGGCCGGCCCCGAGGGAGCGGGCCGCATGGGCAATCTGGCCATCGACTTTTTGCAGCGTGCTCCATACCGAGATCACCATGAAAGGCATCATCACATGGGTCAGGGCAATCACTACCCCGGTCAGGGTAAACATGAGCTGTAGTGGCTGGTCGATCAGACCGAGTGCCATCAGCGCTGAGTTGATAAAACCTTCACGTCCCAACAACAGCGACCATCCCAACGTCCGTACCACCACGGAAATGAGTAACGGGCCGAGTATCACGACGAAAAAGCCACCTTGCCATGCGGGCCGCATGCGCGAAAGGATCAGCGTTTCAGGAACGCCAATGGCAATGCAGACGGCGGTGACGCCCAGTGACATCAAAGCGGTACGGGCAAACAGCTCGTAATAGAAACTGTCGCTGAGTACCTCCAGGTAACTGGCCAAGGTATAACTGTTTTGAGTGCCACTCATGGCGTCGAACACATTGAATGAAAGCATGCCAGTCAATGCGATGGGTACGACGAGCAACCCTAGAAACAACAGGAGCGCGGGCAGCGAGAGTACCCACTGAGCACCATTGGCGCGGTAGGTAGTGTCAGCCATGGGCGGCCTCCGCGGATACGACCTGCAGGTCGCCGTCGCCCCAACCGATGCCGACCGTTTCGCCTTCTTGAGGCTGGCGCTCGCCATTGTTCGGTGCTGTCATCTTCAACGCGCCCAAGGCGCTTTCGATTTCGTAATACCACAGGCCACCGAGGAACAAACGTGATGCAATACGCCCCTCGGCTTTCCCAACGCCGGGCGGGGTGAAGCGGATGCGCTCAGGCCGGATGAACAGTATGGCGTCGTCGCCCACCTTGAGCTGCTGCCGGTTCGCGGGCACGACGATGCCGTCCAGGTGGACCAATGCCTGTCCCTGGGAGATGGACTTCACCTTGCCCATGAGAATATTGGTCTGACCCAGGAAGCGCATGGCGAAGCCGGAGGTGGGCTGGTCGTAGACATCTTGAGGCTTACCCAGCTCTGCGATGCAACCGTCGGCCATCACAGCGATTCGGTCGCTCATTGTCATGGCTTCGACTTGGTCATGGGTGACCAAGATAGTAGTAATGCCGAGCCGGCGCTGGAGCGCCCGGAGCTCAACATGCATTTCACCCCTGAGCTTAGCGTCGAGGTTCGACATAGGCTCATCGAGCAGCAAGACACTCGGACGGATCGTCAAAACCCGTGCGATAGCGACACGCTGCCGTTGGCCACCGGACAACTCCCGTGGATAACGCGCCCCGAGCCCCGACAGACGGACCATCGCGAGCGCTTCTTCGACACGCGTCGCCAGCTCTTGTTTAGGCACTTTGCGCATCTGCAACCCGAAGCCGACGTTTTCGGCAACGGTCATATGCGGGAACAGTGCATAGCTTTGGAATACGATGCCCATGTCACGTTTTTCAGGCAGCATGCTGGTGATGTCGTTGCCACCGAGATGGACAGAACCCGTGGTAGGGGAAATAAATCCCGCGACCATCTGAAGTGTCGTCGTTTTTCCGCATCCCGAGCCACCCAGCAGCGAGATGAACTCACCGCTCTTAACCTCTAGGTCCAAGTTGCGCACAGCGGTAAAGCCGCCCGAATAGGTTTTCGAGAGCCCTCGGATAATCAAATTACTCATGGCCAATACTCACTATTATTATCATCGTCGAGAAAAGCGCTCACTCAACGGTACGGCTCCACTGTTTTGTCCATTCAGCACGTTTACGGTTAACGGTGTCCCAGTCTATCGGCACCAGCTGCGCAAGCTTCTCTTCGCCATAAGGGACCTCTTCGGCCAAACCCTCTTCGAGCTTGGCTTGCCGGTTGACGGGGCCGAAGCCCTCGGTGGCGAACTTGGCCTGCACACTGGGAGACGCCAGGTATTGAATCAGCGCTTGAGATTTTTCTGCGAGCTTATTCCCGGAAACTACACAGGCCGAAGCAATAATGGCGGGTGTGCCTTCTTTTGGATAAACAAACTCGATAGGAAAGCCTGTTTTTTTCAACGCCACGGCACGGTTGCTACCCCAGACAGCAATATCGATATCGTTGCTCTGGAACATCTGCGCTAATTGGGCATTCGAAGAGGTCCACGCCAATACATTGGGCGCGACATTTTCACGAACGGCTTTGAAGCCTGGGTCCATATCATGCTCACCGCCACCGTTGATGCGGGAGAACATGATCAAGGTATTTAGGCCGAACGTACCGGAGATAGGGTTGGAGGCGACGCGCTTGGCATATTTGGGGTCCGCGATGTCGGACCACGATGTGGGCGCCGCCCAACCATTCTTGGCGAAGACTGCTTTATTGTAGGCAATGCCCGTCGCCACCAGCCCGATACCGACCGCCTTACCCTTGAAGTTCGAGGCTGCGGCGATATCGTAGATGTCCTGATACACCGGCGACTGCGCCAAGTTATCGCACAGGCCAAATTGCACGGCGTAATGCATGGGGCCGTCGTCAAACAAGGCAACGTTGATTTGCTGACTGGCTCGCTGCGCTTGCAATTTGGCAAGGTTTTCACTCGAGCTGCCCGGCACATAAACGACGTTGACATCATGCTTGGCTTCGAACTCGGGAAGGATGACCGTTTCAAAGGTCTTTTGAAAGTCGCCGGAATACCCTGCGAAATAGAGCGTGTCTTGCGCATACGCGCCGCTGCTAAGCGTAATGGCGCTGGCCAATGCAAAGGTGTTGATTTTTTTCATGTCAGCTTCCCCTCCTCACGCGAGTTAACGAGGCAGTGGTCCGCCTCTGTTTTGACTCAATTGGGTAACATCAGTCGGCAGGGGCCCAGCTTCAATGCACGGACTATAATTGTTGTCTTCCAGGAGACGCTTAGCGCCCCAGTTCCGGCTGAACACAACGTTAAGGGGAGCAGCGGTGGACAAGCAAATAGAATATCGCCTTGGCCTATGCACTGGTGATATACCCCCCCTCCCGGGAGCAATCCCTACGCCGGCGCTTTACACCCGAGGCTCTCGAGTTCGCGGGCCAGCACGTCTTTGACGGTCGTCACGAAGTCTGAAATCAACCGATCGTTCGCGCGCTCTTTGGGGTAGATGATGTACCCCTGATGTTTTACGGTGGGCAGAAAAGGCCGCGTCACCATGCCCGAATGGCGGTAATCCAATGAGGCGAGCGGGTTCACGATCGATAGGCCTAGCCCCTGCATGACCAGCGAACAGGTGATTGAACTGTAAGAGGTCTCTAGGCGAATGTGCCGGTCAATACCGGCGTTTTCAAAATGGGTGTCGACCAGTGAGTAGCCATGTTCGGTGCGGGGCAGTGAGATGAAAGGCTCATTCGCCAGGTCCTGGGGGGTTATCACGTCCTTGCGTGCGAGCCGATGGTCTGCAGGCATCACGCAGACGGCGTCTACCTCATACAGGTGCTCATAGGCCAGGCCATAGTTGTTATTGACCTGGGAGACCAAGCCGACATCACAGGTTTGATCTTCAACCCAGCGTGCCACTGTCGTTGCGTGGCCGGTATGGATGGACACGCTGACTTCGGGCAGATTTTGACAAAACTGCTGCATCACCCTGGGCACCAGGCCCAGCGCAAGCATCTGTACTGCGGCGACCGTCAGCGCGCCACCGCTGAACCGCTTGATCCGCTTGGCGGCTTCGTCCAGATGGTGCAGCCCCGCAAAGCTTCGTTGTACCTCCTTGAAGAAGGACCGGGCGTCACTGGTGGGCACCAGTCGCCCTGGCAATCGCTCGAAAAGTTTCAAGCCGGTTTTTTGTTCAAGCAGCGCAATCGCTCTGCTCACATTAGGTTGTGAGGTGTGCAGCGTCTGCGCGGCCGCAGTGGTTGAGCCCGACAACATGACGGCCCTGAACGCCTCAATTTCAGAGAACCTCATCATGGAAAAGTCTCCAATATCGCTTTCTCCACAGCGCCAATATTCAGCTTGCCGGTATGCCGAATCAGTGTTTCAGCCTCTCTCAAAGCAATCACCCCCAATGCAGGACTCGCGCAGCGCTGCGTTAAACGCTTAATGTACCCCAGGTCCATCATCACACGGCGACGGGATGCCGCTTTGTGCGGCCTTGACGGACCAGGTGTTGGTGCACGACGCGCTATCCGAGGTAGGAATTGGATAGAGCTCCAAGTTATGTCATCTGTCACACGGATTTTCCGTCAATGCGCACGGACGCCTTA
>NZ_ANBZ01000002.1:0-2472 GCF_000316965.1 Pseudomonas sp. 313
TTAGAGGGCGCAAATGGTGCTGAAGTTGCAGAAACTGTCCGATATTCCCTCAAAGCTGTTGATGAAACGCGAGCGGTAATTGGCCAGTGCATCAGGGAGCTCATGAGGGACGTGAGGCGCTGATTGACAGGGGTGTCGTAGCCATATTGCTTCTATGGCGTTTAACTGTCTAATTTCGTCACGAGCTGCAAATTCAAGGGCCTCCACGCGCGGGCGACGGCATCACCACTCGTCTGGTCATAGCTCGATTTGTGGAACATACGTTCGTAGAACTAGACAGACATCTCGTAAGCAGACGAACCCCCTCATCGTCGCTTGAACAGGAGAGTCTAATGAAGGCCATCGTTTACAACGGGCCACGCGACGTCAGCGTGCAAAATGTCCCAGACGCCAAGATCGAAAAACCTACCGACGTCGTAGTGCGCATCACCACTACCAATATCTGCGGCTCTGACCTGCATATGTACGAGGGCCGTACCTCGATGGAGACGGGACGTGTTTTCGGTCACGAGAACCTCGGAGAAGTCATCGAAGTCGGCGCCGGCGTAGATCGCATCAAGGTAGGTGATCGCGTCTGTTTGCCATTTAATATCGGCTGCGGTTTCTGCGAAAACTGTGAAAAAGGTTTGACCGGTTTCTGCCTCACGGCCAACCCCGGCAGTGCTGGTGCTGCTTACGGGTTTGCCGATATGGGCTCATACCAGGGTGGTCAAGCAGAACTGCTGCGTGTGCCATATGCGGACTTCAATTGCTTGGTGCTGCCAGAGGATGCGCAAGAGAAAGAAAACGACTACGTCATGCTGTCAGACATATTCCCCACCGGATGGCATGCCACTGAACTGGCTGGCCTGATGCCAGGTGAAAGCATCGCCATTTACGGTGCAGGGCCAGTGGGCCTGATGGCAGCTCATGCCGCGATGATCAAAGGCGCCTCGCAAGTGTTTGTGGTCGACAACCATCCGGATCGATTGAAATTGGCCGCGCAGATGGGGGCCACGCCAATCAACTCCCTGGAGAAAGAGGCGGTTGATCAGATCCTCAACCTGACTCACGGCAAAGGCACTGATCGAGGTTGTGAGTGTGTGGGGTACCAGTGCTGTGACAAACACGGCCATGAGGTCAATCACCTGACGATGAACAACCTGGTAGCTTCCACCAAGGCCACGGGTGGCATCGGCGTAGTCGGGGTGTTTGTTCCTCAGGATCCGGGCGCGAAAAATGAACTGGCGAAGGAAGGCAAAATGGCCTTCGATTTCGGCGCGTTCTGGTTCAAGGGCCAGCAGATACGCACCGGGCAAGCCAACGTCAAAGCCTATAACCGCAGGCTTGCGGAGTTGATCCATCGCGACCGCGCCAAGCCTTCGCAGATCATCTCTCACAGCCTGAAATTGGCGGAAGGGCCCGATGCGTACAAGCACTTCGATGCGCGAGATGAGGGTTGGACAAAGGTCATTCTGAAGCCGGCAGCCTGATCGAACTGCTGTATGGATCTGACGCCCTGACGATATCGCCGGGCGTCAGCCCAAAGACCCGCCTACTCGCGCTTACAGTATGGCCGCTATGTATTTACCGACCACATACCACCTGTCGTCCGCTCGAAATGCAAGCGCGGTTGTTGCGCAAGATGACCAAGGGAAAAATAGTAAGCGTACTGACTTCGATGGTCGGCCCGCTGCGCTTTCCGGGTGGGGAGATCGTCGACCTTACAGTCAACGCTGGGAAATCGAGCTGGGCTATTGGGCGATCAAGCAGAGACTGCTGGGCGGCGAATATACCCTGAGAAGCAAGACGCCGGAGATGATCGATCAAGAGCTATGCGGTGTGCTGCTGGGCTACAACCTTTTGCGCTACCAGATGGTACTGATGTCCAGGCAGTGTTCCGGTGTGTACCCCTGCGAAATGAGTTTCACTGCCTGCAGTTGGGCCATCTTGGGGTTGCTGCATGGCACGTCACTGAACCATCCCGGCAACTTGCCAGGATTTCTGAGAGATTTGCAACCATCAGCCGCTCGATATGTTTTACCCCATCGGCGAGCTGATCGATGCTTCCCACGCGCAGTCGTTGGACATGCTGTCGAAACGACACATAGACGGCACCTCGTGCGAATTGAGACTCGCACGGGTCCCCACGTTCATTGGGGAATCTGCCAGTGATTTACGTTAAATCAATAACCAGGGGTTCACTTGTAGATGAAAGCCCCTCCAGAATGAATGGAGGGGTAGCCTGATCGGCGATAACCGCTTTGAGCAGATTTAAAACAAGTGTTTCAGTGACGAAGGGCTTGAGCTGACCAATGAACGTTTTGCCATGTTCGAACCAGGCTTTGCGCACTGCCGACTCGATATATCGTTGATAGTCCTCCGAGCTTTGGAACCAGCATTCGCCAATCGCGGGAACCGGCCCTACATCCAGGTATGGCACATGGGTATCGGCAGGGTTTTCAGCCACCAACCTAACCTCATATTTATACA
>NZ_ANBZ01000003.1:0-7141 GCF_000316965.1 Pseudomonas sp. 313
TTTCGGAGCAGGTCAACAGCTTATTTTCAAAAAGCCAAAAAAGAAGGGGCTGCTCGCGCAGCCCCTTCTCTTATAGCCCCCTAGGCCCGACCGATACGGCGGTTGCGCCAGAGGGTGGTGAAGGGTCCGGAAACCGCGTAGGCCAGGAAGCCCAGCAGCAGAACGCGTGGCGGGTCGGTGAAGACCACGGCGAAGACCAGTACGGCGATCAGGATGACCACGAAGGGCACCCGTCCCTTCAGACCCAGGGTCTTGAAGCTCCAATACTTGAAGTTGCTGACCATGAGCATGCCGGCAGCAGCGACCATCAGGGCCACCAGCAGGGACAGCTTGGAGCCCTGAATGCCGAAGTCGCTGAAGCACCAGACGGTACCGGCCACCAGGGCAGCCGCAGAAGGACTGGCCAGACCGATGAAGTAGCGCTTGTCCACCGAACCGATCTGGGTGTTGAAGCGAGCCAGGCGCAAGGCGGCGCCCGCTACATAGATGAAGGCGACGGCCCAGCCGACATTGCCCAGGCCGCTCAGGGCCCACTGGAAGGCCAGGATGGCCGGCGCGACACCAAAGGCGACCATGTCGGAGAGCGAGTCGTACTGTTCGCCGAAGGCACTCTGGGTATTGGTCATGCGGGCGACGCGGCCATCCAGGCCATCGAGGACCATGGCAATGAAGATGGCGGCGGCGGCGGCCGAGAAGCCGGCGGAGGCAATCTCGTACTGCCCCTGGATGAAGGCGGTCTGCGCCGCGACACCCTTGATGATGGAATAAAGGCCGGCAAAGAGCGCCGCGGTGGTGAAGAGATTGGGCAGCAGGTACACGCCACGGCGTCTGATCTTGCGACCCTGGGCGTCCTGCGTCTCCTCGATGTGTTCATCCACGGGGATGAGGCCGTCGGTGTTGGTGTTGGACGGGGTTTCTTCGGGACGCTCGCTCATGGATTTTCCTTGGGCATTACCTGACGGATTGGACTGACCTCTTGAGGATAGGGTTCAGCCTAACCTCCCATGCTAAGGCATTGCCGGGGTCGTGGGCAGTGCAATGAAAAACGCGGCCGAGGCCGCGTCTTTTACCGTTCGTTTCAGGGCAAGCGCCCTGCCCGATCAGTTCTTGGTCTTGTCAACGATCTTGTTCGACGCGATCCAGGGCATCATGGCACGCAGCTTCTCGCCGACCTGCTCGATCGGGTGAGCCGCGTTGTTGCGACGGTAGGCGGTCATGGAGGCGTAGTTGGACGCGCCCTCGGCAACGAACATCTTGGCGTACTCGCCGTTCTGGATGCGCTTGAGCGCATTCTTCATGGCGGCGCGCGACTCGGCGTTGATCACCTCGGGGCCGGTCACGTACTCGCCGTACTCGGCGTTGTTGGAGATCGAGTAGTTCATGTTGGCGATGCCGCCTTCATACATGAGGTCAACGATCAGCTTCAGCTCGTGCAGGCACTCGAAGTAGGCCATTTCCGGCGCGTAGCCGGCTTCGACCAGGGTTTCGAAACCGGCCTTGACCAGCTCGACCGCACCACCGCACAGCACGGCTTGCTCGCCGAACAGGTCGGTTTCGGTCTCGTCCTTGAAGGTGGTTTCGATGATGCCGGTACGGCCGCCGCCGACGCCGCAGGCGTAGGACAGAGCAACGTTCTTGGCATTGCCGGAAGCGTCCTGGTGGACGGCGACCAGATCAGGGATGCCGCCGCCCTTGACGAACTCGGAACGCACGGTGTGACCCGGGGCCTTGGGGGCGATCATGATGACGTCCAGGTCAGCGCGGGGCACGACCTGGTTGTAGTGGATGGCGAAACCGTGGGCGAAGGCCAGGGTGGCACCCTGCTTCAGGTTCGGCTCGATCTCGTCCTTGTACAGCTTGGACTGGAATTCGTCGGGGGTCAGGATCATGACCACGTCAGCGGCGGCGACGGCGTCCTTGACCGGCTTGACGGTCAGACCATGGGCCTCGGCCTTGGCCACGGTGGCCGAGCCACTGCGCAGACCGACGACGACGTCGACGCCGGAGTCCTTCAGGTTGCAGGCGTGGGCGTGGCCCTGGGAGCCGTAGCCGATGATGGCGACCTTCTTGCCCTGGATGATGGAAAGGTCACAGTCTTTGTCGTAGTAAACGCGCATTGCAGGTTCTCCTGGAAAAGGGGGTATCAGATGCTCAGGGCTTTGTCGCCACGGGAAATTCCGGTCACGCCGCTACGCACCACCTCGAGGATGGACGCGGCACCGATCGCCTGGATGAAGCTGTCGATCTTCTCGCTGGTGCCCGCCAGCTGAATGGTATACACGCTACTGCCGACATCGACGATCTGGCCGCGAAAGATATCGGTGGTGCGCTTGACCTCGGCGCGCTGGGCGCCGGTGGCCTTGACCTTGATCAGCAGGAGTTCGCGCTCGATGTGAGCACTCTCTGACAGGTTGACCAGTTTCACTACCTCGATGAGCTTGTTGAGGTTCTTGGTGATCTGCTCGACCGTCTCTTCCTGGCCGATGGTAGTCAGGGTCAGGCGCGACAGGGTCGGATCCTCGGTCGCGGCGACCGTGAGGCTTTCGATGTTGTAGTTGCGCTGGGAGAACAGGCCGACCACGCGGGACAGGGCGCCGGGCTCGTTTTCCAGCAGCAGGGAGATGATGTGTCTCATGTTCAGGTCCGCTCCGTCTTGCTCAGCCACATGTCGCGCATCGCGCCATCCTTGATCTGCATCGGATAGACGTGTTCGGTGTTGTCCACGGCGATGTCGAGGAAGACCAGGCGATTCTTCATGGCGAAGGCCTCGGCCATCATCGGCTTGAGGTCTTCCAGACGCTCGATGCGCATGCCGACGTGGCCATAGGCCTCGGCCAGCTTGACGAAGTCCGGCAGGGATTCCATGTAGGAGTGGGAGTAGCGGCTGCTGTACTGCATGTCCTGCCACTGGCGGACCATGCCCAAGGCGCCATTGTTGAGGCAGACGATCTTCACCGGCAGGTCGTACTGCATGCAGGTGGAGAGCTCCTGGATGTTCATCTGCACGCTGCCTTCGCCGGTGACGCAGGCGACATCGGCGTCCGGGAAGTTGAGCTTGACACCCATGGCCGCCGGGAAGCCGAAGCCCATGGTGCCGAGGCCGCCGGAGTTGATCCAGCGATTGGGCTTGTCATAGCGGTAGTACTGGGCGGCGAACATCTGGTGCTGGCCGACATCGGAGGTGATGTAGGCATCGCCCGCGGTGACGTCGTACAGGGTCTCGATGACGGTCTGCGGCTTGATGATGCTGCCGTCGCCCTTGTTGTAGGGGAACATCTCGCGGCCGCCGCGCCATTCCTCGATCTGCTTCCACCAGGCGGCCTGGCTTTCGGCATGGGGCTTCTCGCTCAGCTCGCGGACCACGGCGACCATCTCGGCGAGGACGCTGTCGACCGGACCGACGATGGGCACGTCGGCCTTGATGGTCTTGGAGATCGACGCCGGGTCGATGTCGACATGGATGATCTTGGCGTTCGGGCAGAAGCGCGTGGCGCCGTTGATGACGCGGTCATCGAAGCGCGCACCCACGGCGAGGATGACGTCGCTGTGGTGCATGGCCAGGTTGGCCGGGTAACTGCCGTGCATGCCGAGCATGCCGAGGAACTGGCGGTCGCTGCCCGGATAGCCGCCGAGACCCATCAGGGTGTTGGTGACCGGCAGGTTGAGCAGGCGTGCCAGCTCGGTGAGGGCCGCGGAGGCACCGCCGAGGATGACGCCACCACCGGCGTAGAGGATGGGACGCTTGGCCGCTACCAGCATCTCGACGGCCTTGCGGATCTGCCCGGAGTGACCGCGTTGCGCCGGATTGTAGGAGCGCAGCTTGATCTTCTTCGGATAGACGTATTCGTATTTCTTGGTCGGATCGCCCATGTCCTTGGGGATGTCGACCACCACGGGACCGGGACGCCCGGACTCGGCGAGGTAGAAGGCCTTCTTGAGGACTTCGGGGATCTCGGAGGGGTGCTTGATGATGAAACTGTGCTTCACGATCGGCCGCGAGATACCGACCATGTCGGTTTCCTGGAAGGCGTCGGTGCCCACCATGTTGCTCGGCACCTGACCGGACAGGACGACCATGGGAATGGAGTCCATGTAGGCGGTGGCGATGCCGGTGATGGCATTGGTCGCACCGGGACCGGAGGTCACCAGGACCACACCGGCCTTGCCGGTGGCGCGGGCATAGCCGTCGGCCATGTGGGTGGCGGCCTGCTCGTGGCGAACCAGGATGTGGTTGAGCGCCGGTTCCTTGAACAGGGCGTCGTAGATGTGCAGCAGGGCACCGCCCGGGTACCCGTAGATGTGTTTCACGCCCTCGTCGCGCAAGAAGCGGACGACCATCTCAGCGCCAGTTAATAGCTCCACGTATCACCTCATTCCACGCATGGCGAGCGCCCATCGGTGGACGCTCAAGGTTCGGTTGACTGCAAGGCAGAGCATGGGCGACGGTGGTCACCGACGATTCAGCTGCCTAGAAAGCCTTGTTGGAAGATTCCGATGAATGCTGGAGCTTCCACCCGACGCGAGGTAACGCGGTGCAGGGTATTTGACTGTGGCGGCGCGGGTAGGCACCTCATGGTCTGCCGAGCAGTCAGCTTTGGGCCGACTCGCTACAGCGAACTTTGGATTGTTCGCATTCGTCCGGTGCAAGTCAAGCCGAAAGGTGCAACCGGGCGCAATCGGTCGTCGGCGATCAGCCGTGATGAAAAGGTCGACGTCTCCTCTTATAGTGAAGTCCTGTCCTCTGCCCTTCCAGGATTCTCATGCGCTCGATCTTCTGGCTTTCCGCCCTGGCTTTCGCCTGCAGCCTGTCCGCCCAGGCCGCGCAGGTCTACAAGTGGACCGACGACAAGGGCATCACCCATTTCAGTGCCCAGCCGCCCGAGGGCCAGAAGGCCAAGGAGGTGGACGTGAAGACGGCGCCGCAGATCAATGGCGGGGGCAGCGCGCCCACCTACAAGATGCCCAACGGCACCCAGCAACCGTCGGTGTCCAATGATGCCCAGCAACAGGAACTGGATCGACGGGTGAAGGCCCAGGTGCGCGAGGAACAGAACAAGCTCAAGGAGCAGTGCGATCAGGCGCGGCAGAATCTGGCACAACTGCGCAACAACCCGCGCATCCTGGTGCAGTCCGGTCGGGGCGAGACGCGGCGGCTGAGCGAAGAGGAACGTCAGCAGCGCCTGGCCGACACCCAGCTGTCCATCGAGCAGAACTGCGGCAAGTAGCTCAGGCGCTTTCGATGATGCGGTCGAATTCGGCCAGGGACGCGAGCAGGGGCAGGACCGGATCGAGATTGCCCTGATAGACCATCTCGGCCATCGGCCGGATGCCCGAGCGCGCCGGCAGGACCGCATCGCTTTCGATGATCAGCTTCATCCGCGGCACGAAGATCCACTGCAGCCACTGGGCGAAACTCAGGGTATCCACGCAGAAGGGCTCCTGGCTGGCCAGGGCCTCCGCGCTGGGCGCCTGCGCCGACCACCAGCCGAGCAGGCGCAATTCACGTTCGATCTGCAGCAGCTGATCGGCCAGGGCGGGCAGGCGCTCGTCCATCAGGTACCCACCTGGGCCTTCTGCCGGGCCAGAGCGGCCCCGGAGGCATCGCCCTGGGCCTCGCGGGCCTGAGCGATCAGCTGCCAGAGACTGGCCTGCAGGGCCGGCCGCCCGTTGGCATAGGTCAGGGCGCGCCGGGCCAGTTGCTCGCCCTGGGCGGGATCGTTCTGGGCCAGGCGTACCTGGGCCAGGCGATAGAGGACCTGGGGCTCACGCGGAGCGATACGCTGGGCTCGTTCGAGACTCGAAGAAGCGCCGTTGAGATCGCCGCCGCTCTGCTGTTGCTGGGCGGTGGTCAACAGCGCCAGCACCGGGCCATCGAGCTGTTCGTCGGCGGCAAGACCGCCGCCACTGGAGTTACTCGCGGACGGAATTCCGGTCGGCGCCCTGTTGGCCGCTGTGGAACCGTTTTGCGTAGCGGGCGGATAGACCGGCTGCGAATAGCTCGGCTGCACCGGCGCCTGGGCAGGCGGAGCGCTGGGGCTGGACGAGGTGATCAGCGGCGCCGAGGCCGCTGGCGCGGCATAGGTTTCCAGGGGCGCGGAACTGCCGCCCGGTACCATGACGGTCACCCCGGTATCGGCCGGCGCGCTGGGCGCTGCCGCCACCGGGGCCTGGCGTTGCGCCGGCAGAGGTCGGTTGTTGCCTTGGCGATAGAGTTCGCCGTTGGACACCGGACCGCCGGAATCGACCACGGGGATGGCACCACGTTGCGGCGCGGCGCAACCCGCGAGGAGAACACCGGCGATCACCACCGGCCAGACTGCTTTCGTCACCTTGCGACCTCTCAATTCAACCAGCCTTTGACCCAATCCATGACCGGATTGCCCCCGTTGCCGTTCCCGCCCGTGGCGGGCGCGGCCGGTGCGCCACAGGAGGCACCCGGTGGCGGCTCACTGCCGCGAATATAAGGCATCTGCACGGCATTGGGACACGAAGGATCCGTGCCGCGGCCAGTGGTGGCATCGACCCAGGCCTGGGTGATGTTGTCCGGCACCGGCATGTCCAGGGAGACCGGATCGGCGCGGCGCATGAAGTTGCTCCAGACCTGCAGCGCACCGGTGGCACCGGTCAGCGGCGTCTTGCCATTGTCGTCGCGACCCAGCCAGACCACCGCCAGCAGATCCTGGCTGAAGCCGGAGAACCAGCTGTCGCGGGAATCGTTGGTGGTACCGGTCTTGCCCGCCAGATTCACGCTGGTGGGGATCTGGTTGTAGACCGAACGCCCGGTGCCCTCGCGCATGACGCGCTGCATGGCGTACTGCACCAGGTAGATGGCGCCAGTATCGAAGCGCTGCTCGATCTGGAAGGGATAGCGTTTGAGCGGCTCGCCATTGGCATCGAGCACGCTGCGGATACTGCGCAACGGCGTATTGAAGCCACCATTGGCCAACGTCTGGTACATCGTCGCCACTTCCATGGGCGTCAGAGCGCCGGCCCCGAGCAGGGTCGCCGGATAGGGCGGCAGGGCGCGACTCACGCCCAGCCGCTCGACGGTCTTGAGCACCTCGGGCAGCCCGAGGTCCAGGCCCAGGCGTGCCGTGGAAAGGTTGTAGGAATGCGCCAGCCCCTGGTAGAGGAAGATGGT
>NZ_ANBZ01000004.1:0-641 GCF_000316965.1 Pseudomonas sp. 313
TCGCGCGACTACACCGCACCGCACTATCGTCCGCTGATCGATGAGGGCACACGCGTCCGGGCGTGGCTCGCGGCGTTCGCCTACCAACCCGACCTCGAGTAGTCCTCACCGTGATCCACTCTCCAAAGCTTGACAACTTCCCACTCGTCGAAGTGGCCTTCCGGCCCCCCGGGCCAGCCGCTGGCCAACGCGGAGCTCTATCGGCTCGCCGCCGCATGGCTCCAGGACCGTGAGGTTCACGACAAGTAGCCAATCGGCGCGGCCGGCCAGCCTTGCAGTCCCATCACGCGCGAGATCCGCTGGCATCTGCACACACTTGAGGCATGCGGCACCTTGGATGCGCGTGCCTCATGAACGAAGCATGTGGCAGCTGACCGAAAAAGGCGAAGCGTGGGATGCATCGAGTGCCGCTGAGGGCGCTGCCAACGGATTACACCCTGACCGCGCCAGAATTAGCCTACGACAAATGGGTGAATCGCCCCTAGTTTCGTAGACACCTCCAAGCCTCATAATGAGACCCAGCAGGAGGTGCCATGAGCAACCAGCGTTACCCCGAAGAATTCAAGATTGAAGCGGTCAAGCACATCACTGAACGCGGCTTGCGCGTTGCTGATGTAGCAGAGCGTTTAGGCGTGTCCACA
>NZ_ANBZ01000005.1:0-2463 GCF_000316965.1 Pseudomonas sp. 313
GCCAGTGGAGCCTTTTTCCGGCGAGGAATCGCACTTGTTTCGGAAGCCAACAGCTATCCCTCGAATGCCACACCTTCGGCGTTCAGCGGATGACCGGGTTAGTAGACCAGGCACTAGCCCTGCCTCACCGCCTCTTTCGGCTTCCGCTCAATTATCGGCCTGGCGCCATCGCGGTAGAGTTCTGGTTCCAAGTGCCGGCCGATGAGCACGCCGCGACCGCCGCGCTATTGGAGGAGATCCAGTGCTTTGCGCCGGCATGAACGTGGGATCCGGCTACGTCACTGGAATAGGAGGTAGAGCGCCTACGGCAGCTCGGGGGTGCGCACTTTCTGCTTGCCTACATGCATCAGACCCGGGACCGCTGGATTGATTGTCCCGAGCACAGGAAGCTCAGGAATGTGCTGTATGGCGGGTTATAAGTGGTGGAATACGAGCGGCAATACTAGGAGAGTGCTGTGCGAGCAGCGCAGTATGAGTTTGCGGGCGGCGAACTGTTTGCGGTAGTGAAGGGGCCTTCCTCGATGCTGCAGCCGTAGCAGCTCGCATAGACGAAGCCTCGCAGCTGCTTGGCGATGTCGACCATGGTGGTAGTGACGGCCTAGGTGTCGAACCCCACACATCCAGGACGCGCGGTGTGATACCCGGCTGAGCCTTGGAGCAGGGCGTTCATGCTGGTATAACGGCCAGCGGCCGTGCTGCAAATGGTGTTGCTCTGTAGCTCGGCCGCGCTGGCGCCATCGGGCACGCGGATGACGACGGGGACGGGCTTGGACTAAACGGCGATTGCCTGCAGCGACACGGCCAGGGTGCGCTTGGTGCCGGGCTTGCCGACGGCGTCCTGGGCGTTGGTTAGCAGTACGGGCGTGTTGTGTAGGACGACGGTGACATCGGTGCCGGTACAGACCCTGCCGATGAGGGCCATGAATACTGTGGGAATGGAGCAAGCGCCTTGGTTGATCACGAGGACACGTACCCCGTGGTGGTAGTCCGCCAAGGAGGGTTGCCTGCGCAGGAAGGTAAGTGACGCTGCAGAGGCTGGCGGATCCGCGCGCCGGGTTTGTTCGGGCGTGAGCAAAAAATTTACTCGACGCTGCTGGCGATGGAGATCCTAGAACGCGTCTGGATGGGCGCGCAACCGTTAGACCGGCGACGTTTCGCCAGCCGTACCGAACGGCGCTTGTTTCGCCACAACCGAGGGACGTCGCGCAGTGGAGCGGTGCCAATGCGGAAGGACCAATATGCCCAGCCGGTGGTGGTCATCAGCCCGCGACGCTGTTTGTGCTCCTCGAGTAGAACCAGCTCCTTGATGAATTTGTAAAAGCCAGCATCGCTGAGATAGTCGTCGTTCGCATGCTCGACCACTCGATGCCCTAACCCGGTCACCATATCGAGAATGTACGCGGCAGGTAGGATGCACGTGGCTATCGGCACCACGATGATCTGGAATAATACCGAGTAGGCGGAGGAAAAGTCCGACCTGAGTGTTGGAGGCGCAGGGTTAGAAGGTTTCCTTGTCGAGCAGAGCCACGACCACAGCCGCTATCACGGCGAGAAGCCCACCGAGATACGTCGCGAAGTTACTTGCACTAGGTAGGTTGAAAAAGTGAAGGGTGCGAAGGGTCGCGGGGCTACCGGCGCGTCGCTCCAGTGACTGACGCCATTCCCATTGTTCGATGAGCTCTTTGGCCAGCTCGGCAAAGTCTTCACGGCCAGCAAAGTGCTCGGAAATCATCCGCCGCTTCGCGCGATCCGTTGCCACTATTGCCTGCCGGATGCCTAAGATCCTCTTGCCCAGGTTATCTCGGGCGAAGCGACGTCGATCGACCTCGACTAGGATCTGGGCGAGCCCTAGCAGCATTGGCATCTCCCAGAAGAGTGTCCAGTAGGAAAGATTCGCGTAGGTCGGCAGTTGCAGATAAACGTGGTGGTAGAAGAAGAGCGCTATCGACAAGACGACAAGCAACATCGATGAGGCGAAGAGGATGAATATTCGCGATCCCCAGACGAAGCTGGGGATGAGTCGGTATTCTCTCCGAAAGGTCTTAACGTGGTGGGCCACGGTCCGCATGGTCAGCTTCCCGCTTGTTGATCAATGAAGATATTCCAGGGCCACACCATGTCTCCAGCGATGCATGCCATTTCGTAGCCACAGCCGCGACGACTGGTTACCTACTAGCTGATAGGTATCTATCTGTGGCGGCCAGCTCCGGGCTGGCCGGCCAATCGCTCGCGGCAAGAACGGCGCCAATGGTGTTAACTCGGTTGAGCAGCATGCGATAGGTATTCCAGGGCTTGAGCGGCTGGACTGCGGCTTCGCTGGCAGTGTCCGGGTCCGCAGGCATCCTGCATGCCGTTGACCTGGATGTTGACGTACTGCAGCAGCAGGTCGCGCTTGCGGTTGGCCAGGTCCTTAGCCGCAGCTAGTTGCGCGGCCTCGTCCAGCCGCGACTGACCATCCTCCCT
>NZ_ANBZ01000006.1:0-1189 GCF_000316965.1 Pseudomonas sp. 313
TGACCGTCGGCGAGCGCGACTGTGCCCATCTGCACCTTGAGCACCTGCCGGCTGACAGCCTGACGCTGTTTGACCGTGGTTACCCTGGGCACTGGTTATTCGCGCTGTTCGCGCAGCAACAGCGGCACTTTCTGATGCGCCTGCCCTGTGGCTATAACGCCCAGGTCAAAGCGTTTCTACACTCTGGCCAAGTTGAAGACACACAGCTTTTCGTGGCCAACCATCCTGAAGCACGTCTGTTCTGCTCCGAGGCTGGCGTTGATCCTGCCAGCCAGATCGAGCTGAGACTGATCCGGGTCGAGTTGGCCAACGGCGAAAGCGAAGTATTGCTGACCTCGCTGCTGGATCGAGAAGCCTTTCCCGCTGAGGTGTTTGCCGAGCTTTACCACCGCCGCTGGGGCATCGAAACCGATTTCCGTCGCCTCAAACAAACCCTGACGCTGGACAACTTCAGCGGCCGCAGCGTGACCGCTGTAAAGCAGGACTTTCATGCCGCTCAACTGTTGAAGAACCTGGCGCTGTTGATGCAGCACCTGCTACAGCCGGTCATCGAACAGCGCCACAAAGGTCGCAAGCTGCGATGGAAAGTCAACTTCACCCAAGGCGTGTCACGGCTCAAAAATACCCTGGTCGAGCTGCTGGTGCGGCACTGTGCTCAGGGGCTGAGCAATGTGCTGGCCTTGATGGCTAAAAGCCTCAGTGCCGTACGCTCAGGCCGTAGCTTTGCGCGCCAACGCAAACGCGCAGCCAGCCGAGGTTGTGAGGGCTACAAACCGACGCGCTGAAGAAACACCACCGCCCAACCTCCGTGCAAAAAAGCTGGCCACAAGCGGTCGGCA
The DNA here is from genome assembly GCF_000316965.1 of Pseudomonas sp. 313. NCBI lineage: Bacteria > Pseudomonadati > Pseudomonadota > Gammaproteobacteria > Pseudomonadales > Pseudomonadaceae > Pseudomonas > Pseudomonas sp. 313. The sequence continues at coordinate 840 of NZ_ANBZ01000006.1, forward strand.
TAGGCTCGTCCGGAGAACGAGAAATCTCGCCTAGACAGCCGGAACAGACGATGATCACATCACCGCCAGCCCAGCTAGACCGCCTGATTGAGCGGCAGAGGCCTGGTCATCGCCCGACGGCCATGGCGGCTGGCTGCTTCGGGGGGCTTGCCTTGGGCAGGGCTGCAGCTTAGGTTGATGACATTGACATAGGGGCAGCACCTTACCGAAAGGGTCAGGTGTTGCACTCAGTTTTTGCCGCCGCCCTCTTAGCTGCTTTACGCCGCACCCTGATTATCTCTCTCGAACACATAACCTCTCAAAATAACACCCCGAAATTTATTCTTGGACCAATAAAAATAGCCCCTATG
>NZ_ANBZ01000007.1:0-14904 GCF_000316965.1 Pseudomonas sp. 313
CACATGTAGGACTTCATATTTCCAGCTTACGGGGCAATTCATGAGCAATCAATGAGGCAATCGGTCGCTTCGCAACCGAAGCCTAAGCCTAAGCCGACAGGCTTCAAACTACACGCGTTTGACGGAGCCGGAGTGCGTTGAACACAACCGATGCTGAGCTGAGGCTCATGGCCAGGGCAGCAATCATCGGAGACAGCAACAGTCCGAAGAACGGATAGAGCAGACCTGCGGCAATCGGGATGCTCAACCCGTTGTACATAAAGGCAAACAGAAGGTTCTGACGCATATTGCGAACCGTCGCCACCGAAAGCGTGCGCGCGCGCAGTATCCCCATCAGGTCACCTTTAACGAGCGTAACTTGGGCGCTGTTCATGGCGACGTCAGTGCCCGTGCCCATCGCTATGCCGACATCAGCCCTGGCGAGCGCCGGCGCATCATTTATTCCGTCGCCTGCCATGGCGACTACTTTACCTAGGGCTTGTAGCTTAACCACCAGCGCCTCCTTGTCTTGCGGCTTCACTTCGCCATGCACCTCATCGATCGATAGCTCACGAGCCACCGCGCGGGCAGTGGTAAGCCCGTCGCCGGTGGCCATGATGACTTGCACGCCCTCCGCTTGGAGCCGCGCTACAGCTTCCTTGGACGTCGGTTTGATTGGGTCCGATACGGCCAGCAAGCCGGCAAGTGCCCCATCAACAGCCAGGTAAACAATGCTGGTACCGCTCTCGCGCATTTTTTCTGCCTGATATTTCAACGGCTCGACGCTCACACCCGCATCTTCCATAAGCGCGGTGTTGCCTAGCTGTAGCTGCTTGCCTTCCACCAGACCACGGACTCCGATCCCTGACCCTGACTCGAAGGTCTCTGGCTTCGCCAGCTGGATACCTTCGCTTCTGGCATGGTCTACGATCGCGTGGGCTAGGGGATGCTCACTACCTTGATCCAAGCTGGCAGACAAACGGATGACTTCCTGCGAGTCAAACGGCGTGACGCCTATGGCCCGATCGAAGACAGGTCGGCCCTCGGTCAAGGTTCCTGTTTTATCGACAATCAGCGTGTCTACCTTACGGACATTTTCGATGGCGCCTGCGTCTCTGAAAAGCACTCCACTTCCAGCCGCTTTGCCTGTGGCAACCATGATCGACATAGGCGTTGCCAGGCCAAGTGCGCAAGGGCAAGCAATGATCAAAACCGCAACTGCATTGATCAGGCCGAATACCCAGCCCTGGTCAGGCCCGAACAGGCCCCATGCAAAGAATGTCAGCAAGGCGATACCGATGACCGTCAGCACGAAATAACCTGCAACCGTGTCTGCCATTCGCTGCATGGGTGCTTTGGAGCGTTGTGCATTCGCAACCATCTGGACGATTTGTGAAAGCATGGTCCCGGAGCCAACCTTAGTGGCTCGCATGACAAGCGAGCCGCTCGTGTTCATCGTCGCGCCGATAAGCGAATCGCCTGTCCGCTTCGTCACCGGAACCGGCTCGCCCGTTAGCATGGATTCATCGACGGCGCTCTCGCCCTCCAATACCTCTCCATCAACGGGTACCTTTTCACCAGGACGAACGCGCAGATGGTCGCCCTCATGAACATGTGTGAGCGGGATGTCCTCCTCTGAACCATCTTTGGCGATACGGCGAGCGGTTTTAGGTGATAAGCCAAGCAGGGACTTAATTGCCGAGGACGTCTGCGAGCGGGCCTTCAATTCCAGCAACTGGCCCAGCAGAGTCAATGAAATGATCACCGCGGCGGCTTCGTAATAAACGCCTATCCGGCCGCCTACTGTGAATGACTCTGGAAACATGCTCGGTAAGAGGGTTGCTACGACGCTGTAAATATAGGCAGCCCCCGTGCCAAGCCCGATCAAGGTCCACATGTTTGGGCTGCGATGTTTGACCGAGGCGAGACCGCGCGCGAAAAATGGCCAGCCTGCCCACAAGACAACCGGGGTCGTGAGGGCCAGTTCAACCCAGTTCTGGCTAGCCCCGTGAAACAGCGGTATCGCATGTCCCGCCATGGCCAATAGTGTCACTGCTACGGTCAGGGGCAGCGACCACCAGAATCGTTTCGAAAAGTCCTTGAGTTCAGGATTTTCCTCCTCGTCGAGTTCAGGAATCAGCGGTTCCAATGACATCCCGCAAATAGGGCAATCACCTGGCCCCATTTGGCGGATTTCAGGGTGCATTGGGCAGGTGTACTCTGTCGTTGCATCACCGGCGGGTGGTTTCTGTGCGGGTGGGGTAGATGCCCGAGAGGAGGTCCCATGAGCCTGCGGTGCAGCGAGATATCGAGCAGGGTCGGAACGAAACTTGGTCTGGCAACCCTGGCTGCAGAAGCGGTAAGTGCTTCCCTGATAATGCTCTTGATGCTCGCTATCCTCTTCCACCTTCATCCCGCAGACGGGGTCGGTGAGTGCTGCAGTACCTTTCGTTTGGTCGGGCTGGTGATGGCACTGCTGAGAGGACATACGGGGCACCTTATGGATTGGTTAGCGACGAACTTGGCCTATTGCAGGGACATTTGCGGTTTTTCAATGCTTGCAGCGTCTGACAGCCAATATATGCAAAGCGTCCTGACCAAAGGCTGAAGTAACCATTACATTTCTGTCAGGTTCTCTGGTATGTCAGGTCGTATGTATGTTGAAGCGAGCTGCTGAAAAAGTAGCTCGCGCAGATACCGCCTGCTGGCCTAACCTATGCCTCCATTGTTCGATGCTCGGCCGCTTCATTTTGATGAATACCGAACCGTGCAAAAGCCAGCGCCTCAAGATCCGTCTGTAGAGATTCGGCCTCTGCCCAGATACAGGCACTCTCGGCAGGCACCGTAAGAGCGATGCCCTCAACTATCGTCAGAACCATCGCATGCAATCTCAGCAGCTCATCGCGAATGGCGGTGGTTCCGCCCATTTCTAGCGAGCAGGCGTCCAATCGATCAACCAGCCGGAGCAGTTGAGAGGTGTCGAAGCCGTCGCGCAAGTTTTCCAACGCCACTGCATCGACTTCGCCGTACGGTGTAACGCGAAAGGATGCGGGAGGAACATTGATCATGTGGTTTTCTCGGTATCTAGCTGGCGAGGGGTGATCACCCGCAGCGAGCCGGCAGCTTGTTGGAACACCAAGTCCTTGATCCAAGGCTCCGGTGGCCGGTTGAGCTTGAGGTTGAATTCGCCGAAGCGCTTGACGTTGCTGGTCAGGTAAGGGCTGAGGAAAGACACGTCCTCGTCGGTGAACTGCCAACCCTCTCGGGCCAATTTCTTCAAGATGCGCATCATATCCACGGTGTTCTGCAGGATCACCGATGAGGCCACCATGTCGTTGTAGCGCAGACGTTTTTGCTGTTCGTCCGGATCGTTTTCGGCAATCACGTCGCCACCGAACGAAAGCCACTTCGAGAAACCGTTGTAGGACTCGATCTTGTTGGTGTTCGCGGTGACTTCCTGGCGCAACTCGCGGCTGCCGATCCAGTTGAGCAGGAAGATCGTGCGGATCACGCTGCCCAGCGCCTGTGCCGCATGGTAGAGCTTGTTTCGCCGGCTGTAGGAGCCGAGTTTTCGCAGCAGCATAGGCGAGGAGATTTTGCCGACTTGGATGGACAGCGCGACCTGCATCAGATCTTGCCAGTGGGTTTCGATCAAGTGCCAGTCGGCAGTGTCGGTGAACAGGCGGTTGATATGCTTGTACGACGCGCCGCGATCCGGCCGGCACATCACCAGGTCACGCCAGTTGCGGATACGCGGCATCAGGTTGATGCCCAGCAGATGGGTGAAGGCAAAAACTGTCGCCGATTGCCCCTGCGTATCTGAATACACAGTGTCTGCCTCAACACTGAGATCAGCCTTTAGCAGCCCCTCAATTACGTAAATCGCCTCCCAGATGCCAGGTGGGATGAAGTGCTGGAACACAGCGATGTAGTTGTTGGCCACGTGCCGATAGGCCACGGCACCCATCTTGCGGTAGCGGAAGTGGTAGCCGGCCAGCAGGTTGTCATCATAGAAGTCGAACTGCGTGCCGTCCGCTGCCACCGCCTTGCCATCGCCCCAGAGCTTAGGCAGATCAAGTTGCAGATAGAGTTCCACCAGCTCGCGGTTAGCCTTGTCCAGCTTCTCCAACGATAGGTGGCGGCGATTCGTATAGGACAGCATGTGTGGCGTGACATTACCGGCCAGATGCCGCGCGGCCTGGTTGGGGCCGAGATTGCAGCCCATTGCGAAGATGGTCATCAGATAGCGCTCGGCAGGCTCTTTGAGCTTCGGCTCGTTACCGGACATGGGACCGAAATGCCGCGTGAACTGAATCCAGTGCTCGATGCTGGCCATGATGTCGAGCACGTGCCTGGCCGGCATGCGCTGCATAAGCGCCGTCTGTAGTGAGATGGCCGAAGGTGGGATGTCCCGCGCCGTTACTCGGCGCAACACCGGTTCTCCGGCTTCGTTAATTGATACGTCCCCTCGGCAAGATGGGAATTTGTCGTCCAGTTGTTGCGCGGTTTCCTCCAGCTGGGTCTTGAGGGAGCCAACAAACTCCTTCGCCGTGCCTGGCAGCCCGACCTTTTCGCAGTAGGCCGGTAGTCGCTGCAGGCATTCTTCCCAGGGCAGCAACTGCTTGCGGTAGTCGGCGAAGGATTCCGACCCCTGTACACACATGTCACCCGATCGCAGCTCGCTGGCCAGGTAGGAGAATACGCAAACTTCCAAATAGCGCCGGTTGGTCGGTGGCCCCTCACTGGCAGGACGACGAACGACCTTGACCCAGCGCTCCGACGCAAACGACAAGTCGATGTGCTCGTCGATCCATTAGCGGCGTAGATTCTCGCTGTCCTGGATCAGTTGAAGATTCTGAACCAGCGATCGATCCTGAGTCGTGGGCTCCAGTTGGAGAAGGTGGCTGAGACGGAACAATAACGAGCGATGGGACTTGAAGTGCTTCCAGATCAGCGGCAGATAGTTATTACCGCCGGTAGCCTGTACTTCGGCGCAAGTCTCACGCAACCGATCCAAATTGCCACCGGGGGAGAGGTATTCCCGAATCAGACTGCCAGCCTCCTGGTCATCCGGTTCTTGAACCAGAATCTGCACCACGCCATCCAGGGTCGCCGCCAACTGCTCCAGCTTCTGGCGTTGCCGCGCCTGGATTCGCTCCAACTCCTCCTTGGCGCGTTTATGGATCGTCGAAATCCGTCGGATGAACATCTCGGCCAGGTGATCCCGGGTCCGCACGCGCATGCGGTAGATCAAGGCCAGCATCAGCGTGTAGCGTTTCGGCAGTGAGCAGTCCTTCAGCTCGGCTACATCCGACGCCGCGGCTTGGGCAGCGAAGTGGCGGATCTTGGTGTCGACTATTCCTCCAAAAATGGCATCCAGATCCCCGAGGCTCTCGAGCCAAGCCAGATGATCGATCAGCACCTCCAAGTGCTTGCGAGATGGCTTCTTGGGCGCCTGCTTCAGCGCATTGAAGTCGCTCTGGCGTCGGCCGAAATCAGTGTCGAGCAGATCCTTTAACTTGTGGATCACCTCGACTGGCGTTCTGGTTACTACGAGGTTGAATATTGCCTCTTGGGATTCGGCATGAATTCGCTCAGCGAGATCATTCAGGGTCGAGTACGCAGGGAGCTCATAATCCTGGCTGATCAGTTCTTCGATTACGGAGTTGATGATGTCGGCGCGTTGGTCAAGCACAAACGACATTGCTTTGGCATGCCGCTCGGCGAGCTCCATGGCATCAGAGCCGTAGAATGCCGTCACACCGAGGCGAGCTCGGATCGCGTTCATGTGGCGATATTGTTGGAACCACTTGTATTCCGCGAGTTTCACCTTGCTACGCTGACCCAACTCTCCGCGAATGAAGTCCACCAGTTGAATAGGTACGTCGGTGATATCAGGAAAATATCGGAGCACCTGAAAGGTTTTTAGGAGAACGGCGAGATTGAGGTGAAAGGGGGCCTTGGACTTGCTTCGTACCCACTTAATCTCATCATCTGAGAACGAAAAATCACGCTGCAGCTCAGCTTTTGAATACGCCTTTGGCAGAGTGGGATACGCCGTACGCTCTAATGAAGCCATAGGAACTCCTTTTCTGAGGAGTCAGAAAAGATAGTCCACGATCAGAGGCTGTGCGGTCGACTTGGTAAATTCTCTTGGCATCAACACGTTACGTGCGAAGTGAGTGAATTTTCCTTATATCTCGGCATGACCCCGTCATGTGATCGTCCGCTGGTTGGGGTAGTTGTGTACCTCAACAGAACGTATCCGACGCGGCGGAAATGCAACCCCATCCACGGCGCTAGTCCCCCAAGCGAGCGCCTGGCTCGCCCAGGGCCACATAGGCGAAGCCGCCGAGTCGATAGGTCGAGGGCGTAAGGAACCCAGGTCGATCGCTGTCCTGCGGCCGCTGGCCACCGGTGGACAGGTAGAGATTGCGCTCTGCCCAGACCTCAGCGCGCGCCTTCATATCGCCGCGCTGCCGGCCGCCCGCGCCACGGTCGAAGTTGCGCAGGGCCGAGACCTTCGGCTAGCACGAACACCCGCAGGTGGGCCTTGATGATGGCATCCCATGCTGGCCGCGCTCACCGAACCAGAGCGTGCAGCGTGGATGTGGCGCCACGGCCTGGTGCTTGATCCTCACCTGGTCGTCTGCCAGGTTCGCGATGGTGCGCAGATCCTGGTGCTCGGGCGTCTACTCGATCGGCATTCCCTGGTGCTGCGCCCTACTCTCAGCCTCCGCCTGCAGCTGCTCACGCACGGTGGCCACCGGTACCCGCTGTTTGCTGGTGGTGTGGCCAGGCCAGGTGAGCGAAATCCGTTCTGGCGCTCCATCGAAGTCGAGGATGGTGTGCAGCGACGGCGCCCAAGGCGCTCTCGCGTGATTCGAGCTCGTCGATGATGCGCCGCTCGGGTGCCTTGACGCTCAACACGTCTTGCCGCGTGCTCCCCTGCAGGCGGAAGTAGCCCGGCTGGCGCATGACGGTGTCGGCGGCATAGCCATCAGACACACATAGCCAGGCGTACCGCTGCTTCAGCTGCTTTGTTCGATCGTCAGCTGGACGGTGTGGTCGATGGGCAGCCAGGTCCTCAGGGAGGATACGCTTCGCTAGCGGAGCGCTCGAGGGTCATGCGGCGCCTCCGGAAACGTTCGGATCTTCGATGGAAGCCTGTCTGCAGCAGAGCTATTCGCTGTCGCTGGTGTGTGGAAGCCGCATAAGGATGCTGGTGTGCTGACAAATCAAGAGATCAAATGGGCCGCGCTGCTCGTAGTGGTCGTGAGCGTTGCGAGGGCGCAGTTGCGAAAGCGGTGGCCTGAACAGGTGCGACGATGGGAGCACCTGGTCGATCTGTCGATCTTGGTGACGGTGATCTTTCTGATGATGGCAGCCCTTACTAATCTCGGCAGGGAGCCGGGCCGACCGATGCCCGCAGGGCCGACCAGGATTGCCTCCGTGGCGCTGACAGATATCTCGCTCCAGCGCCACAGCTGAGCGCAGGCGCTAGGCCGGTGACTCGTAGGTGATGCCGCCGAGCCGATACGTCAAAGGCGTCTTGAGCGGTACCCGATTACCCTCCGCCACTTCCATCCGCTGGCCACCGGTGGGCAGGTAGAGGTTGCGTTCTGCCTAGACGTCAGCGCGCTTTCACATCGCCGCGCCGCCGGCCGCGGGCCGCACGATCGAAGTCGCGCAGCGCCGAGACCTTCGGCTCGGCCTCGCCGGCGAGCACGAACACCGGCAGGTTGGCTTTGATTATGGCGTCCCACTTCTCGCCGCGCTCACCAAACCAGAGCGTGCAGCGCGGATGGGCGCCACGACCTTGTGCTTGATCAGCACCTAGTCGTCCGCGAGGTTCGCGATCGTGCGCAGATCTTGGCACTCGGGGGTTTGCTTGAGCGGTATCTGCCGTTCGAGCGGGTAGTGCAGAGAAGAACCGGCGCTTATAGCGAACGCTAATGCCCTGCTTCGGAGCCCACTTTCAACAGCGTGTTGAACGCACTAGCGCCAGCCGTTCACGGATATAGGCGTCGTTGCCTATCGCCTGGGCATCGAAGGGGATAGCAACGGCGCGCGCGTCTGAGCGCGAATACAGGCGGGCAAAAATCGAACCATCTGGGCAGGTAGGGCTGACTAGAACGGTCCATCCTTCCAGTTCACGACTCAAACGCTGCATCAATATTTGTGTGGGCATGGCAGCGAATTTGGATATATTCATAATTTTTACCCTGAGTATTGGGCGATGACTCGGATGAGTACTTGGCGGCTCTTTGCCTGCTATTCATAAGGCGGGCTCGATTCGGCTTGACGTTCTAGACGCTCCAACACGCGTAGAAGTAGCGATAACGGGCTCCGACAGCAACACCTTTCGGCCTCTGCCAAAAGCGGTAGAGGCTGCGCCACGTCTAGTTTATTTAATTTTTCGAGAATGGAATCAAGCGAACGGGATCTGGGCCGATAAGGAACGCTCATATGGGGCTGTGTCTGACCATGCTTGCTTCCGGCTGCGGCCAACGTAAGTCCACGCACGACGTCTTCCTCCCAGGTGCTTTGACGACTATCTGTCATTACCCCAGAAATTTCTTTTGCTCGTGCAGGATGCGGCAATGGGCAGCTAATGCATTTCGGTCGCCAGTCTCATTGCATCTTCCTCAACCCTTTTAATTGTTTCTGCTGTCAGCGCTTCAAGCTGAAATAGAATGTTCTGAAGTTCGGATTGGCCATATCCACATTGCGCAGTTGATCGCTTCTCAACGTAAGCAATCTGTGGATCTGCAGCATGAAATTTCGATCGGGATTTTCAGGTATAGCGAAAAGGCTACTCATCGTCGTCTCCACGGATGTTACCATCACGACAACCGATATCGCCCAAAATGTTTGTTTCTTAAGGCAATTCGTCGCCGACGGCATGCCTTGTGGCGATGTTTTTATTCCTTGACTATACAGTGCTGTTTATGCGGCTAATCCCTTTATTCGCGTTGACGACGGTTCATTTAAAGAACTTGTAAAATGCTTGTAAAATGCTTGTGAAAAACTTGTGAAAAGCACCTTCGATGTGGCTTCGAACTACGATTGGCGACAGCGATTATATAAAATAATGTTACAGCACCGTTCAGTCTGAGTGACATTCGTCGGGATCACGGCTCAGGCCTGACTATCTCACTAGTACCTCCGGTCTTTCGTCGTCGGCACAGGTGAATCGGAATCTTGGGCGACCGAACCTGCTGGCGCAGATAGGCGCCTATTGCTCAGCTGATCTACAATGGTCGTCACGCGCAGTTGCCTTTCTGCCCATCAACAGATTGGGACTGTCGCAGAGGTTCTGAGACAGGGCTATATCGACCTTTGATAGGTGGCGCCGGCGAGCCTATAAGTCGATGGCGTCTTAAGCGGCGCCCGGTTGCCCTCCGCTGCCGCTGGCCGCTGCCCATCAGTTGGCAGGTAGAGGTTACGCTCTGCCCATACCTCTGCCCGAGCCTTCACATCGCCGCGCTGCAGGCCGCGTGCGGCGCGATCAAAGTCGCGCAGCGCCGAGACCTTTGGCTCGTTCTCGCCGGCGAGCACGAACACCGGCAGGTTGGCCTTGATGATGGCGTCCCACTTTTTGCCGCGCTCACCGAACAAGAGCATGCAGCGCGGGTGCGGGGCGACGACCTTGTGCTTGATCAGCACCTGGTCGTCTGCCAGGTTCGCAATCGTGCGCAGATCCTGGTACTCGGGTGTTTGCTCGAGCGGTATCCCTTCCTGCCTCTCCCTATTCTCGGCCTCCGCTCGCACCTGCTCGCGCACAGTCGCCACCGGTATCCGCTGATTGCTGGTGGTGTGGCCAGCCCAGCCTAGGTGAAGGAGATCCGGCGTGACGCACCGTCGCAGCCTTGGACAGTGCAATACATCCCTTCGGTATGACATCGGTGCCGGACCACGCCCTACCCAATTCTTCCCTTCGCCCAACGGCGATACTCTGCTGGGTTCATTCCGGTAATTTGCGTGAATGCGCGGCGGAAAGATGTGTCCTCGTTATAGCCACATTCAAGTGCCACCTGCTTGATACTCGCGCTCGGTGCCTGGAGCAGCACACAGGCGGTTTCTATCCTTACCCGCGTGATCAATTCTTTAGGTGACTCATTCGTCAAATGCTTGAGGCGTCTGTGCAACGTACGGTCGCTGACGTGCAGCGCCTTAGCCAGTTCCAAGGCAGTTAGCCCACCGGGGCTGCGGCGGATAAGCTGCTCTGCTTCGAGCAGGAATGGATCGCTTCCATTGATGAACCCTCTGGGGGCGTAGATCGATTGGGGCAAGGGCAGGCTGTCCGCCACGGATATATCTGCGGCCAGCCTTGCTATCTCAACGCCAGCGGAATTCCTGATTATTTGTAGCGCCAAGTCGATCCAGGAAAGCGGGCCTCCTGTCGTAATCACCTGGTCGTGCGATTCCATCGCGGACCCCCACACAGGTAAAGCCCTAGGAAACCGCCGTTTGAAAACGTGGTGGAGCCACCATGTTGTGGTGCATCGGCGTCTATCAAGGAGGCCAGCTTCGCCGAGTACGAACGTACCGGCACAGGCCCCACCAACCCACGCCCCCTTTTGGTGACAGGCGCTAATCCAATCCGAGGCTTGCATGACCGACTTAGTCAATGGCGGCGCGCGATCGGCGGCCAATGCCATGCCCGTGACGAGTACGGCATCGCATACCTCCACGTCGCGGAACGAAGCATCGACCGAGATCAAGCGGCCCTGGGGATCACGCAACGAGTTGCCGTCAGCACTAACAACGACCGTTTCAAACTCCGGCCGAGCAGCGTGCCCCGGGCTCTGGGGTAACTCCAAAGGCGGCGATCGCAAAGTCTGATTGGTCATCCAGAACAGATCTGACAATCCGGCGATAGCGGACAGGAGGCTGCCTTCAAGGGCAACGATAGCAATACGCACAGTCTCAGTCCTTCTCTTTGGAAATGGCGAATTTTCCATGAACTATGGCTGGTTTGGCATCTCACGTCTTGTTTTACGGCTACCTAGACTAGCTCCACAACTCACCTGAGTAGCCAAACATGAAGCTGTCTCCTGACCTTTTGCTCCTAGGCCAAGCACCTCGTCTTGCCTGGGCCTGGCTGATACGGATAGGAGCCTTGCTTGGCCTATCCACTGGATTGGCCAGCTCGCCCGCATCGGCTGATGCGCCTGCCCAGAGAATCGAGAATATCGTTTTGGTGCATGGCGCCTTCGTTGATGGGTCGAGCTGGTCTCCCGTGCTGGAGCAGCTGATCGAGATGGGCTACCACGTCACCGCCGTTCAGAATCCGCTTACCTCACTGAGCGATGATGTGTCGGCCACCGAGCGAGTGTTGCAAAGACAAAAAGGGGATGTCCTGCTGGTAGGTCACTCATGGGCAGGAACGGTGATCACTCAAGCAGGTAATGCTACGAACGTTAAAGGTCTCGTCTATGTGTCCGCGCTCGCCCCTGATAGCGGCGAGTCAACAATTGATCTCCTCAATCATCTGAATGCGCCCGCAATGGCGCTCGCTCCCGACCGTGAAGGTCTGCTGTGGTTAGACAGTCCGACCCTTTTCCACTCCGTCATGGCGGCCGACTTGCCCATCGCTGCAGCCCGTTCCTTGGCGGCTCGCCAACAACCCATAGCGGCGAACAGCTTTAGCACCCCTATTGAGCACGCTGCCTGGCGCGACAAACCAAGTTGGTACCTGCAGACGCTCAACGACCAGGCGCTAGCTCCATGGGTACAGCAGGCCATTGCGCAACGCCTAGGCGCCACCCTCCATTCGGTACCTTCCAGCCACTTGTCGCTGCTATCTCAACCGGAGGTCGTCGCTCGCCTGATCGATGAGGCCGCTAGGGGAGTGCCCCATGACAAAGATCATCGCCCCGCTAAGACCATGCCTATCCCCCAACCCTGAGGATATCAACATGAAATTGCTTCACATCGACTCCAGCATCATGGGCAACGCTTCTGTTACACGTGAACTCAGCGCAGCCGTTGTGGCGGCTATCCAAGCTGATCGACCAGATGTCCGAGTAACGTACCGAGATCTGGCGACGGAAGAGATAAGCCATCTGAGCGGTCCTATTGCTGCAGGATTTCGCCAGCCTTCGCAGGCTGATGTTGCGCCGGAAGCCTTAGCGCAACATCAGCTATCCGAAGCACTGGTAACGGAGTTTCTGGCCAGCGACGTGCTGGTCATAGGCGCCCCTATGTATAACTTCAGCGTGCCGACCCAACTGAAAGCCTGGCTAGATAGGATTGCGCAGGTAAATCGTACTTTTAAATATACCGATAGAGGTCCGATTGGACTCACTCGTGACAAGTATATCGTCGTGGTATCTGCACGAGGAGGCTTCTATGCCGACGGCTCGTTCCAGGACATGGACTTTCAAGAGCGTTACCTTCGAGCATTCTTCGCCTTTCTAGGCGTAAAGGACGTCGAGTTTGTCCGTGCTGAAGGTACATCGCGAGGAGACGCAGTCCGTCAAGCCGGGATCGAATCGGCGTCTTCATCAATCCGCGCCATCGTGGCCAGTCTTCCGGCCAATTGAACGCAGATATCGTAGCGAGGATTCAACCATGATTTACGCTATCAACTTGACCTACACTAGCACCTCGGAAGCCATTAACGCCTGCCTTGACGCACACAAGGAGTGGTTGATTCACCATCTGAGCGCCGAGCGGATACTCTTCGCAGGTCCTCTTGAGGACAAGGCCGGCGGTTTCATCCTCGCTTTTGGGTCTTCGTTGTCAGAGATCGAGCAGATGCTCGCGGCTGACCCCTTCGTTGCTCATGGACTTGTTAGGACTGATATCCTCGCGACCCAACCTGCCCTTCGTGCCGCGAACTTTTCAGGTGTGTGGGCAGCCGCTGCAAAGCCTATCTCGCCTGGCTCGGCATAAGCCCCGGCTGTTTTTTCCTACATATCACTGGGCGACTGATGCGTTGTGATTGCTAACCTAGCGCGTCGAGTTGCCTCTATCTCGTCCGAGATATCGAGGCTGGTAGGGTGCCGCTATTCCGCCACGAGGACTCAACTTACGTTACGTCGGTGATTCGTAGGTAATACCACCTAGTCGATACGTCGAGGGCGTAAGGAGCGGATTTCGGTCGCCCTGCTGCGACCGCTGGTTACCCGTAGGCAGGTAGAGGTTGCGCTCTGCCCAGACCTCAGCGCGCGCCTTCACATCGCCGCGCTGGCGGCCTCGGGCTGCACGATCGAAGTCGCGCAGCGCCGAGACCTTCGGCTCGGCCTCGCCGGCGAGCACGAACACCGGCAGATTGGCCTTGATGATGGCGTCCCACTTCTCGCCGCGCTCGCCGAACCAGAGCGTGCAGCGCGGGTGCGGGGCGACGACCTTGTGCTTGATCAGCACCTGGTCGTCAGCGAGGTTCGCGATCGTGCGCAGATCCTGGTGCTCGGGCGTTTGCTCGAGCGGTATCCCCTGCTGCTGCGCCCTACTCTCGGCCTCCGCCTGCAGCTGCTCGCGCACGGTGGCCACCGGTATCCGCTGGTTGCTGGTGGTGTGGCCAGCCCAGGTGAACGAGATCCTCCGCGGCGCGCCATCGAAGGCGTGGATGGTGCGCTGCAGCTGCTTGGTGGTGACGTCGGCGCCCAGGGCGCGCCGCAAGAGCCGCGGCCGCATCTCGGGGGTGTAGCCCAGGGCGAGCCGGAGCGCCTCGATCTCGTCGGTGACCACCTGCTTACTCGCATTGATGGCCAACACCTGCGGCAGCACGCTCGCCTGCAGACGAAAGTAGCCCGGTAGGCGCATGACGGTACCGGCGGCTTGGCCAACGTCGCGCTGGTGGCTGGCCAAGGCCGCGGTGGCCAGCGCGATCGCCGCCTGGCCGTCGACCTCCTGGACCTCGAGGACGTCCGGCGTCTTCTGCTCGTTCAGCAGCGGTACCTGCCATACGCGGCCGCCGACCACCAACCCTGGCCAGGTCGAATTGAAGCTGGCCAGCTGCTCGACGAGCACTTGGTGCGCACGCTGGATCCCTTCGTACATGGCAATGCCCTCCTCACGGGCGTCTTCCCCAACCACAAAAATATACCACCCCTGTACAACGCAAGCGCCTATCTAACCTCTCCCCCTTCCACCACAAGGTCGCCTCACCCCTTTCCTTCCTTCTCTCCTTCTCTTTTTTCCTTCCCTTTCCCTTCTGTCGCGCGCGGGGCGCGGGCGGATAGAGAGGGGAGCTCGGGTGGAGGGGGTGCAGGGGGGATTGGAGTAAGGGGCACGTGCAGGGGTGGTATATTTTCGGAAGCGAATCCGGTGCTTAGCTGTAGCTGCGCTGGTTACCTTAGAGAGGTACTGCCAACGAATAACGGGCGCGCTTCCTGTAGATTCACAAGAAAGGACTATCAGCTGTTACCGCTCCTATCACCCTCTTCATCCAGTGAGATATCTATAGATATCGCTTCACGAGCTTCAGGTCCCTCGCCAACTGGACCCGCATGAAAGCCAGCAGCTTTTTAGCCGACTCCGCGAGTGGTTTCCCTGGACGAAATAGGAGAAGGCTTCGCGTTCGAATATCGAGATCGAACGCCTTGACCACTACCCCGCGATCAATAAAATCCACCGCAGCCAAAGGTTTGATGAAGGCGATACCAATACCCTGCGAAACCGTACTGCAGATCGTGTGTGCATCGGCCGTCTCGACACGGACGTTGAGCGAAACGTTTTCCAGGTCGAGTGCCACTTCTAAGCAACGCCGGCCACTGTCCTCCGGATTGAGGGCGATAAAGTCGTAGCCACTCAGGTCCTTGGCACAAATCGAAGACTTGTCAATCAGCGGGTGCCCCTTAGGCAAAGCGATCACACCAGGTTCATTGATGAGTTCGGAATGTTCGAGCCTAACCACAGGCATTTCATCCGCCATCACCCCGAAGTCGCAAAGACCGGCGGATACCTCTTGAT
>NZ_ANBZ01000008.1:0-1234 GCF_000316965.1 Pseudomonas sp. 313
TGTAGTGGTCAACCCATCCCGGACAGTGGGTTAAGTTTTTCTTCGGCCACCGCAGGCGGTAGCCCATCGTTGAATTGATGCGGCCTGATCCAGTTGTAGCGGTGCATCAGGTAATGACTGATGTCCCGTTGGGCCTCCTGAGCTGTCAGGTAACCGGTCTGTGGAATCCACTCCGATTTCAAACTGCGGAACAATCGCTCCATCGGCGAGTTATCCCAGCAGTTGCCCCGGCGGCTCATGCTCTGTTCCATCCGATATCGCCACAACCGTTGCCGAAACAGGCGGCTAGCGTATTGGCTGCCCTGATCGGAATGAAACAGTACCTGCTGCGGTTTGCCACGCTGTTCGTAGGCCATGTCCAGCGCCTTGATCACCAACTCAGCATCCGGCTTGGCAGAAATCGCCCAGCCGACTACTCGTCTTGTATGCAGATCCAACACCGCCGCTAAGTAATGCCAGCGACCTTGTGCCCAGATGTAGGTGATGTCGCCGCACCACACCTGATTGGGGCGCTCAGTGGTGAACTCGCGGTTCAGCCGGTTCGGGATATCTGGTCGCTCAACCGTAGCCTGCTTGTATGCGTGCGAGCCTGGCTGCTTGCTGACCAAGCCCAACTCACGCATCAACCGACGCACACGAAAACGGCCAATGCTGACGCCATCCTCACGCAGCATACCCAGAATGCTGCGACTGCCAGCCGAGCCTCGACTCTGGTTGAACAGCTGGTTAACCTGACTGCGCAGTGCAACGCGGCATGCATCAACACGGCAGCGTCGAAGCCGATGGGCGTAGTAGCAAGACCGCACCACGCCGAAGGCTGAACAGACCACTTCCACCGACTCCCGCTCACTTAACTGGTCTATCAGCGCGTACGATTGAACTCGTCCGACATCAAGAGAGCGGTAGCCTTTTTTAGGATCGCTTTCTCCCGTTCCAGTCGGTCGATCCTGGCTTCCAGCTCCTGGATTTTCTGCTGTTCGGGCGTCAGTGCTTTGCTCTTCGGGGTAACGCCCACGCGCTCCTCTTGAAGCTGTTTTACCCAACGGCGCAGGGCCGACTCAACCACTCCCAGTGAACGAGCTGCTTCGATATGGCTGTAGCCCTGATCGAGCACCAGGCAGGCGGCCTCTCGTTTGAACTCGGGCGTAAAGGAACGACGTTGCTTGGTCATCAGACACCTCTCTATGGCGAGCATTCTCGCCCTAAATGGGTGTCCGGAATCAGTAGACCACTA
>NZ_ANBZ01000009.1:0-46378 GCF_000316965.1 Pseudomonas sp. 313
ATTGGCGCTGAGTAGCGGTTGTTACACCGGATATCCATTTAAGCGAAACTTTTAAAAACAGCCCTATGTGTTAACAGCCGTTGGTGTACGTCCGCTTTTGGCCGCTAGCCGCTCTTTACCAGCGGCAGCTTCGGGCCCATCGCTATCTGACCAGTAGCTGCCCTTCGGCGAGGACAGCAAACGACCAGAAGCAGGCAGTAGTTAAATACCGCTAGAAGACCGCTTTTGGCCGTAGCCCCACAAGAGCCATGACGTCACCAGCTCCCGCCGTCGTTGGCACGCCGTCAGAATCTTTCATTTGATCACGATCATCATCCCGTACTCGTCCTCTAGGGTCACTAGAGTCACGTCGCTGGATGTATCTGACTGCTACCGGCCAACGACCCAGCCAGCAATCCGGGGCGGCTGGGCATGGCGCCTTCCTCGAGCTAATGCCGTACTCAGCTCGATCAGTCGTTCACGATATCGATATCCCTTGTTTCGGCAGAGAGGTAGACGCAGGTTGCGGAGATCACTGCGAGACTTATGGTCAGTATCGAAATAGCGTAGGGCGAGCCGTAATGGTTTAGTAGGTACGCCCCGAGGATAGGTGCGGTTCCGCCGCCGATAATGCCCCCAACGTTGGTCGCCATTGCAAAACCTGTAAACCGAGCACTAGGACCGAATGCCTCACCGGTAAATGACGGTACCGCACCGTAGACCAGTCCGTATCCCGTCATGAACAGGCACGAGCCTAGGACCATTGGTAGAAACTGGCCCATGGAGAATAGGTACCAGAAGGGAAAGGCGACCAGCGCTGTGAACGCGAAGCCAATAAGCATCGTGGTACGTCTGCCTATTCGATCCGCCAAAGCGCCGGCGCAAGGCACGACCACCAGGTGGGTGCAGACCGCGACCATAGCGACCGATAGCACGAAGGCGTTGGATAGCCCTAGTTCCCGCTGGCCGTAACTCAGCGCGAAGACGGTGAACAGGTAGAACGTGGAGAAGTGGCAGATGTTGGCGCCGGCGACCAGCAGCAGTTGCTTGGGATAGCGCTTGAAGAGGCGCATAGCGGGTGACTGGCTAGGGGTCACGTTCGCCGAACGCTTCGCGGCGGTCTCCAGGAATACTGGAGATTCGGGCACCTTCGAACGAACGAAGACCCCAACGATCAGTAGTACGAGGCTGGCGACAAACGGAATGCGCCATCCCCAGGAGTAAAAATCCTCCTTGGATAACGCGCTGCTGACGATCAGGAGCAAACCAGCCGAGGCGATGAATCCGAACACCGGGCCAATATTGTTGATCGCGGCGTACAGTCCACGTTTTCGCCTGGGCGCATGTTCGAGAAGCATGAGCACGGCGCCACTGTATTCGCCTGCGAAAGCAAAGCCTTGGATGAAGCGCAGGACACACAGCATGATCGGCGCCCAGATACCGACGCTTGCATAGGTCGGCAAAAGGCCGATACCTACGGTGCTCAACCCCATGACTATCAGCGTGAGGTAAAGCAACTTCTTCCGACCGATACGATCGCCGAAATGCCCGAGCACTAGGGAGCCTAGGGGTCTGGCGATAAAAGAAATGGCAAAGGACGCAAGGGAGGCCAGCCGCGAGACAGCCTCATCATGCCCAGGAAAAAACAGGGGAGCGAAGATCAGAGCCGCGGCAGTTCCATAGAGGTAAAGATCATAAGTTTCGAGCGCCGTACCGAAAAGGCTGCCGGCGACCACATTCTTCATGGACTTCTGCTTTTCCGCGTCCACGTGTTCAAGGGGGGTTTCACTTATGCTGGATATAGAGGTCTGCATGGTTTCACCTGTTGTTATTGTAGATGTGCCAGTGCTGTACTTGACGTTGCTCGATTACTAGCCTCTTAAAGCCCTGACGAAATAATCCCGGTCTCCCATTTGCCCGCCTTTCAGAGCGATTTCCAAGGACTTCAGATAGGGCTTTTCCGAATGCATCTGGCACAACGGTGCGCCGGGCGAGAGATAGGACTTGATAACCAATGCATCTGGATTTAGGACCTTGGTTATTTGGCTGGAGGTATCCCCTCCAGAAATCACGAGCCGCTTCAGCGGATAGGCTTCGAGAATGGCCAAGACCACATGACCCAACTCGAACGCCAGTCGTTTGCCGCCGTAAGTTCTTGCGTTGTCACGATTGAGGCCTTCGGCGACCATGGCTTCGATCATCTGCTCGATGCGTGGATCGGCCGTACCCTTGGCGGTATGCATGACGACAGATTTTCCCGCTGCGAGATAAGCGAGTGCAGCTGTCACCAGTTCCTGGAGTATGGCGCCACGCCGGGCGTCGCTTATGAGTCCTGTAGTGTCTACTGGCAACTCGACGAAGCCATCGGCGAGCGCTGTATCGATCTGAGCCTGGCTCAGCGGTGAGGCGCTACCCGACACCACGAGCACCTGTGCAACAGGATGCAACGGAGCGACTTGGGCTTGGTGGTTACACGTCCGGCCGCCTGCGTGCCAGTGTTGTGTCAGTCCGTACTCCACACCGGACGAGCCCACCACGAACACGGAAGTGCTGCCGATGGCGAGTTCGGTAAGGGCCCGACCCGCTGCGGTTAGGTGTTCGTCAGTGACGCCGTCGAACAATACTGCATCATGCTCACGACCCACCTCACGGGCCAGAGCGGCAAGATCCTCCGTTTCTTCAATATGCCGGATGGTTACCTTGGCAATGTCTAGGTTCGCCTGCTGGCCGATGTGCACACTGAGGTCGGCTTCCTGCATCGGCGTGATCGGATGAGCCCGCATGATCGGATGACGGTCGATCCGGTGAACCTGGTGATCCGTCTTGGACAGGGCGAACAGATTGCCGAAGGCACAGTACCGACCTAACTTGGGATTGCCAGCAATGATGGGAATGCCGGTGACGTCGAAGATCGCCGATGCCAGGCCGATCACGTGGCCGATGCTGCCAACGCTTGGCGCGCTGTCAAACGTCGAGCACACTTTGTAGTGCACCACTGACGGTGACAGCTGTTTGATCGCGTGGAACACCGCGGGTAGGGCGTCGTCCATTTCTGCGTTGGACATCGCACGGCTATCACCGGCGATGCCAATGGCATCAAAGCCGCCAAGCTCCGCGATCAGTTGTGACGACGGTGGCTGGAGGAACAGCGCGCACTTGAGTCCGGCCCCGGTCAGCACTTCCAGAGCATCCGTCGAGCCAGTGAAGTCGTCGCCATAGAAGACAAGCGGAAGTTTCGAATTGGCATCCTCAGCCATCTTCAGGCCCCCCCGAATTTCTTTAGCGCGGCACTCAAGGCTGGACGGCCTTCGGCGTACTGATGCAAAGGCACATGCTGCACTGCAGCCTCCCAGCCCTCGCGCATGCTCTGCACGCCAGCCTCGATACCTTGCGGGTGACCGATGATGCCTCCGCCCGCCAGATGCATGAGGTCGACCGACTTGAGTGCGTTGTAAAGAATCGGGGCCTGCGCAGCCCACTGGCCGGAAGAAAACACGGGCAGCAACGGCTGTATGCCGGCGAAGGAGCGCAAACAACTCTGTGCCGATGAAATAACGGACTCGTCCGGCTCCCAGAACTTGCTCTGGACTCCGTTGACATGCAGATGGTCGATGCCCGCTAGGCGCCATACCTTTTGGTAGACGTCGAAGGAAAAACCCAGGTTAGGGCTTCGCGTGAAAGCGCCCCACCCATTTCGATGGCCATGGATAGGCAATTGGGAATGCTTGCGGATGTGTTCGACGGCAGAGTGGCCAACCCAGTTCAGGCACAGCATCACGCAGGTGCCACCCGCCTCACGCACGGCATCGTGCCGCCGCAGCATTTCGTCCACACCGCCTGAGATATTGATGGCATACATAGGCATCCTGCCTAGCCGATCAGCATGACGGTGTAGCACCTGCATGACAGCGCTGAGCCGGGCATCGAAAGACGCATAGGTCGGGTCAATTAACAGCTCATCATCCTTGAAGAACTCGATACCACCTGCGCAGAGGGCATCGACCGTCTCAGCAGTCTGCTCAGGGGTCAAGCCGATGCTGGGCTTGATGATCGTGCCGATGATGGGCCGATCGTGTACGCCACAGAGGGCACGCGTACCTTCGATGCCAAATTGAGGCCCGAGGAACGTAGAAGCGAAGCGCTCGGGCAGTTTCAGATCCAAGACCCTGAGAGCGCTCACTTCGCCTAGCTCGAAGAGGTTTCCCGCTATGGTTGTCAGCAGCGCGGGAATGTTGGTGCCAATGTTGGCGATAGGGAATGCAATCGTGACCTCGCCACGATGGAAGTGATTTGACGGGTTGTGCCTTGTGAGATAAGCGCTGTGCAAGGAGGCTGTATCTACAGCTGGCAGCGTCTTGATGGATACGACCCGCGCACGGGAGCGCTCTTTCAACTCCGCAGACTCACCTGGAACGGAGATGAAGGTGCCACTCGATTGTTCGCCGGCGATAATCTCCCCGACTTTCTCGATCGGAAAGTTACTTTCAACAAAGAAGCGAGCGCTGAACTCTTCCCTGCCTGATGGATAACCGGACATAAAGTATTCCTCGAGCTAATTATTGTTGTCGATCTTCAGCAAAAAGCGTCTGCAGATGTACTTTCAATATACATTGACCACTCACCTGGCCAATCGATATGATTTCCTAAGCGTGCGACAAAAACTCACACTCAGCGCGGGTTGCCGTTAAAAGCGGCGCGCCCAGTCGGCTAGCGAGGTACCAAGCGATGCCCTCTACCCCACGGCCATCCCTAAATGCTTTGAGAGCCTTCGAGATGACTGCTCGAAAGGGCACGTTCAGCGAGGCGGCCGAAGCCCTGTCGGTGACGCATGGCGCAATCAGTCGGCATATTCGGAGCCTGGAGGACTCACTTGGCGTGGTGTTGCTGACGCGCAATGCGCATGGCACCACGCTCACTTCAGAAGGCGCCAAGCTTGCAGCCGGCCTCAGGCGCGGATTCGCATTGATCCAGGAAAGTGTGGAGCAGGTGCGGCCTCAACCGCTGGAGCTTTCTTGCTCTGCCTCAATCATGATGCACTGGCTACTACCTCGGCTGGCAAAGTTGCACAGTCGCTTTCCCACGATGGAGCTTGGGCTCAAAACTGGACATGGTCCTATCGACTTCATTCAGGAAGGCGTCAGCGTCGCGATTCGACTAGATAGCATCCAGCCACCCGCAGGTACCGTTCCCATCCCGCTCACACGTGAATGGATAGGAGTGATCTGCTCGCCGGAGTATCAGGCTGCCTCTGGAGTGAACGACGTCGGCCAGCTAGGCCGGGAACGCTTGCTGGCCACCAAGACTCGGCCACACGCGTGGAGTGATTGGTATGCGGCGGTGGCGCGCCCACCGATAGAAACGCTCGGTATGGAGTACTTCGAGCATTTTTACCTGCTGATACAGGCGGCGAAGGTTGGACTCGGAATGGCCTGCGTTCCCAGAATGCTGGTGCAGTCCGAACTCGACAAAGGGGAACTTGTGGCGCCTTTTGGCTTTGCCGAGGGTCCAGCCCACTTGGTTCTCTGGGTATCTCCAAGCGCTATGCAGCGGCCTGATACCGCGAACCTCGCACAATGGCTTCGAGAAGAAATGGCAAGCAGTTGAGGCGCGATCTGAGTGTGATAGCGCCTCGGAACTAAGGGATTAGATATCACCTGCGCCCCAAGCCAGGAAGCCACCGTCCACAGGCAGGACGATGCCATTCACATAAGCTGCTACGTCAGATGCTAAATAGCTGACCGCTCCAGCCATCTCCTGAGTGGTGCCGTAGCGCTTAGCCGGAATGGCGTTGCTATAAGCCTTGCGGAAACTGTCGCTGTGGAGCTCTCGAGTCATGGGGGTATCAACTGGCCCAGGCGCGATCGCGTTAGCAGTGATGCCATAGTCAATCAATTCGACGGCCATTTGACGAGTCAGCGCGATCACCGCGCCTTTGGATGTGCCATAGGCCGTACGACCTTTGCCGACGGCACGCAGGCCGGCTACTGAAGCGATATTGATGATCCTGCCAAAGCTATGCTTGCGCATGAGGCGAGCGGCCATTTGGCAGCATAGGAAGGTGCCGGTGACGTTGATGAGCAAGGTCTTGTTGAAGACCTCGAGATCGAAGTCGAGAAACGGCATTGTCTTCGCGATCCCGGCAGAATTAACCAAGACGTCGCATCGGCCTAGTTCACGCTCGATCCAGTCGAAGCACTCGGTTATGGATGACGGTGAGCTGACATCAACCTGGCAGGCGAAGGCAGAAAAGCCCTGGTCTTTGAGGTGGTCTGCGAAGCGCTCAGCCTCATCAATTTTGATATCACAGATGACGATCTGATGACCGTCTTTCGCAAGGGCCAGCGCAGCTGCAGCGCCGATACCCATGGCCCCACCTGTGACGACGGCAACTTTTTGATCGGTGGCTTGCATTGATTTTTTCTCTTGTTCTAAACGCCTGGGTGGCTGAGCTTTGGAGATTAGGAAATAGCTCGCTAGAGATGCAATCGATTAAATCTCCCGCTCAAGTGATAAAATTTCACAATCACGAAAGGGCAAGTCGAGTCAGTAATTACAGCCGGCAAAGCAAATGGGGAAGTCATCGGTTCAGCAGGTCCATATCCTTTTGCCTCATCTGGAAGTAGATGCTTTTTGAGCCGGTATCGTGAGAGAGGGAGTGCTCCGAAAGTAATCGTCCGACAGTCAGTAGTTTAATCAACGAAAATCTCGACTCCGGGTGTCGAGCCCCTGCAGCAGCTCGCTGATGTCCTCAAGTCGGCCGGCTACGACGTGCAGTAACCCGTCGCGCGTCTCCACGGCCCCATCCACCCATAGCAGCTGTGACGCCACCAGATCCCACCGCTGGCGCTCCGCCAAGGTACGCCACACCACCACGCTCACCATCCCAAACTCGTCCTTCAGCGTCACGAAGGTCATGCTGGTAACGGCGCCTGAGCGCCGCGTCCCCAGATTTAATTAGCCCGGCTATCCGGGCTGGCTGGCCATGGCAGCGTTCTTTCAAGTCACGAGAGATTATTAGGCGGTGAGCCACAAGCTAAGGTCGTAGTAACGTAAGAGACAACGGCCTAAGGTGTTACCCAGCGAGGCATAGTCGTAATAAGTGTCTACGCCCACGGTAGGTGCGACCAGTTCCTGGAACTCCTCTGCAACGATGGGGGCCCTCAGCAATGAGCGGCGGCTGCGGTTCGTTAGCTGCCCTACGCCAACGGCTGCTTTGGGTCGTTAGCGGTCAGTCATGAATGACTGCTTTCGTCCCTGAGCCGTGGGTGCAACCGCTTACGTCAGATGCAAACGACTGGCCAGCACCTATGAAAATTGTTCCGGTAGAGGACAATTTCCCATCAAGCTACCAGCTGTAATGAATGGCTACGATGCAACCTACCCAATAGCTTTTCCAGGTTGCCGGAGCGTCCATCCATCAACCACATTGGTCCAACCCTGCCACATCGCAGGACGCTGATACCGCCACGACCTTAATATAAACGGCGCGCACGCCCCTTCGCTGACGAGCTAGCTACTTCTCGATCCAGTCGGAGTTGTAACCCACCGCGTGCAAAAGCTGCTGACCGTGCGGCGCAAGTCGTGGAGACTGCCAGGATTCACCCTCATCAAAAAGCCAGAAGCCCGTAATTACGCGGGCTTCTGGCTTTTTCTGCTAGACGTACCGGTCTATCCCGGACGCGGGATCACTCCCACTCAATCGTCGCCGGCGGCTTGCTCGAGACGTCGTAGGTGACGCGGGAGATGCCGTCAATTTCGTTGATGATGCGGTTGGAGACCTTTTCCAGCAGCTCGTAGGGCAGATGGGCCCAGCGGGCCGTCATGAAGTCGATGGTTTCCACCGCGCGCAGGGCGACGACCCAGGCGTAGCGGCGGCCGTCGCCGACCACGCCGACGGATTTCACCGGCTGGAAGACGACGAAGGCCTGGCTGACCTTGTGGTACCAGTCGGCCTTGCGCAGTTCGCTGATGAAGATGTCGTCGGCGCGGCGCAGCAGGTCGGCGTATTCCTTCTTCACTTCGCCGAGGATGCGCACGCCCAGGCCCGGGCCGGGGAAGGGATGGCGGTAAACCATGTCGTAGGGCAGGCCCAGTTCCAGGCCGATCTTGCGCACCTCGTCCTTGAACAGTTCACGCAGCGGCTCGACCAGCTTGAGGTTCATCTCCTCGGGCAGGCCGCCAACGTTGTGGTGGGACTTGATGACGTGGGCCTTGCCGGTCTTGGCGCCGGCCGACTCGATGACGTCGGGGTAGATGGTGCCCTGGGCCAGGAACTTGATGTTGTCGAGCTTGCTGGCTTCGGCGTCGAAGACGTCGATGAAGGTGCGGCCGATGATCTTGCGCTTCTTCTCCGGGTCGGCTTCGCCTTCCAGGTTGGTCAGGAAGCGCTGCTCGGAGTTGGAGCGGATCACCTTGACGCCCATGTTCTCGGCGAACATGGCCATCACCTGGTCACCCTCGTGCAGGCGCAGGAGGCCGTTGTCGACGAAGACGCAGGTCAGCTGCTCGCCGATGGCCTTGTGCAGCAGGGCCGCGACCACGGAAGAGTCGACACCGCCGGAGAGGCCCAGCAGCACGTTGGCGCTGCCGACCTGGGCGCGCACCTGGGCGATGGCGTCCTCGACGATGTTGGCCGGGGTCCAGAGGGCTTCGCAGCCGCAGATGTCCTTCAAAAAGCGCGAGAGGATGCGACCGCCCTGCTTGGTATGGGTCACCTCGGGGTGGAACTGCACGCCATACCAGCCGCGCTCGTCGTCCCCCATGGCGGCGATGGCGCAGCTGGGGGTGCTGGCGACGATGTGGAAGCCGTCCGGCAGCTTGCCGACCTTGTCGCCATGGCTCATCCAGACGTCCAGGCCGAGCACGCCGTCATCGTCGATGTGATCCTGGATGCCTTCGAGCAGGCGGCTCTTGCCGACCACGTCGACCTTGGCATAGCCGAATTCACGGATGTTGGAGCCTTCGACCTTGCCGCCGAGTTGCTCGGCCATGGTCTGCATGCCGTAGCAGATGCCGAACAGCGGTACGCCCAGGTCGAATACCGCCTTGGGCGCGCGGGGGCTGCCGGCCTCATGGACCGACTCGGGCCCGCCGGCGAGGATGATGCCGCGCGGAGCGAAGGCGCGGATGTCGGCGTCGTCCATGTCGAAGGGGTGCAGCTCGCAATAGACGCCCAGTTCGCGCACGCGGCGAGCGATGAGCTGGGTGTACTGGGAGCCGAAGTCGAGGATGAGGATGCGGTGGGCGTGGATGTCTTGGGACATGGCCAGGTCTCGATAGCGCTAGGTTCAGACGATTCGGGGCTGTAAGACAGCCCCGAATCGCAACGTAAGAACTAAGAGCCTGTTAGAAGTCCGCTGCGCGTCGGCCAAACCGCGTTGAAAATGGCTTCGGAATGCTCATTTACCCTTTGTAAACTCCGCTTCCTCAGCCATTTTCGCCTTGTTTGTCACTAGCTCGCGGCGCTTTTAACAGGCTCTTGAATCAGGAATCAGCTAACGCGGTAGTTAGGCGCTTCCTTGGTGATCTGCACGTCGTGGACGTGGGATTCGGCCATGCCGGCGCCGGTGATGCGCACGAATTGTGGCTTGGTGCGCATCTGCTCGACGGTGGCGCAACCGGTGTAGCCCATGGAGGCACGCAGACCGCCCATCAGCTGGTGGATGATCGCCGCCAGCGGGCCCTTGTAGGGAACGCGGCCTTCGATGCCCTCGGGGACCAGCTTCTCGGCGCCGGAGGCGGAGTCCTGGAAGTAGCGGTCGCTGGAGCCCTGGGTCTGGGACATGGCGCCCAGGGAGCCCATGCCGCGGTAGGACTTGTAGGAGCGGCCCTGGAACAGCTCGACCTCGCCCGGAGCCTCTTCGGTACCGGCGAACATGGAGCCCATCATCACGCAGTAGCCACCGGCGACGATGGCCTTGGACAGGTCACCGGAGAAGCGGATGCCGCCGTCGGCGATCAGCGGAACGCCGGTGCCTTCAAGGGCGGCGGCGACGTTGGCGATGGCGGAGATCTGCGGAACGCCGACACCGGCGACGATGCGGGTGGTGCAGATGGAGCCCGGGCCAATGCCGACCTTGACCGCGTCGGCGCCGGCGTCAGCCAGGGCCTTGGCGGCTTCGGCGGTGGCGATGTTGCCGCCGATCACCTGCACCTGAGGGTAGGTCTGCTTGACCCAGCGCACGCGCTCGATCACGCCCTTGGAGTGACCGTGGGCGGTATCGACCACGATGACATCCACACCAGCGGCGACCAGGGCGGCCACGCGCTCGGGGGTCTCGGCACCGGTACCGACGGCGGCGCCGACGCGCAGGCTACCGGCGTCGTCCTTGCTGGCGTTGGGGTAGGCCTTGGCCTTCTCGATGTCCTTGACGGTCATCATGCCCTTGAGGGCGAAGGCTTCGTCGACGATCAGCACCTTCTCGATGCGGTGCTTGTGCAGCAGCTCGCGGACTTCCTGCTTGTCGGCGCCTTCGCGCACGGTGACCAGGCGATCCTTGGGGGTCATGACTTCGCGCACCGGCACGTCGAGACGGGTCTCGAAGCGCACGTCGCGGGAGGTGACGATACCCACCAGGTCACGGCCAGAGATCACCGGTACACCGGAGATGTTGTGCAGGCGGGTCAGGTCGAACAGATCGCGCACGCTGGCGTCGGCGTCGATGGTGATGGGGTCCTTCACCACGCCGGCCTCGAAGCGCTTGACCTTGCGGACTTCCGCGGCCTGCTGCTCGACGGTCATGTTCTTGTGGATGATGCCGATGCCGCCTTCCTGGGCCATGGCGATGGCCAGACGGGACTCGGTCACGGTGTCCATGGCGGCGGACACCAGGGGAATGTTCAGCTCGATGCCACGGGTCAGGCGGGTCTTGAGACTGACGTCTTTCGGCAGGACATCCGAATAGCCGGGGATGAGGAGAACATCGTCGAACGTCAGGGCTTCTTGGCTGATGCGCAGCATGGCGGGCGCTCCCGGGCGGGAAAATTTAGGAGCGCGACATTATACCTGCGCTTGGGGATGGGCGGCAACGCACCCGAGCATCAACGGTAAGAGGATTCGATTTACGTGAGAATGACTATCACTTTAGAATCGCCGCCACTTTTCCCGCCCTCCCGAGAACGCCCTTGAACACGCCGCCCAGAGCCCTTCGCCGTTTCGCGCCCTTCGCCTTCAGCACCCTGGCCCTGGCGACCAGTTCGGATCTGCTGGCAGCGGAAAACGCCAGTCTCGCCCCCATGGACATTTCCGCCACAGCCAGCGAGGCGGACGACAGCTATCGGGCGGCTACCGCTTCCACGGCGAGCAAGAGCGACGTGCCGATCAAGGAAGAGGCGCAGTCGGTGCAGACCGTGACTCCGCAACTGATCCAGGACTACGAGGTGCGGACCCTGGACGACGCCTCTAAATTTGTCAGCGGCGTGGCCCAGAGCAACACCCTGGCCGGGACCAAGGATGCCTTCGTCAAACGCGGCTTCGGCAGCAACAACGACGGCTCCATCTTTCGCGATGGGGTGCGCTCGAATCTGTCGCACAACTTCGATGCCACCGCCGAGCGCGTGGAAGTCTTGAAGGGCCCCGCCTCGCTGCTCTATGGCGCCCTGGAGCCTGGCGGCCTGATCAACGTGGTCAGCAAGCAGCCGCAGTACCAACAGCGCACCACCCTGAGCGGCTCGGCCTATAGCGAAGGCGGCGGCAATCTCGGCGTCGACACCACCGGCCCCCTGGGTGACAGCGGCTTCGCCTATCGGCTGATCGCCGAGCGCCAGAGCGAGGACTATTGGCGCAACTATGGGGTGGATCAGCACAGTCTGGTGGCGCCGTCGCTGTCCTGGACCGGCGAGCGCGCCAGCCTGACCCTGGCCTATTCCTATAACGATTACAGCGGCCCGGTGGATCGGGGGACGGTGTTCGTCAATGGGCATCCCAGCAGCGCCAGCTACGACAAGCGCCTCGACGAGAAATGGTCCGAGAGCAAAGGCATCACCGAGACGGCTAGTGCTCGCTACGAGTACCAACTCAGTGACGATTGGAAGACACGGCTGATCTACGCCTGGAACAACGACCGCTACAGCCTGGACTTCGCCCAGCCGGTCTCCTTGGCCGCGAATGGCAATCTGCTGCGGACGGCCAATGGCGCCCATTACGATTACGAGACGACGTACGCCAGTTGGGACTTCATCGGCCGGCAGGATCTGCTGGGCCAACGCCATGATCTGCTGGTGGGCCTCGATCACGAGGATAACGACCAGTACCGTGGCAACACCTACCGCAACAACAATGCCTCGCGCCGCAACATCAATATCAATGCGCCGGTGTACGGCGGCCTGGCAGCACCCAGCCTCCTGAGCACGACCCAGAGCGATCAGGACAGCAGCCTGGAATCCACTTCGCTGTACTTCAAGGACAACTGGCACCTGAACGATCGCTGGATCCTGGTGCTGGGCGGCCGCTACCAGAGTTTCAAGCAGTACAGCGATCAAGGCCTGGGCCGGGATTACGTCGTCAATCTGGACAAGCGCGATCACGCGGCCCTGCCGCTGGCCGGTGTGGTGTTCCAGGCCACCGATACCTTGTCGCTATATGGTAACTACAGTCGATCCTTCGTGCCGAACACCACCGTCGACGACCGCGGCAACACCTTCGATCCCGAAGAAGGCCGCAGCTTCGAGGTGGGTGCCAAATACGACCTGACGCCTGGTCTGAATCTGAACGTGGCGCTGTACGACATCCAGAAGAAGAATGTGGTGACCACCAGCAACGTGGCGGGTGTGAGCGTGAGCGAAGCCGCCGGTAAAGTCGGCTCGCGGGGCCTCGAAGTGGACCTCACCGGCCATCTGGCCGAGCGCTGGGACATGATTGCCACCTATGCCTACGATCACACCGAGGTGCTCGATGATCCCACCAACGAGGGCAATCGCCTGACCCAGGCACCCGAGCACAGCGGCAGTCTCTATCTGACCCATCACCTGCTGGTACCGTCCAACCTGGGTGGCTGGCACGTCGGCGGCGGCGCTCGCTACGTCGGCGAGCGCGCCGGCGATGCGGCCAACAGCTTCTACATGAGCAGCTACACCGTGGCCGACGCCTTCCTGCGTTGGGACCTGCCGGTGACCGGCTACCAGACTCGGCTGCAGCTGAACGTGGATAACCTGTTCGACAAGGAATACTACCCGTCGAGCGCCAACAGCCCGCTGCAGGTGGCCGTGGGTGAGCCGCGGACGGCGCGGCTGAGTGCCACGGTGAGCTTCTAAGCCAAGCGGTCTGCCCTCTCCCCAACCCTCTCCCAGGGGGAGAGGGGGCGGATCGCTACGTGCAACCCGGCGGAAAACGCTTCGCGGTTTTCCACGCTACGCCCAAGGTTGCATCACCTGCAGGAGCGGCCCATGGCCGCGATCCGCTAGCAGCCTGCGCTCACACCAAAGGGAGAGGGAACGGCCCGGCGTCCTTAGCGGGTGCCAGCCCTGCGCTGATGCTCTATCCTAGCCGCCCCGCTCGGGGCCTCGGCCCGCCTGGCGGGCCTCTTTCCGTCTGCAGTCAGTCCCCGTCATGCTCGATCGCCGCTCCCTTCTGCACTTCGCCGCTGGTACCGCGCTGCTCGCCGGACTGCCGGGTCGGGTCTATGCACGCGCGTCGGCGACCGATGGCGAGTTCCCGCGGCAGGTGGAGCATGTGGTGGGCAGCACCCTTATCCCACGCCAACCCCAGCGGGTGGCCGTGATCTCCACCGGCCAGCTGGACGCCGCTCTGAGCCTGGGCGTGATCCCAGCGGGCACCACCCGGGTGGACAATCGCGAACTGGCCCCCGGCTATCTGCGCAGCGCCCTTGCCAGCCGCGCCGGCGAGCTGGACGCCATGGTCGATCTGGGCAGTCGCCAGGCGCCGGATCTGGAAGCCCTAGCGCGCCAGGCGCCGGATCTGATCGTGCTCAATCGCACCGTGCTCAAGGCCGGTGGCCTGGAGCTGTTTTCGCGCATCGCCCCCACAGTGGTGGCGCGCGGCACCGGTGGCAACTGGCGGCCGGACTTCCTCGTGCTGGCTGATGCCCTGGGGCGGCGCCAACAGGCCGAGCGCCTGCTGGCGGAGCTGGATCGGGATCTCGCCGGCCTGGCGCAGCGCTTCGGCGCCCAGCCGCCCTCCGCCTCCCTGTTGTTTTCCAGCGGCGCCCGGCTGCGCCTGATGGGCGTGGATTCCTTTGCCGGCGGGCTGCTGCAGGCGATGGGCATGACCCGCCCAGCGGCGCAGCGCTTCAAGGGCACCTCGCGGGATGTCAGCGCCGAGTTGCTGGATCTGGCCGATGCGGACTGGCTGTTCTATGCCGAACAGGGCACCGCCCTGGCCAGCCTGGCGCGGCAACCGCTGTGGCCGCGGCTGACTGCGGTGCGTCAGTCCCGGGCCGTTCGCGTGGATACCGACGCCTTCTATCTCAACGCCGGGCCCCTCGCCGCCCGCCAAGTGATCGGCACAGTCGCCGGCGCCCTGGGGATGACATGACCCCGCCGGCCCGCCCCGCGCCTCTTGCGCAACGGGCATCCGCCGCCCGGGGTGGCCTGGTGCTGGTCCTGCTGCTGATCGTCCTGGCGCTGGCGGTGGTGGCGAGTCTGGGCATAGGCGCACGGTCGCTGTCGGCGGCGCAGATCCTGCACCTGCTCGTCGCGCCCGATGACTCCACCGAGGCTGTGGTGCTCTGGCAGCTGCGTCTGCCACGCACCCTGCTCGGACTGCTGGTGGGTGCGGCCCTGGGCCTGGCCGGTGCCCTGATGCAGGCGCTGACGCGCAATCCTCTGGCCGACCCCGGACTGCTGGGCATCAACGCCGGGGCGGCCTTCGCCGTGGTGGCCGGGCTGTCGCTGCTGGGGCTGGACGATGCCCCGACGCGCCTGGCCTGTGCCCTGCTGGGCGCGGCCCTGGCCGCCGGCCTGGTCTATCTGCTCGGTGGCAGTGCCCCGGCCCGCGGTCAGCCCATACGGTTGATCCTGGCCGGCATCGCCCTGAGCGCCAGCCTCAACGCCTGCACCGGCATCATCACCCTGTTCGACAGCGCGGTGTTCGACAGTTATCGCTTCTGGGCGGTAGGCGCCCTGAGCGGCCAGACTCCCGGTGGTGTCCTCGGCATCCTGCCGCTGCTGCTGATCGGCCTGGCGCTGGGCCTGCCCTTGGGCAGCCGCCTCAATGCCCTGGCCCTGGGCGACGACCTGGGTCGTGCCCTCGGCGCCCGCCCCGGGCAACTGCGGCTGTTGGCCTTCGTCGCCATCGTGCTGCTGTGCGGCGCCGCCACTGCGGTGGCCGGACCCATCGGCTTTCTCGGCCTGGTGGTGCCCCACGCCTTGCGCCTGCTGGTGGGCGCCGACTGGCGCTGGATCATGGCGCTGGCGCCCCTGGCCGGAGCCAATCTGCTGTTGCTGGCCGATACCCTGGGCCGCCGCGTGGCCCTGCCGGGCGAACTGGAGGCGGGAATCGTCTGCGCCCTGCTCGGCACCCCGGTGCTCCTCGCGCTGATCATCCGTTCCGCCCGGCGGGTGCGCCCTTGAGTCGCCATCGCTTCGCCCCCCGCCGCTCGGCGCGCTTCAAGGCCTGCCTGTTGCTGCTCCTGCTGGCGGCCATCGGTATCTGTGCCCTGACCCTCAGCGGCGGCGCCTTCGCTCCGGCGCCGCACCGGGTGGCGGCCACCCTGCTCGGTCGGGGCGACGCCCTGGCCAGTCTGATCCTGCTGGAGCTGCGCCTGCCGCGACTACTGGCGGCCTTTGGCGTCGGCGCGGCCCTGGGTGCCAGCGGTGCCATCTTCCAGCGGCTGGCGCGCAATCCCCTGGCCAGTCCGGATCTGGTGGGCTTCACCGTCGGCTCGGCCAGCGGTGCGCTGATCACCCTGCTCTGGCTGCAACTGGGCGGCGCGGCGCTGATGCTGGGCGCCCTCAGCGGCGGTCTCCTGGCCGCGGTACTGGTGGCCGGACTCGCCGCCCTGGCCGGTATCCGCGGCGAGCGGATGATCCTGCTGGGCATCGCCATCAGCGCCCTGCTCGCCTCGCTCAACGAATACCTGCTGACCCGCGCCGAGCTGGACGAAGCCCAGGAGGCCCGGCTCTGGCTGTTCGGTAGCCTGGACATGCTGACCTGGAGCCGCACCCTGACCCTGCTCGCCGGCTGCCTGTTGCTGCTGCCGCTGGCCGCCTGGCTGGCGCGCCGGCTGCGCCTGCTGGAGCTGGGCGACGACCTGGCCCGCGCCCTGGGCCTGGCCGTGCTGCCCAGCCAGAATCTGCTGTTGGCCGTCGCCGTGGCCCTGGCCGCCCTGGCCATCGCCACCGCCGGCCCCATCGGCTTCGTCGCCCTGGCGGCGCCCCAACTGGCCCGTCGCCTAACCCGCAGCGCCGATCTGGGTATCCTCGCCCCCGCCCTGCTCGGCGCCTGCCTCACCGCCCTGGCCGATCTGCTGGCCCAGCGGTTGCTGGCGCCCTTCCAGATTCCGGTCGGGTTGCTCACCGGCGCCCTGGGCGGCCTCTATCTGATCTTCCTGCTGAGCCGCGAATGGCGGCGGACCTCATGAGCCAAGACGCCCCCTCCAGCCGCCTCGCCGCTCACGGCCTTACCGTGGGCTACGGCGGCCAGCCGATCTGCGCCGACCTCGATGTGCGGCTGCCCGATGGCCGCTTCACCGTCATCATCGGTCCCAATGGCTGCGGCAAGTCGACCCTGCTGCGCAGCCTGGCGCGGCTGATCCGCCCCAGTGCCGGCGAGGTACGCCTGGACGGCCGGCTGATCCAGGAGCTGCCGACCCGTGAGGTGGCGCGGCGCATCGGCCTGCTGCCGCAAAGCGCGGTGGCGCCGGACGACATCCTGGTCAGCGACCTGGTGGCCCGCGGGCGCCATCCCCATCGCCAGGCCTTCTCCGGCTGGACGGATGCCGACGAGCGCGCGGTGCAGCACGCCCTGGAAGCCACCAATACCCTGGAACTGGCCGAGCGGGCGGTGGACAGCCTGTCCGGCGGCCAGCGCCAACGGGTGTGGATCGCCCTGGCACTGGCCCAGGAGACCCCGCTGCTGCTGCTCGACGAGCCCACCACCTACCTGGACATCGCCCACCAGGTGGAGCTGATGGAGTTGCTCTGCCGGCTCAATCGCGAGGGTGGTCGCACGCTGGTGGCAGTGCTGCACGACCTCAACCAGGCCTGTCGCTACGCCGACCACATCATCGCCCTGCGCACCGGGCGCATCCTCGCCGAGGGGCCATCGGCGGAAATCGTCACGCCCGAGCTGATCGAGGCGCTGTACGGCCTCAAATGCGCGGTGATCGAGAATCCCCTGGCGGGCACGCCGCTGGTGATTCCTTATTAGGCTCTGAACGTTGGGTTTTGACGGTGAAGCGGTCTCAGCGGCGCCCGAGCTTGTCGGAGGACCTTGCAGGTGCTCCACTGGCGGTTCAGAACAACAACGGAGCCCGCCATGCATATCGTCATCCCCGACGACTACCAGCACGTCGTCGAAACCCTGGATTGCTATCCCCTGCTCCAGCGCGCCGGGCACCAGGTGACGCTCTATCACGATGCCGAGCGCGATCCCCAGGTGCTGGTGGAGCGCTTCCGCGATGCCGATGCCCTGGTGCTGACCCGCGAGCGCACCCGTATCGACGCCGAGCTGCTGGCGCACCTGCCGCGGCTCAAGCTGATCAGCCAGACCGGCAAGGCCACCGCCCATCTCGACGTGGCCGCCTGCACTCACCAGGGCGTGGCGGTCTGCGAAGGCAGCGGCTCGCCGGTCTCCACCGCCGAGTTGACCTGGACCCTGATCCTCATGGCCCGCCGCCGGCTCAAGCCGGCCATCGACGCCCTCTATGCCGGGCGCTGGCAGGTCAATCTGGGCGAGCGGCTGGATGGACAGATCCTCGGTATTTGGGGCTATGGCAGGATCGGCCAGCGCCTGGCGCGCTACGGCCAGGCCTTCGGCATGCCGGTGCTGGTCTGGGGCAGCGAGGCCTCGCGCGCCCGTGCCGAAGCCGACGGCCACCGCGCGGCGGCCAGCCAGGAGGCCTTTTTCGCCGAGGCCGATGTCATCAGCCTGCACCTCAGATACAGCGAGCGCAGCCGCGGCTGCGTGCGCGCCGAGGACCTGGCGCGGATGAAGAAGAGCGCCCTGCTGGTCAACACCGCCCGCGCCGGCCTGATCGAACCCGGCGCCCTGCTCACGGCGCTGGAACGGGGTCATCCCGGCCAGGCGGCGCTGGATGTCTTCGAGCAGGAACCCGTGGCACCGGATGACCCCTTGCTCGCCCACCCCAAGGTGCTCTGCACGCCGCATCTGGGCTATGTGGAAAAGCACAGTTACGAGCTCTATTTCGGCGAGGCCTTCGCCAACCTGGTGGGCTTTTTCGCGGGTGAACCGACGGGTGTCGCCAACCCGGAGGTATTGGGGCGGTAGCTTCGATACACACGCCAAGGCGGCGTTTTCACCACCTTGGCTTAGTCGCATCCGTTGGGCTTCGACGATGGAGCCGTCTCAGCACCAACCTACGGCAGCCGTTCCCTTACCGCGGCGGCGAAGGCGGCCGGGGCTTCCTGGGGGATATTGTGGCCGCAGCTGGGTAGCACCTCGTAGCGCAAAGGCCCACGGAAATGCCGGGCTACAATGGCTTCGCCCTGTACCTTCGTCACGCCGTCGTCGGCGCCGGCCAATACCGTGGTGGGCACGCTGATGGGCGGCTGCGCGGCGAGCCGGCGCTCGGTCTCGGCATAGGCTGGATCGTCCGGCGCCAGGCCGTAGCGGTGGCGATAGGAGTGGATCACGGTGTCGACGAAATCGGGATTGTCGAAGGCCGCGGCGGTAAGCGCGTAGGTGGCGTCGCTGAAGCGCCAGCTGGGCGACCACAGTGACCAAAGCAGTCGACAGAAGTCGCGGCGATGTTCCGCGAGGCCGGCCCGACCTCGCTCACCGTGGAAGTAGTACTGGTACCAATAGCGCAGTTCCGCCTCCGGGGAACCGGGCTGGGTAGCGGCAGTGGCGATGTCCTGGATCGGATAGCCGTCGCCCAGCACCAGCCCCGCGACCCGCTCGGGCCAGAGGGCGGCGACGATACCGGCGGCGCGACCGCCCCAGTCATAGCCAGCCAGGGTCGCCCGCTCCAGGCCCAGGGCATCGAGAAGCGCCAGGACGTCATGGGCCAGGGCGGCCTGCTGGCCGGAGCGCGGGGTGTCGGCGCTCAGGTAGCGGGTGGCGCCGTAGCCACGCAGAAAGGGCACATAGACGCGGCAGCCAGCGGCGACCAGTTCATCGGTCACCTCGGCGTAGGCGTGGATGTCGTAGGGAAAGCCGTGCAGCAACAGGACCGGCGGGCCATTTTCCGGTCCTTGGACCTGATAGGTCACGTCCAAGACGCCTGCCTGAAGGGAGGTCAGCATGGAGGGTTCTCCGCTGTTGGTGTTCTAGAGCGGAGAGCCATGAGGGATGGGGAGTTCCCGCCGTTGAAGCATCGCGCGGAAAACGCCGGCGGTTTTCCTCGCTACGACGTTCGAGCGCATCGCAGCCATGGCCGCGATCAGCGACGTAGGTTGGCGCTGAGCGCAGCGAAGCCCAACAGTCCAGGGTTTGGTCTAACGTTGGGCTTCGACGATAGAGCTGTCTCAGCCCAACCTACGAGTCTTCCGCCCAGGATGACTTGACTACCCCGCCAGATACCGTCCGATCAGGGTCACGCCGGAGACCAGCACCAGCCAGGTCACCAGGCGGGTGAAGCGTTCGCGGGACAGGCGCCGCTGCAGGTGGCGACCGATCCAGCCGCCGAGCAGCATGGCGGGCAGCAGGCAGACGGCCAGCAACAGCAGGCTGCCGTCGCTGTAGGCGCCGGCGATCAGCAGCAGGACGATGCGAATGGAGGCACTGCAGCCGATGAGAAAGCTCTGGGTGCCGCGGATGGCGTTCTTGTCTTCCAGGCGGCCATTGAGATAGAGCGCATAGAGAAAGCCGCCGCTGCCGAACAGGGCGCCGCACAGGCCCCCGACGCCGCCCGCCGGGATCGACCAGGCCGGCGCCAGTTGGCGAAAGCCCTTGGGCGTGAGCAGGCTGTAGGTGGAATAGGCGACCACGAAGAGCCCCAGCCAGAGCATCAGCAGCCGGGCATCGGTGCGCATCAGCAGGTAGGTGCCCAGAGCGGCGCCGAGCAGCAGCATGGGCAGCAATCGCTTGAGTTCGCGCCCGGCGATGGCGCGGCGATCCGGCAGCCAGTTGTGGAAGGACGCGAGGAAATCCAGCATCACCAGCAAGGGCACGATGCGCGATAGCGGCATCCAGCTGGTGAGCAAGGGACCGGCGACCAGGGCACTGCCGAAACCGGCCACGCCGAAGATCAGATAGGCCAGGACCACGATGGCTTCGATGAACAGCCAGTCGAGAGGGCTAAAGGCGGGAACGAAGGCAGCGAGGGTTTCGAGCATGGGAGCGCATCCTGCGACAGGAAAGCGCATTCTGCGCCCCGGGAATGGCCTATGAAAACCGCCGGCTGCCCGCGTTCACGGGAACCGGCGATCCAGAGCGACTCAGGGAATCAGGCGCTGGGCTCTGAGGCGGGTGAAGAGGTCGAGAAAGCTCGCGCGGGTGTCGCGATAGCCGAAGAAGCCCAGGTCGCGGCTCTTGGTCATGTCGTTGAGGCACTCGATCTCGCGGCCCAGGTCGGCGTCGCTGTGCCACCAAGAGGCAAGCTTGTCGACATCGGCCTCCACCAGGCCATGTTCCTCGGCCAGCTTGCGCCACTGCGCCGGGGCCGTGTCCTTCATCCGTGCTTCCAGCGGCATGGGCTGCTCGGGATAGGGTGCCGGCTCCAGGTCGAAGAAGGCAGCGATCTCGCTCCACAGCCAGCGCCAGCGGAAGACGTCGCCATTGACGGTGTTGAAGGCCTGGTTGCGCGCCGCCGGCGCCAGGGCCGCCCACTCCAGCTGCTCGGCGAGCAGGCCGGCGTCGGTGACGTCGGTCAGGCTGTCCCACTGGGTACGGGAGCCGGGAAAGACGAAGGGTTGGCCGGTGGCCTTGCACAGCGAGGCGTAGACCGCCAGGGTCAGGCCCATGTTCATGGCGTTGGTGCCCTTGGCCTGGCCGATCATGCTGTGGGAGCGGTGCACGCTCCAGCCGAAGCCGTGCCGCTCGGCGGCGGCGAAGAGGATGTCTTCCAGGGTGTAGTAGAAGTTGGCACCGGGCTGGCGCGGCTCGCTTTCGCGGAAGGGCGTCTCGGCCTTGCCGCTGCCGTATTCCTCGAAGGAGCCCAAGTAATGCTTGGTACCGGTGACCAGCGCCAGATGCTGCAGCGGCGCGCCGTCCAGGGCCTGGCAGAGGTTGTTCATCATGGCGCCATTGGCCTCGACGTTTTCCTTCTCGGTGTCACGGCGGGTCCAGGTGCAGAAGAACACGTGGCTGATCGGCAGGCCGGCCAAGGCCTGGCGGGTGGACTCGGCGTCGAGCAGGTCGGCGGCCACCGGGATGACGCCTTCCTGGGCCACGGGTTTGCGGGCCAGACCATAGACGGTCCAACCCGAGGCCACCAGGGTATGAGCCAGGTTGTAGCCGGAAATGCCGGTGACGCCGACGATAAGAGCGGTGCCCTTGCGCATGAAACCTCCAGATAGGGAAGAAAAGGGGCCTGCGGCAGTGCAGGCGCTGTAGATAAGGGAGTGCCTTGTCTCAGGGTTGATTCCAGCCTATTGGAGAATTAACGGCGTATCCTGGGTATAAATTCCTATTTAATAGGAATCAGATTCCATAATAGGAAGCCAGCCTTGTATTCCTCTGAACGTCTCAAGGGCCTCGACGTCTTCGTCACCGTGGCCGATCTCGGCAGCTTCACCGCGGCCGGCGAGCGCCTCAACCTCACCGGTTCGGCCATCGGCAAGAGCGTGGCGCGACTGGAAAGCCGACTGGGCGTGCGGCTGTTCCAGCGCACCACCCGCCGTCTGCGCCTGACCGAGGCCGGCGCCAGTTTCTATCGCACCTGCACCGGGGTGCTGGCCGAGCTGGAACAGGCCGAGCTGGGGCTGACCGCGCAGGACGGCGAGCCCCATGGCCGGGTGCGCATCGACCTGCCCGCCTCCTATGGCCGCCTGCACGTACTGCCGCTGATCCTGGAGCTGCTGCATCGTTACCCCCTGCTGCAACCGGATCTGTCGCTGTCGGATCGCTTCGTCGATCCGGTCCACGAGGGCATCGACATCCTGGTGCGCATCGGCGGCTCCGATGCCTGGCCAGCCAGCCTGGGGCATCGCTTCCTGGGCACCCAGCGCCAGGTCTTTTGCGCCGCCCCGGCCTATCTCGCCCAGCATGGCCGACCCCAGACCCCAGCCGACCTGGTCGAGCACCAGTGCATCGGCTTTCGCCAGGCCGACGGCCTGATCAGCCCCTGGCAGTTCCGCGGCGAGCAGCCGGGCGACAGCGAACGCTGGATCTTCCAGCCACGCCTGGTGGTAGGCGATGGCGAAGGCGAGGTGCTGGCCGCCCTGGCCGGCCATGGCATCGCCCAGTTGCCGACCTGGCTGATCGGCACGCACCTGGCCAGTGGCGCCCTGGTCGATGTGCTGCCCGAACATGGCGTCGAGGGCTCGCCGATCAACCTGGTATGGCCACGCAGTCGCGAGACCCTGCCACGGGTCCGGCTGCTGCTCGATCACCTGGCCACCCGGCTGTTGCCCACCGTGGCGCCCAGGCTGTCCCGCTAGGCACGACCGGTCGACGGCGGGCCGTGGCAAGGGCGGGAACATCTGCTCTGGCACCCCGGTCGTAAGACCTCGTGCCCTGCCCGCCCATGAGTTCCATCGATGGGCGGCATGACCGATATCGAGACGATCGATTGGTGCCGCCGTGCCTGGCTGCGCAGGATCGACGGTTTGCTAGCTGGCCAGGCCCGCCTGGCCGCCCCGCTCCACCCTGCAGTTCCACCATCTAGATGAGGTATCTCATGAGCCAAGCCCAAGGCTACGCTGCCCAGTCCGCCGACCAGCCCCTGGCGCCCTTCTCCTTCAAGCGGCGCGAACCCGGCGCCCACGACGTGCAGATCGACATCCTCTTCTGCGGCGTCTGCCATTCCGACCTGCACACCGCGCGCAACGAGTGGAACAACACCCTCTATCCGTCCGTGCCCGGCCACGAGATCGTCGGTACCGTCACCGCGGTCGGTGCCCACGTGAAGAACTTCAAGGTCGGCGACAGCGTCGGCGTCGGCTGCATGGTCGACAGCTGCCAGCACTGCGCGCCCTGTGATGCCGGCGAAGAGTCCTATTGCGAGAACGGCTTCACCGGCACCTACAACGGCAACCTCTACGGTGGCAGCGAAAACACCCAGGGCGGCTACTCCGACCACATCGTGGTCAACGAGAAGTTCGTGCTCAAGGTGAGCCACACCGAGAACCTGGCCGCCGTGGCGCCGCTGCTCTGCGCCGGCATCACCACCTACTCGCCGCTGGCCCACTGGAAGGTCGGCCCGGGCAAGAAGGTCGGCATCGTCGGTCTGGGTGGCCTTGGCCACATGGGCGTGAAGATCGCCCACGCCATGGGTGCCCACGTGGTGCTCTTCACCACCAGCGCCAACAAGAAGGACGACGCCCTGCGTCTGGGCGCCGACGAGGTGGTGGTGTCGAAGAACGAAGACGAGATGGCCGCGCACGCCAACAGCTTCGACTTCATCCTCAATACCGTGGCCGCGCCGCACAACCTGGACGCCTTCCTCACCCTGCTCAAGTGGGACGGCACCATGACCCTGGTCGGCGTACCCGCCGAGCCGCACCCGGCGCCCAGCGTCTTCAACCTGGTGATGAAGCGCCGCCAGCTGGCCGGCTCGCTCATCGGCGGCATCCGCGAGACCCAGGAGATGCTGGACTTCTGCGCCAAGCACGGCATCGTTTCGGACATCGAGCAGATCGCCATCCAGGACATCAACGACGCCTATGAGCGCATGCTCAAGAGCGATGTGAAGTATCGCTTCGTGATCGACATGCAGAGCCTCAAGCAGGGCCAGACCGCGGCCTGATCCCGCGCTCCGCTCCGCTGACAACGCCCGCGCCCGTCGCGGGCGTTGTCATTTCCGGTAACGCATTTTTGCTGTGACCTGCGGTCTTAGCGATAGCAAAGATCAGGAGGCAAGCGCCATGCAGTGGGACAAGGGACAACGTAGCGACAACGTGCAACAGGCCAGCGGCGGACGCGGCATGAAGATCGGCGGCGGCCTGGGCCTGGGTGGCGTGGCCCTGGTGGTGGTGTTCGGCCTGCTCAGCGGCCAGAGTCCGACGCAGATCCTCGGCAACCTGATCAGCCTCAGCGGCCAGAGCGCGCCCAGCCAGCAGGAGACCACCGCCCCCGCCGACAATCGCCAGGTGGACTTCGTCCGCGTGGTGCTGGGTGAGACCGAAAACACCTGGACGCGCATCTTCCAGGCCCATGGCGAGCAGTACCAGCCGCCCAAGCTGGTGCTGTTCAACGGCCAGGTGCAATCCGGTTGCGGTGGCGCCACCGCGGCCAGCGGCCCCTTCTATTGCCCGGTGGACAGCAAGGTCTACCTGGACCTGACCTTCTTCCAGGAACTGCAGCAGCGCTTCGGCGCCGACGGCGACTTCGCCCGCGCCTACGTCATCGCCCACGAGGTCGGCCACCACGTGCAGAACCTCACCGGCACCACCAACAAGATGGAAGCGGCGCGCCGTCGCGGTATCCCCACCGAAGGCGCCACCGGGTTGTCGGTGCGGTTGGAGTTGCAGGCCGACTGCTATGCCGGGGTCTGGGCCAACGACGCCCAGAAGCGCTTGAACTGGCTGGAGCCGGGTGACCTGGAGAAGGCGCTGAACGCCGCCAACGCCATTGGCGATGACCGCTTGCAACGCCAGTCCCAGGGTCGCGTGGTACCGGATTCCTTCACCCACGGCAGCTCCGCGCAGCGGGTCAAGTGGTTCCGTACCGGCTTCGACAGTGGCAAGGTGGAGAGCTGCGATACCTTCGCCGCCAAGGCACTCTAACGTCACCGGGAGCCTCCCAT
Organism: Pseudomonas sp. 313; assembly: GCF_000316965.1. Lineage (NCBI taxonomy): Bacteria > Pseudomonadati > Pseudomonadota > Gammaproteobacteria > Pseudomonadales > Pseudomonadaceae > Pseudomonas > Pseudomonas sp. 313. Next base: position 24,966 of record NZ_ANBZ01000009.1, read on the forward strand.
GCGTCGCCTGCTCGCGCTGTGCCTGGCCTTGGCCTGGGGCCCCGCCCTGGCGGCGCCTCATGAGGGGGTCGCCCGTATCGTCGGCGACCGCTTGCCAATCGGTCAGGCGCAGGCCGCGTTGCAGCTATCCACCGACTGGAATCAGCCGCACCCGGAAATTCGCCGCGCGCTGGTGATCGTCCATGGTCGCCTGCGCAACGCCGCCACCTATTTCCGTTCCGGCGAGACGGCCACGGCGGCGGCCGGCGCCGCGGCAGACACCCTGGTGATCGCTCCGCAGTTCCTCAACGAAAAGGACGTCCACCGGCATCGGCTGCCGGACGACCTGCTGCGCTGGCAGGGCAATGCCTGGATGGGCGGCGAGCCCGCCCTGGGCCCGCAACCCTTGAGCAGTTTCGCCGTGTTCGACGCCCTGCTCGCCCGCCTGGCGGACCGCCAGCGCCTGCCCAATCTGCAGGAGGTGGTGATCGCCGGGCATTCCGGCGGTGGCCAGGTGGTGCAGCGCTACGCCGTGCTCGGCCACGGCGAGCGCGCCCTCGCCGCCACGGGCATCCGCCTGAGATACGTGGTGGCCAATCCGTCGTCCTATGCCTATTTCGATGCGCGTCGCCCGGATGCCCAGGGCCAACCCGTGCCCTTCGCCGGCGCGGCCAGTTGCCCGGATTTCGACACCTGGAAATACGGCATGCAGGGCCTGCCGGCCTATGCCGAAGGACGCCCGGCGGCCAGCCTGGAGCAGCACTATGCGGAGCTCGACGTCACCTACCTGCTGGGCGCCGAGGACACCGACCCCAACCATCCGGCGCTGGACAAGGGTTGCGCCGCCGAGGCCCAGGGCCCCTATCGCCTGGCCCGCGGACTGAACTACTACCGTTACCTGCAGGGCCGTCATCCGGAGCTGCGCCAGCCGCTGGTGGAGGTGCCGGGCGTCGGTCACAACGGCGATGCCCTTTTCACCTCGCCCGAGGGTCGTCGGGCGCTGTTCGGCGCTGGCGGCTAGCGCTCAACCTTCCAGGGTTTCGGGCTTGCCCAGCAGCTCCTGTACCCGGTCGACCAGGACCTCCAGGGTGAAGGGCTTGCCCAGCACGGCCATCCGCTCGCCGACCAGGGGCACGGGTGGCGCGTTGCCCGCCGCATAACCGGTGATAAAGAGGATCGGCAACTGCGGTCTGAGGGTACGGGCCGCATTGGCCAGCAAGCGGCCGTTCAGTCCCGGTAGCCCGACATCGGTGATCAACAGGTCGAAGCCTTCGCCTTCGCGCAGCGCTGCCAGGGCCGCTTCGGCATCGACGGCGTCGCGATACCGCCAGCCCAGTTCGACGAACAGCTGCACCAGCAACGCGCGGATGACCGCGTCGTCTTCCACCAGCAGCACCCGGACGCTGGGTAGCGCACGGCCGGTCGTGGCGCTGGAGAGCGCAAGCGGCGCGCGGATCGGCGGGGCCGGATGACGCGGCAGCAGCAGGCTCACCCGGCAGCCCTGTCCTGGCGCACTGGTCACGCTCACCTGGCCACGGGACTGCCGCACGAAACCATAGATCATGGACAGCCCCAGCCCGGACCCCTGGCCCACGGGCTTGGTGGTAAAGAAGGGTTCGAACACCCGCTCCAGCACCTCCGGAGGCATGCCCACGCCGTCGTCAGCGACCTCGATCAGCAGGTAGTCACCCGCTGGCAGCGCCGGGTCGGCGTCGCGCTGCACCCAATTGCGCGCGCTGATGGTCAGGGTGCCCCCTGCGGGCATGGCATCGCGGCTGTTGATGGCCAGATTGAGCAGGGCGTTTTCCAGCTGGTGCGGATCGGCGTCGACCGGCCAGATCTCGGCGTCCAGTTCGAGCTGGCAGTGGATCTGCGGCCCCAGGCTGTGCCGCAGCAACTCCTGGAAGTCGCCGATCAGCCGGGCAACGTCGACCGCCTGGGGATTGAGCGTCTGGCGCCGGGAGAAGGCCAGCAGCCGATGGGTGAGACTGGCACCCCGCCCTACCGACTGGGTGGCGGTGTCGAGCAGGTTGCCGACCCCGGCCAGGACCTCCGGCGCCAGGCGGCGGCGCAGGAGATCCAGGCTGGCCTGGATGCCGGCCAGCAAGTTGTTGAAGTCATGGGCGATGCCGCCGGTGAGCTGCCCCACGGCTTCCATCTTCTGCGCCTGGCGCAGCAGCTCCTCGGCCTGGGCGCGACTCTGCATCTCTTCGCGCAGCTGGCGATTGGTCTCTTCCAGCTCGGCGGTACGCGCCTGCACCTGGACCTCCAGGGTGGCGCGCTCGCGGCGCAAAGCCTCCTCGGCCTCGCGACGGTCATCGATGTCTTCGCTGGTGCCGTACCAGCGGATCACGGCGCCCGCCGCATCGCGGCGCGGATAGGCACGGGTACGCAGCCAGCAATGGCTGCCATCCGCCACCCGCACCCGGTGTTCGCGGTCGTAGGCCTGACCGGCGCTGCACGCCACGTCCCAGGCCTGCCGGGTCGCCTGGCGATCGTCCGGATGCACCACCGTCCAAAAGCTATCGGCTTCCAGCATCGGCTGGCCGGTCAGCTGCTGCCAGCGCGGCGAAAAGACCATGTGCTGACCGCTGGGATCGCAGGTCCAGGTGTATTGGGGATTGAGTTCCACCAGGTGCCGATAGTGGTCTTCGCTCTCGCGCAGCTGCAGATCCGCCTGATGGCGCTCGATGGCCAGGGCGGCGGTCTCGGTGACCAGGCGGAAGGCGTCGCGCTCGGCGGCCAGCGGGCGCCGCGGCTCGAGGAAATAGTTGGCGAAGGTGCCCAGCAACCGACCGTCCAGGGCCAACAGTGGCATCGACCAGCAGGCCCGCAGGCCATAGCGCAGCGCCAGGTCGCGCGCGCCGGCCCACAGCGGATCGCCGGCGATGTCCTCGACATAGACGGCTTCCCGGCGGTAGGCGGCGGTGCCACAGGAACCCGCCAGCGGGCCGATCTCCAGCCGCCCGAGATCGCGGCTGTAGGCGTCCGGCAGACTCGGCGCGATGCCGTCCTGCAGATAACGGCCATCCTCGCTGAGCAACAGGATGCAGGCGTGCAGGCGGACCTGGGCCAGGACCTCCACCCGTTGCAGCAGCGTGTGCAGCACCTGGGTCAGGGGCAGGCCGGTGGCAAGGCTTTCCAGCGTCTGGCGCTCGTACTGGCGCAGATCGCCGGAGGCTGGCTGATCGCTCGAAGGCGTGTGGAGGCTCATACGGCTGGCCCGACCTGAATCCGAAGCCGGCATCTTAGCCAGCGGCCAGGCAAACAACAGACTATTTACGCCTAACGGACAAATTTCCAGCGTCAGAGCGCCGCCAGGATCTCCGCACAGGTTTCGAAGCGCTGGTCACGCGCCGCGGGCCAGGGATCGCCGGGCTGATTGACCTGCAAGGTGCGACACCCCACCGCCCGCCCACACTCCAGGTCGTAGCGGTGATCACCGACCATCACCAGGCTGGCGGGCGCCACCTGCCAGCGTTCGGCCAGCCGCAGCAGACCGCCCGGATCGGGTTTGGGCGCCGCTTCGTCGCGGCCCAGTACGGCAGGCGGATCGAAGCAGTCCTCCAGGCCAATGGCGGCCAGGGTCAGCAGTGCCAGGTCGCGAGCATTGCGGGTGAGGATGCCCAGGTGGCAGCCGCGCTCATGCAGCGCGCGCACCAGCCCCACCGCGCCCGGCGCCGGGCGGGCGGCCACCGCCAGTTCGCGCTCGTGCTCGAACAGCCAGGCGTGCTTGGCCTCGCGCTCGGTGGCGGGCAGCTCGGCCAGGTGGTGGAGGATGTCGGCCTGCTCGGGAATGCCCAGGTGTCGGCGAATGGCGGCGAAGTCGTGTACCGCCAGGGTCAGGGTGCCATCCATATCGAACACCCAGTGGCTGAGGTGGCGCAGCGTCATGCAGAGATCCTTTGGCGAGGGTGACCTTCGGGCACTTTGGGGGAACCCCCGTCACCCGTGATCCGTCTGGTGGAGACAACCTTCTGCAGGAGTCTACCCATGACGACGACCGTTCGGGCGCTACTTTTCGATGTCTTCGGCACCGTGGTGGATTGGCGCGGCAGTCTGGTCACCGGTCTGCAGGGACTGTCCGCCAAGCACGGCGTCCAGGGCGACTGGGAGCGGCTGGCCGATGCCTGGCGCGCCGAAGCCTATGAGGCCATCCTGCCGCAGATCGCCGCCCGCAGCCTGCCCTGGTTGCCCCTCGACGAGGTCCATCGTCTGGCGTTGGACGAATTGCTGCCACGCCACGGCCTGGTCGGCCTGACCACCGCCGAGGTGGCCTGGATCAATCGCCTCTGGCACCAGCTGACGCCCTGGCCCGATGCCGTACCGGGTCTCACGCGGCTGCGCCAGGGTTATCCGGTCTGCGCCCTGTCCAATGGCAATGTCAGCCTGCTGCTGGACATGGCCCGCCACGCCGGGCTGCCCTGGGACATGCTGTTCGGCGCCGATCTTTTCAAGCGCTACAAACCGGCCGCGGAGGTCTACCTGGGCGCCTGCGCCCTGCTCGATTTGCAACCGGAACAGGTGATGCTCTGCGCCGCCCACAATGGCGACCTGCAGGCGGCCAAGGAGCTGGGCCTGGCCACCGCCTTCATCCAGCGCCCACGGGAAAAGGGTCCGGCGGGTGGCGAGGTGTCCAGCGGCGGCTGGGATCTGGAAGCGAGCGACCTGCAGGACCTCGCCGACCAGTTGGGCATGGCGGCCATCGAGCGAGATCCGGCGGAGCCCGAGCCCGGCGATTGAGCACGGCCCGGGCGCTTCGGTATCCTGCCGGATACCTTTCGCCAGGGCACCGCCATGAGTTTTCTCGACAAGCTGCGCAAGAAACGTGAACGCCAGGCGCTGGCCGCCCTGCCCCGCCTGCACCAGCGCACGGCGTGCCTGCGCCGCGAGCTGCCCGACTATGAGATCGGTGCCGGCACCTACGGCGCGCCCAGGGTGTTCGATCTCAAGGAAGGCGCCACCCTGCGCCTGGGACGCTACACCTCCATCGCCGAGGGCGTGCGCATCCTGCTCGGCGGCCTCCACCGGCTGGACTGGGTGACCACCTACCCCTTCCCTGCCTTCGTCGACGACCTGGCCCACATCACCGACTACGGCGGTACGCGCGGCGATGTGGTGATCGGCAGCGACTGCTGGATCTGCACCGATGCGCTGATCCTCTCCGGCGTCACCATCGGCCATGGCGCCGTGGTGGCCGCCGGCGCCGTGGTCACCCGCGACGTACCGCCCTATGCGGTGGTGGGCGGCAATCCGGCGCGCTTCATCCGCTGGCGCTTTCCCGAAGCCACCTGCCAGGCGCTGCTCGACATCGCCTGGTGGGACTGGCCCGAAGCCGAGATCCTCGCCGCCGGCGAACACCTGTGCAGTGCCGATATCGAGGGCTTCATCGCCTACGCGCGGGCGCGCCATCCGGCGCCCTGAAGCCGTCGCCTGGAACTCGGAACCGCTCCCAGGGTTCACCTTCATTAGTCACTCCGTTGAAGGTTCTCCATGGAAGCGCTCGATCTGTTGCAATGGCCGGCCATGGCCATCACCCTGCTCGCCGCCTGGCTGGTGGCCTCTCAGCGTCAGGGCCGGCGCAATCTGGGCTTCTGGGTGTTCCTGCTCAGCAACGGCCTGTGGATCGCCTGGGGCCTGCAGGCCGAGGCCTATGCCCTGATCGTGCTGCAGCTGGGCCTGGCGGCGATGAATCTGCGCGGGGTGCGTCGCAACGCCGGCGAAGCACCGGCTGCTGCGGTCGCGGAGGCCTCGGGCAGGGCATAATGACCGGCCCTGCGTCAGACGGCCCCCGCCCATGCAGTACAGCGTCACCCCCATCGGCCACGTCCGCTCCTGCTTCAAGGAGAAATTCGCCATTCCCCGGCAACCCGCGCTGGCCCCGGCCGCCCGTGGCGTGCTGGAACTGCTGCCACCCTTCGACCGGCCCGAAGCGGTCGCGGGCCTGGAAGGCGTCAGCCATGTCTGGCTGCTGTTCCTGTTCCACCAGGCCCTGGAAAGCCAGCCGCGGCTGCGGGTGCGGCCACCACGGCTGGGTGGCAATCGCTACCTGGGCGTCTTCGCCACCCGCGCCACCCACAGACCCAATGGCATCGGCCAGTCGGTGGTACGCCTCGACGGCCTGGAACCGGGACGGCTGCTGCTCTCGGGGATCGATCTGCTCGACGGCACCCCGGTACTGGACATCAAACCCTATGTGCCCTATGCCGACAGCCCCCCGGGCGCCCACAACGCCATCGCGGAGGCCCCCCCGCCGGCCCTCGCGGTCAGCTGGACAGACACGGCGCGGGTCCAGGCCGAGACTCATAGCCAGCGCCTGGGCGAGCCCCTTGCCGAACTGATCGAGCAGTGCCTGGCCCAGGATCCACGCCCGGCCTACCAGACGCCGACGCCCGAGCGGCGCTACGGGGTGCGGCTGTGGGATGTGGAGGTGCACTGGCACTATCCAACCGCGACCTCCATCCAGGTGCTGGACGTCACCGCCGCGGTCTGACACAGCCCCGTTTGCATTCCGGCGCCCGCGCCCCCAACAATGACAGTGCCGGATCGCATGAAGTGGTCCGCACCCGGCTACGGCCGCCGTTCGGCCGTATCACCGATAGGGAAGCATCTATGGCTCCAAGCAGACAGGTCATCAACGCTCAGGTCAGCCCCAAGGGCAGCCTGGAGACCCTTTCCCAGCGCGAGGTCCAGCAGCTCAGCGCCGCCGGCTCGGGCAACCTCTACCAGCTCTTTCGCCAGTGCGCCCTGGCCATCCTCAACACCGGCGCCCACAGCGACAACGCCAAGACCATCCTCGAGGCCTACCAGGACTTCGAGATCCGCATCCATCAGCAGGACCGCGGCGTGCGCCTGGAGCTGGTCAACGCCCCGGCCGATGCCTTCGTCGACGGCGAGATGATCGCCAGCACCCGCGAGATGCTGTTCAGCGCCCTGCGTGACATCGTCTACACCGAGAGCGAGCAGAGCAGCCTGCGCATCGATCTGGAGAGCTCCGAGGGCATCACCGACTACGTCTTCCACCTGCTGCGCAATGCCCGCACCCTGCGCGCCGGCGTGGAGCCGAAGATGGTGGTCTGCTGGGGCGGTCACTCCATCAGCACCGAGGAATACAAGTACACCAAGAAGGTCGGCCACGAACTCGGCCTGCGCAACCTGGACATCTGCACCGGCTGCGGCCCGGGCGTGATGAAAGGCCCGATGAAGGGCGCCACCATCGCCCATGCCAAGCAGCGCCTCCAGGGCGGTCGCTACCTGGGCCTCACCGAGCCGGGGATCATCGCCGCCGAGGCACCCAATCCCATCGTCAACGAACTGGTGATCCTGCCCGACATCGAGAAGCGCCTGGAAGCCTTCGTCCGCGTCGGCCACGGCATCATCATCTTCCCGGGTGGCGCCGGCACGGCAGAGGAATTCCTCTACCTGCTGGGCATCCTCATGCACCCGGACAACACAGGCATCCCCTTTCCGGTGGTGCTCACCGGACCGCAGAGCGCCGCCCCCTACCTCGAACAGTTGCACGCCTTCATCGGCGCGACCCTGGGCGAAGCTGCCCAGCGGCACTACCAGATCGTGGTCAACGATCCGGTCGAGGTGGCCCGGCAGATGGCCCAGGGCCTCAAGGCGGTCAAGCAATTCCGCCGCGACCGCCACGATGCCTTCCACTTCAACTGGCTGCTGCGCATCGAAGAAGGCTTCCAGCGGCCCTTCGATCCCACCCACGAGAACATGGCCGCCCTGCAGCTGACCCATGCCGTGCCGCCCCATGAACTGGCCGCCAACCTGCGCCGCGCTTTTTCCGGCATCGTCGCCGGCAACGTCAAGGCCAAGGGCATTCAGCTGATCGAGGAACGCGGGCCCTACGAGATCCATGGCGATCCCGACATCATGCGGCCACTGGATCGGCTGCTGCAGGCCTTCGTCGAGCAGCACCGCATGAAGCTACCCGGCGGCGCGGCCTACGAGCCCTGCTACCGCGTGGTGAGCTGATCCGTTCGACCGGCCGTTCTGGCCGGTCTTCCCTCTCATGGGACCGTTCATCCCTCCTCCTATCGACGAACGGTCGCATTACTGGCGATATGCTATCGATAAGTCGCTAGCCAGCTATCTAGAGCGCTTCTTCTGGCGATTTTCCACTGCGTTTCCAGATGCGCTCGTCTGAGAAAAAAATCTCGCGCACTAACTGTCGAGGCGCCTGCTAAAGCCCCTCTTCACCACGCCGATAGGGCAAGGCAAGCTAAACTCAACGCGCAGGCTGCCGCTGTGAAATCCCCCGGACCGGAGATCCCGCCGGGCCGTCTTCACCCAGTCGCGCCAGACTTCCTGCCGAGGCCATGGAATGAACAACTGGCTGGGACTCGACTTTCTCGTCGCTCCTCTCGACCACACCCAGATCCACCTTCACGGTCAGCACGACGGCTGGCTGGTCGCCCTCGCCTATCTGGTCGCGGTCAGCGCCTGCTACGTGACCCTGGTATTCGCCGAGCGCATCGGCCAGACCCGCACCCTGGCGCGGCGGCGGGCCTGGAGTCTGATGGGCGCCCTGAGCTTCGGCTTCGGCGTCTGGGGCATGCACTTCATCGCCATGCTGGCCTTCACCGTGCCCACCCGGGTGCACTACGACCTCTTCATCACCATCGCCTCGCTGCTGATCGTGGTGCTGGCCGGACTCATGGCCATGCCCGCCCTCAGCCAGCCCGACCTCACCCTGGGGCAGCGCCTCAAGGCCGGTATCGTGCTGAGCGTGGGCATCGTGCTCATGCACTACACCGGCATGGCCGCGGTGCACACCGAGGCCGTGGTGCTCTATCGCCCTCTGCCCTTCCTGCTGTCGATCGGCATCGCCGTGGGGGCGAGCTTCGCCGCCCTGCAACTGATCCAGATCTTTCGCCGCCACTACACCGGCATCTATCGCTGGCTGCGCATCGCCACCGCCCTGGTGATGGGCCTGGCCATCGCCGCCATGCACTTCACCGGCATGTGGTCCATGGTGCTGGTCGCACCGGCCCAGACCGAAAGCACCCTGCAAGGCGCCAGCAATTCCTGGCAGCTGGGGGTGGGCATCGCCATCATCGCCCTGCTGCTGGGGGTGGGCGGCCTGGGCGCGGCCTGGGCTGATCGCCAGCTGCAGCGCAAGGAAAACGACCTGGAGCGGGTCAATTCCCTGGTCGGCCAGCTCGACGAGGCGCGCGCCTCGCTGCAGCAGGCCGCGCACTATGACCCCCTCACCGACCTGCACAATCGCCGCGCCTTCAACCAGGCCTTCGCCGAGATCCTCGAGCGCCACGCCCAGCAGGGGCGCAGCCTGGGGGTGATGTTTCTCGACATCGATCACTTCAAGCGCATCAACGACAGCCTCGGCCACGACGCCGGCGACCAGTTGCTGGTGGCCATGGCCAAGATCATTCGCGAGGCGGTACGCGAAGGGGATCTGGTGGCCCGCTTCGGTGGCGACGAATTCTGCATCCTGGCCAGCCTCGCCGGCCCCGAGGAGGCCCGGCACCTGGCCCAGCGCATCCTGGAACGCCTGCGCAATCCGGTCACCATCGGCAACCGCACCCTGGTGATGACCACCAGCATCGGCATCAGCCTCTATCCCCGCGACGGCGGCTGCTGCGAGGAGCTGCTCAAGAGCGCGGATCTTGCGCTCTATCTGTCCAAGGGCAATGGCCGCAACACCTTCAGCTTCTTCGACGAGACCCTGCGCGAGAAGATCTCGCTGCAACTGGAGCTGGAAGCCGAATTGCGCGAAGCCCTGACCGAGGAGCGTGGTCTGCAGCTCTACTATCAGCCGATCCTGGACGTCGCCAGCGGTCAGCTGGACAAGGCCGAAGCCCTGATCCGCTGGGACCATCCCCGCCTCGGCATGCTGGCGCCCAACTGCTTTCTCGGCGTGGCCGAGGCCAACGGCTTCATCGAGGACCTGGACGCCTGGGTGCTCAGACGTGCCTGCCACGACCTGGCCGAGCTGACCGCCGCCGGCCTCACGGAGCTGCGCATCGCGGTCAACTGCTCGGCGCTGAGCCTGAGCAACGACGCCCTGCCCGGGCAGATCGCCTGGCGGCTGGACGACCACCGGCTGTCGCCGCGGCGCCTGGAACTGGAGGTGACCGAGAATGCCCTGGTCAAGAACGTGCAGCCCACCGCCGAGCTCCTGCAACGCATCCGCGACCTGGGCGTGACGGTGTCCATCGACGACTTCGGCACCGGCTATTCCTCGCTGGCCTATCTCAAGCGCCTGCCGATCGATACCGTGAAGATCGACCGCTCCTTCGTCACCGGGCTGGCCGAGGGCAACGCCGATCACCAGATCGTCCAGGCCATCATCGGCATGGCCCGACCGCTCAAGCTCAAGGTCACCGCCGAGGGCGTCGAACACCTGGAGCAGCTGCGGCTGCTGTGCGCCCTGGGCTGCGACTTCATCCAGGGCTATCACATCAGCCGACCGGTGCCCCTGGCCCAGGTGCCCGAGGTGATCGCTCGCTATGCCAGCGGAGTCTGCCCGCTGCAGGCCCAGGCGGAGGCGGATGCCGACGCCCTGGCGCTGGCCAGGGCGCTCGGCTAGCCGCGCCGATAGCGCAGCCAGACGCTGCCGTCGTCCTGGGCTTCGGCCGTATCCAGCTTGAGGTACAGCGGCTGCTGCCAGGCCTGCTCGGCGATCTCGAAGGAGGCCGGATGGGCGCCGCGGCCGTCCACCAGGGGGATGATCAGTACGCTGATCTCGTCCACCAGACCGGCGGCGACAAAGGAGCCGCTGACGTGGGGGCCGCCCTCCACCACCAGTCGCTCGATGCCCAGCTCGGCGTTGAGCAATTCCAGCACCGCCGCCAGATCCAGTTCGTCCTTGCCGCCGAAGACGTAGGAGGCGCCGATGTCTTGCAGGTGCACCAGATAGTCGTCGCTGACGCCTTCGGTCAGCACCGCCACCACGTGGGAATCCAGGGCTTCGTTCTTTTTCCAGGCCACCTTGCCCTGGGGATCGATGGCGATGGCGTACTTGCTGGCGTCACGCTTGGCGAAATGATGGGTGCGCGGGATGGGCGCCTGGGCGACGCCGGTGGGATAGCCTTCGCCGTGGGCGATCTCTTCCATGGTCACCCGGCCGCAGGCCCAGGCATCGAAGGCGAAGCGCTCGGCCAGGCGCTCGTAGGTGGCATCGGCCTGTTTCTTGACGGCGCGATCCCAGCCATCGGTGAGGGCGTGACCGTCGACCGACGACATCATATGGCAGATCACATAGGGCTTCATGGGGACTCCCGGCAGTGGCGTGTCGCCATGACACGCCTTGCAGCAACCGACCGGTCCGGCGCCGGGGGAGTTCAGCCCGCCGGGCCGCGGAAACGAAAAACCCGCCGGAGGGCGGGTTTTCGATGAGCCTGCTCGCGTTACTTCTCGACGAAGGCGCGCTCGATCAGGTAGTCGCCCGGATCGCCCATGCGCGGCGAGATGGTCAGGCCGAATTCGTTCAGCACGGCACTGGTCTCGTCCAGCATGCTCGGGCTGCCGCAGATCATGGCGCGGTCGTCCTGCGGATTGATCGGCGGCAGGCCGATGTCCTCGAACAGCTTGCCGCTGCGCATCAGGTCGGTCTGACGCCCCTGGTTGCGGAATTCCTCGCGGGTGACCAGGGGGTAGTAGATCAGCTTCTCGCGCACCAGATCGCCGATGAACTCGTGCTCCGGCAGGGTCTTGGTGATGAAGTCGGCATAGGCCAGCTCGTTCACGTAGCGCACGCCGTGGACCAGGATCACCTTCTCGAAGCGCTCGTAGGTTTCCGGATCCTGGATGGTACTCAGGAAGGGCGCCATGCCGGTGCCGGTGCTCAGCAGATAGAGGTGCTTGGCGGGCTTGAGGTCGCTGAGGATCAGGGTGCCGGTGGGCTTGCGGCTGACCATCAGGTTGTCGCCTTCCTTGAGGTGCTGCAGGCGCGAGGTCAGGGGGCCGTCCGGCACCTTGATGCTGAAGAACTCCAGGTGCTCTTCGTAGTTGGGGCTGGCGATGCTGTAGGCGCGCATCAGCGGACGACCGCCTTCGGTTTCCAGGCCGATCATCACGAACTGACCGTTCTCGAAACGCAGGCCCGCGTTGCGGGTGGTCTTGAAGCTGAACAGGGTGTCGTTCCAGTGATGAACGCTCAGGACGCGCTCGGTGTACAGGTTGCTCATCGATGACTCCAGGAAAAATCGGTACAGCCCGGGGCTGGATAGAAATTGCGCGACAGTTTATAGAGGGGGAAAATATCCGTGAAATGAATAATTCGAATATAGGTTATCCAAAAGGCAGATATGAGATTCACGTTGCGTCAACTCGAGGTCTTCGTCGCCGTGGCGCGCCAGGAAAGCGTTTCCCGGGCGGCCGAGGCGCTCAGTCTGTCGCAGTCGGCCACCAGCACCGCCCTGGGCGAGCTGGAACGGCAATTCGACTGCCGGGTATTCGACCGCGCGGGCAAGCGTTTGACGCTCAACGCCCTGGGCCGGCAATTGCTGCCCAAGGCGGTGGCCCTGCTCGACCGCAGCGCCGAGGTGGAAAATCTGCTGCGCGGCAAGACCGGCTTCGGCTCCCTGGAGGTCGGCGCCACCCTCACCATCGGCAACTACCTGGCCACCCTGCTGCTGGGCGACTTCATGCAGCGCCATCCCGATTGCCGGGTGCGGTTGCACGTCCACAACACTGCCAGCGTGGTGCAGCGCATCGCCAACCATGACATCGACCTCGGTCTGATCGAAGGCGATTGCCAGCATCCGGATCTGGAGGTGCAGCCCTGGATCGAAGACGAATTGGTGGTGTTCTGCGCGCCTGGACACGCCCTGGCCGGGAAGCAGGCCACCCAGGCCGAGCTGGAAGCCCAGGCCTGGATCCTCCGCGAACAGGGCTCCGGCACCCGCCTGACCTTCGACCAGGCCATGCGGCACCATGCCCAGCCACTGGACGTGCGCCTGGAGCTGGAACACACCGAGGCCATCCTGCGCGCGGTGGAGTCGGGGCTGGGCATCGGCTGCCTGTCACGGCTGGCGCTGCGTGATGCCTTCGCCCGCGGCACCCTGGTGCCCATCGCGACCCCGACCCTGGATCTGCGTCGCCAGTTCTGCTTCATCTGGCACAAGCAGAAGTACCAGACCGGGGCCATGGTCGAATTCCTCGACCTCTGTCGCCAGCTGACCCTGGGCCTCGCCCGCAGCGATCAGATCGACACCGCGCGGCCCCGGCCCGGACGCTAGTCACTGGCCCTGGTAGATCCGGCGATTCTCCAGTTCCCGCTGCTCGTGGCGGCGGTGCGCGCGCAGCGCCAGCAGCGCCAGGACGCCGATCACCAGGCGATAGCCCTGGGAATAGAGATCCAGTTCGGCGGTGGCCGACTCGCCCAGTACACCGCTGATCAGCCGCACCACGAACAGCGTCAGCTGCACGAAGGCCACCAGCAGCAGACCGGCCGACAGCCATTCCGCCCGCCGGAAGGCCAGCACGGCAAACAGCGCCAAGGCGAATTGCATGCCGCCATACCAGACCCGCGCTTCGGCCACCGACGCCGAATCCATCAGCACCATGCCGCGGGCATTGGCCATCTCGTAGGGGTAGAACCAGTGCGCCAGGGCGAGTCCAAACCAGACCAGGGCCTGCAGACCCAACACCAGACGTGCGAAGCGAAGCTCGGACATTCCCCGTTTCTCCTTGGGGCCAGAGGTGGATGACAGCCGCTCCAGTGTAGCCAGCCAAACGACCTGGCGCAGGTAGCGATCCGCACTGCCGATGCAGACCGCCGCAGCCGGGTTAGGGTTCGCCGGAAAGGCTGGGGTAAGCTGCAGAGACCTTTCGTTTTCGGCTCGGATCGCGAGCCCGCTGCCCAGGTGACCGCCATGCCCGCCCCCCTGCCCGCCCAGCCGCCGCTGGTGCTGTCCATCCAGTCCCATGTCGCCTATGGCCACGTCGGCAACGCCGCCGCCACCCTGCCGCTGCAACTGCTCGGCCTGCAGCCGGTGGTGGTCAACACGGTGCAGTTCTCCAATCACACCGGCTACGGCGAGTTCAAGGGCCAGGTCTTTCCGCCCGAACACATCCACGACGTGCTCGACGGCCTGCGCGCCCGCGGCGTGCTGGAGCGCTGCGTAGCGGTGCTCTCCGGCTACCTGGGCGATGCCGCCATCGGCGAGGTGATCCTGGGCGTGGTCCAGGAGATCCGTCGCCAGCGCAGCGATCTGCACTACCTCTGCGATCCGGTGATGGGCGATGTCGGTCGCGGCATCTTCGTGCGTCCCGGCATCCCCGACTTCCTGCGCCGCCGCGCCATCGAACAGGCCAGCCTGATTACCCCCAACCAGTACGAATTCGAATTGCTGCACGGGCAGCCGCTGGCGGATACCGCCGACGCCGTGAGCGCCGCCCGCCTGCTGCTGGGGCGCCCGGGCCAACCAGGGCCGGCGACCATCGTCATCACCAGCCTACGCACCCCGGACCTGCCCGCCGACGTCCTCAGTACCCTGGTGGTGGAAAGCCAGGATGCCTGGCTGGTGCAGACGCCCTACCTGGACCTGCAACCGCTGCCCAACGGCATGGGTGACGTCTTCTCGGCGGTGCTGCTCGGCCAGTTGCTGAACGGCCAGTCCACGCCCGCCGCGGCGTCCCATGCGGTCAGCGCCCTCTACGCGCTGGTCGCCCGCACCGGCGCCGGTAGCCGTGACCTGCCCCTGATCGCCGCCCGCGAGCAGATCGTGCGACCAGGCGAGCTGTTCGAGGCACAGCGGCTTGCGTAGGTTGGGGTTGAGCGTCAGCGAAGCCCAACGGTGCCACGTTCGAGTTTGCCTGTTGGGCTTCGACGATGGAGCCGTCTCAGCCAACCTACGGGTGTCCCCTTCCTGCGCCATACCGCTCCCTCTCCCCCTGGGAGAGGGTTGGGGTGAGGGATGCCCACCCGCGAAGCCCTCACGACGACTGCATATGCCGCTCGCGCTGCTCCTGGCGTTCCTTGGCTTCCACGCTGAGGGTGGCGGTGGGTCTCAGCAGCAATCGCGCCAGGCCGATGGGTTCGCCGGTTTCCTCGCACCACCCATACTCATCACGGGCCAGGCGCTCCAGGGCCTCGTCGATCTTGTCCAGCAGCTTCTTCTCCCGTTCCAGCTGGCGCAGTTGCCATTGCCGCTGCTGCTCGGCGTTACCGACATCGGCGGGATCGCCATGGGCGTCCATGCCGCGCAGATCCTCCACCTGCTCGTCGATCAGCCGCTGCAGCTCGCCACGCTGACCGAGCAGCAACTGGCGGAAGAAATCACGCTGGGCCTCGTTCATATAGGCCGACTCGGGTTGGGCCAAGAGTTCTTCAGGGGTCATGCGACAGCGCTCCTCAGCATAAACGTTATATTATAACACTAAGAGAGCCCTCTAGCTTGGGCCTTGTACCTCACGACGCCATCACAAAAATTCCGTAGTGCCTCAGCCAAAACCACTACACAAAGGCAAAAGCCTGTGAGAAAGTAGTTTCACAACCTGTATGACAACCTTACAACCACAACAGCAGGTCTCCATGTTCGCCAAGGTCCCCGCCAATGTCCTGAGCGATAACGTCGCTCAGCAACTGCTGGACAAGATCGAAGCCGGTGTTTTCGCCCCCGGCAGCAAGATCCCCAGCGAAGCCCTGCTCTCCGAAGCCTTCGGCGTCAGCCGTACCGTAGTGCGCGAAGCCATCTCGCGGCTGAAGAACGAAGGGGTGTTGCAGCCCCAGCAAGGGCGCGGCATCTTCGTCACCACCCACGCCAGCATCCGCCCGTTGCGCATCGACGCCGACGAAGCCAGCCTGCCCGGCAGCGTCTTCCACCTGCTGGCCCTGCGCCGCGCCGTCGAGGCGGAAATCGCCTCCGAGGCCGCCATCAACCGCAGCGAGGCCGATCTGGTGGCCATCGACGAGGCCCTCGCGGCCATCGACGAAGACGTCGCCGATGGCCATGACGGGGTACGCGCCGACGTGGCCTTCCATCGCACTATCGCCCAGGCCGCCGGCAACCCCTACTTCATCAAGACCCTGGAATTCGTCAGCCAGTACCTGGAGACGGCCACGCGCATCACCCGCACCAACGAGGCGCGGCGCGAGGATTTCTCCCGTCAGGTGCACGAAGAACACCAGGCCATCGTCGCCGCCATCCGCCTCGGCGATCCCCTGGCCGCCGCCAACGCCGCCCGCCAGCACATCTACAACGCCGCCCGCCGCCTGCGGCAGGCCGGCTTCGCCTGACCTTTTTTACGGAGAACAACAAGATGCAAGACAACGTCGGTGTCATCGGCCTCGGGGCCATGGGTCTGGGCGTCGCCCGTTCGCTGCTGCGCGCGGGTTTCGCCGTGCATGCTTGTGACGTGCGCGCCAGCGTGCTGGAAAGCTTCGCCAGCGAAGGCGGCGTAGCCTGCACCTCGCCTGCGGCCCTGGCCGACAGCTGCGACATCCTTATCACCGTGGTGGTCAATGCCGAGCAGACCGAAGCCGTGCTGTTCGGTGAAGGCGGCGCCGCCTCTGCCCTGCGGCCGGGCAGCCTGGTGATCGCCTGCGCCACCGTGGCCCCGGCCTACGCCGTCGAGCTGGGCGAGCGCCTGGCCGAGCGTGGCATCCTGCTGCTGGACGCCCCGCTCTCCGGGGGCGCCGCCAAGGCCGCCAGTGGCGAGATGACCATGATGACCTCCGGCACCACGGAGGCCTATGCCAAGGGCGAGGCGGTCCTGGCCGCCATGGCCGGCAAGGTCTATCGCCTGGGTGACGCGCCCGGCCAGGGTTCCAAGGTCAAGATCATCAACCAGCTCTTGGCCGGGGTGCACATCGCCGCCTCCGCCGAGGCCATGGCCCTGGGCCTGCGCGAAGGCGTCGACCCGGACGCCCTCTACGAGGTCATCACCCACAGCGCCGGCAATTCCTGGATGTTCGAGAATCGCGTGCCGCACATCCTCAAGGCCGACTACACCCCGCTGTCCGCCGTGGACATCTTCGTGAAGGACCTGGGCCTGGTGCTGGATACCGCGCGCACCTCGAAATTCCCGCTGCCGCTGTCGGCCACCGCCCACCAGATGTTCATGCAGGCCTCCACCGCAGGCTTCGGTCGTGAAGACGACTCGGCGGTGATCAAGATCTTCCCGGGCATCGAGTTGCCCAAGGCCGCGGAGTGAAACCCATGAGCCAGACCGAGACCCGCCCGCTGCTGGGCTGCATCGCCGACGACTTCACCGGCGCCACCGATCTCGCCAACATGCTGGTGCGCGGCGGCATGCGCACCGTGCAGGTGATCGGCGTGCCCACGGCCGATGCCGAACTGGACGCCGCCGACGCCGTGGTAGTGGCGCTGAAATCCCGCACCACGCCGGCCGCCGAGGCGGTGAGCGAATCCCTGGCCGCCCTCGCCTGGCTGCGCCAGCGCGGCTGCCGGCAATTCTTCTTCAAGTACTGC
Source organism: Pseudomonas sp. 313 (assembly GCF_000316965.1). Lineage (NCBI taxonomy): Bacteria > Pseudomonadati > Pseudomonadota > Gammaproteobacteria > Pseudomonadales > Pseudomonadaceae > Pseudomonas > Pseudomonas sp. 313. Next base: position 42,359 of record NZ_ANBZ01000009.1, read on the forward strand.
TCGACCTTCGACTCCACCGCGGAAGGCAACATCGGCCCGGTGGCCGAGGCCCTGCAGGAGGCGCTGGACTGCGACTTCACCCTGGCCTGCCCGGCTTTCCCGGAGACCGGACGCACCCTGTTCCGCGGCCACCTGTTCGTGCAGGACCAGCTGCTCAGCGAATCCGGCATGCAGCACCACCCGCTGACGCCCATGGTCGATGCCAACCTGGTGCGGGTGCTGCAGGCCCAGAGTCGCGGCAAGGTAGGGCTGCTGCGCTACGACCAGGTCGCCCAGGGCCCCGAAGCCGTACGCCAGGCCATCGCCGAACTCCGGACTTCGGGTCATCGCCTGGCCATCGCCGATGCCCTGTCCGATGCCGATCTGCACACCCTGGGCGCGGCCTGTGCCGAGCTGCCCCTGGTCACCGGCGGTTCGGGCATCGCCCAGGGCCTGCCGGAGAATTTCCGCCGCGCCGGCCTGCTGCAGGCGCACGACGCCGCCGCCCTGGAGCTGCCCGCCGGTGGCGAAGCCGTGCTGGCCGGCAGCGCCTCCCAGGCCACCAATGGCCAGGTCGCCGCCTGGCTGGAAGCCGGTCGCCCGGCACTACGCCTCGACCCACTGGCGCTGGCCCAGGGTGACGAGTCCATCGACGCCGCCCTCGCCTGGGCGCGCGAGCTGGGCCAGGCCGTGCTGATCTATGCCACCAGTCCCGCCGACGAGGTCAGGGCCATCCAGCGCGAGCTGGGCGTGGCCCGCGCCGGTGAACTGGTGGAACGCGCCCTCGGCCTGATCGCCCGCGGCCTGTTCGACAGCGGCGTACGCCGTCTGGTAGTGGCCGGTGGCGAGACCTCCGGCGCCGTGGTCCAGGCCCTGGGCGTGCAAAGCCTGCGCATCGGCGCCCAGATCGATCCGGGCGTGCCGGCCACCCTCGGCCAGGTCGCGGGCGAACCCCTGGCCCTGGCGCTCAAGTCCGGCAACTTCGGCAGCCGCGACTTCTTCGCCAAGGCCCTGCGCCAGCTGGCAGGAGAGCAGGCATGAGCGTCGAAGCCCGTCTGCGCGAAGAGATCTGCACCGTCGGCGCCAGCCTCTATGCCCGCGGCTACACCGTGGGCAGCGCCGGCAACATCAGCGCCCGCCTGGAAGACGGCTGGCTGATCACCCCCACCGACGCCTGCCTGGGTCGCCTGGATCCGGCGGCCATCGCCAAGGTCGGCCTGGATGGCGACTGGGTCTCCGGCGACAAGCCATCCAAGACCCTGGCCCTGCATCGCCAGGTCTACGACCGCAATCCCGGCGTGGGCGGCGTGGTGCACACCCACTCCACCCACCTGGTGGCCCTGACCCTGGCCGGGGTCTGGCGCCCGGACGACATCCTGCCGCCGATCACCCCCTACCAGGTGATGAAGGTCGGCCATATCCCGCTGATCCCCTATGCCCGTCCCGGCGCCGCCAGCGTCGCCGAGCAGGTGGCGCAACTGGCCAACCGGGTTCGCGGCGTGATGCTCGAACGCCTCGGCCCGGTGGTCTGGGAGAGCAGCGTGAGCAAGGCCAGCTTCGCCCTGGAGGAGTTGGAAGAAACCGCGCGGCTGTGGCTGCTCAGCGAGCCGCGCCCGGCGCCGCTCGATGCCGCCGCCCTGGCCGAACTGGCGGAGACCTTCGGCGCCGTCTGGTGACCTGAAGCCCGCGCTACCGCAACACCCCCACGATGGCCCTCGCCGGCCGTCGCGGGACCGGCTTGCCCTGGAAAAACAACAATAGCGAGGAAAGTGCCATGTCCCACGTCGTCAGCCTCACCTGCCCGGAGTCCCGCTCATGAGTCCGTTGCTGCTGGTCCTCATCGCCGCGGCGGGCATCGCCCTGCTGCTGTTCCTGGTTCTCAAGTACAAATTCCAGCCCTTCGTGGCGCTGATGCTGGTGAGCATCCTGGTGGCCCTGGCCGCTGGCGTGGAACCGTCCAAGCTGGTCGCCACCATCGAAGGCGGCATGGGCAAGATCCTCGGCCACATCGCCATCATCATCGCCCTGGGCGCCATGATCGGCCGCATCATCGAACTCTCCGGCGGCGCCGAGGCCCTGGCCAAGACGCTGATCGAGCGCTTCGGCAACAGACGCACGCCGCTGGCCCTGACCCTGGCCGGCTTCCTGGTCGGCATCCCGGTGTTCTTCGAAGTCGGCGTGATCGTGCTGATGCCGCTGGCCTATGGCATCGCCCGCACCGCGCGCAAGCCGCTGATCGTCTTCGCCCTGCCGATGTGCGCCACCATGCTCACCGTGCACGCCATGCTGCCGCCCCACCCGGGCGCCGTGGCCGCCGCCGGCCAGCTGGGCGCCGACCTGGGTCGGGTGCTGCTGTTCGGCCTGCCGATCACCGCCGTGCTGGCCCTGATCGGCTGGTGGGTGGCCGGGCGCATGACCCGCCGTCACTACCCCATGACCGATGACATCCGCAGCGACGTCTATGGCCCGCAGATCACCGACACCCACCTGCAGCAGTGGGGCCGCGGCCAGGACATGGCCCCTGGCCTGCCCAGCCTCGGAGCCGCCGCGGTCAAGGTCGACGAGACCCCGGCCGGCCTCGCCGCCGGTCTGCCGCCCGCACCAGCCCCCGGCTTCGGCCTGGTGGTGACCCTGATCCTGTTGCCCATCGTGCTGATCCTGCTGGGCACCCTGGCCACCAGCTGGCTACCGGCCGGCAACCTGCTGCGCGACATCCTCACCGTGGTCGGCGCGCCCCTGGTGGCCCTGCTGATCGACACCCTGCTGTGCGCCTATGTGCTGGGCTTCCGCCGCGGCTGGTCGCGTGAGCAGGTCTCGGACGTCATCGGCTCGGCGCTGCCCGGCGTGGCCATGGTCATCCTCATCGCCGGCGCCGGCGGCGTCTTCGGCAAGGTGCTGGTGGACACCGGCATCGGCGCGGTGGTCTCGGACCTGCTGCGCGCCACCGGCCTGCCGGTGCTAGCGCTGGGCTTCGTGCTGACCCTGCTGCTGCGCGCGGTCCAGGGTTCCACCACCGTGGCCCTGGTCACCACCGCCGGCATCCTCGGTCCGCTGATCGCTACCCTGGACCTCTCGGCCAACCACATGGCCCTGCTCTGCCTGGCCATGGGCGCCGGTGGTCTGGCCGTGTCGCACATCAACGACGCCGGCTACTGGATCTTCACCAAGCTGGTCGGCCTGAGCGTCGCCGACGGCTTGCGTACCTGGACCGTCCTGACCACCCTGCTGGGCTGCCTGGGCTTCGCCATCACTCTGCTGCTCTGGCCCTTCGTCTAATCTGGGAGACAAGCCATGCCCCGTTTCGCCGCCAACCTCAGCATGCTCTACCCCGAGCATGCCTTCCTCGACCGCTTCGCCGCCGCCGCGGCGGATGGCTTCCAGGCCGTGGAATACCTCTTTCCCTATGAGCACTCCGCCGCCGAGATCAGGACCCGGCTGGACGCCGCCGGCCTGACCCAGGTGCTGTTCAACGCCCCGCCCGGCGACTGGGCCGCCGGCGAACGCGGCCTGGCCGCCCTGCCCGGTCGCGAGGCCGAATGCCGCGCCGGCATCGACCGCGCCCTGGACTACGCCGCCGTGCTGGGCAATCGCCTGATGCACGTGATGGCTGGACTGCTGCCCGCGGGGGTCGACCGGGCCCGCGCCCGCGACACCTACCTGGGCAACCTGGCCCATGCCGCGGAACAGGCGGCCAAGGCCGGGGTGACGATCCTCATCGAGCCGATCAACCCGCGCGACATGCCCGGCTACTTCCTCAATCGCCAGGACGACGCCCAGGCCATCCGCCAGGCCATAGGCGCCAGCAACCTCAAGGTGCAGTTCGACTGCTACCACTGCCAGATCGTCGAGGGCGATGTCAGCAAGACCTTCGAGCGCGACTTCGCCGGCATCGGCCACGTGCAGATCGCCGGCGTGCCCGACCGCCACGAACCGGATCTGGGGGAGCTCTACTACCCCTATCTGTTCGAGCGCTTCGATGCCCTCGGCTACGACGGCTGGATCGGCTGCGAGTACCGCCCCCGCGGCGACACCTCCGCCGGA
>NZ_ANBZ01000011.1:0-10484 GCF_000316965.1 Pseudomonas sp. 313
AAGCTGTTAGCTGAAAGCTATCATGAGCTAAGTTTTCTGTGCATCATCAAATGTGTTAATGGGAGCGCCATAGTACTAGGTACAAATATGGCTCTAGGACAATGTTAGATGTTTTGGATTTTGAGGCGGATCGCTCTTATCGAAGATCGTCTAATTCGCTCTGAAGCGCAGGTTTTTTGAAACTATCACCTGGTTGGCACACTGTGCGAATCAACATCAGATATGAGAAAGCCAATCAGGTGAACACTACCCTCGAGGGCTCATCTGTCCAGTTAAAGCCTCGAGTCTTTCTGGGTGCGCAAAAGACAAGAAGGTTATATGGGAAAATTATGAGGCCTGGATACCATGCGTCATGGGCGTGCCGATGCTGTGAGTGACAGAGCGAGAAGCAAGTGAAAGTCCCTGAAGTAGGGGCGGGATGCGCCCGAGTGGCATTTTTTGTCTTAAGGTAGATCGCGTAGCTGTTCTTCAGAATAATCTTCAGAGCGTTGACGACAGCCATCGCTGTGCATTCCTCAAGAATAGAATGTGTCGGAAGGGTGGCGTCATTGGTGTTAGTCATCGCTTAGGATTTCTCAATCTGGCTTACACGGGCGCCTGTACCGATATCCCCGCGGATGGCGACGTATCGATGTTGAATTCCTCGCCAGACGAAGTGCAATGAGCTGCGGCTATAGGCTTGCGCAGCCTTAGATAGCCGGCCGTCGCAGGCGCGCCGGTTGGCCGGGATCTTCTTCTGCCCGTCAGGTGTCCGGTCGGAACTCCAGCACGAACGCTACGACCTTTTCGGCGGACATTTCGCACGGCTTCAACAATGTCCTATCTGATGTAACGCGGAAGAGGTTGAAGCTGACAATGTCAGTCCCGTCCAACTCCCTGGCGAACAGACTGTTGCGACGTCCGTCCCCAGATCGCCGGACGATCAAGCTGAAACGCCGGCCTTCATAAGTCCCTTCTCTGTATCCCTCCGCAAGCTTCGCGAAAGCGGCATCGAACTCGGAATGCTCCATGTCATCCATCCTTATTGATAGAACAGAGGCGCGGCGGGTGCGAGACCGCCAGTGCCGGGTCGCGCTAAGGTGCCGGGCAGATTCCTGCAGCCGACGAGGCCCGGGGTGGGCAGGATAATTGAGATGTCGGCGCCCGCATGGCTATCAGCGAAGTCGTCCGTCCAGTCTGCTAGGCAACGTCCACGCCTTTCCAGAAAGCGATGTAATCCCGGATACCCTCGGCATCCGGAGTGGGGGCGGGATAGGTCCAAGCGGCGTTCACGTTGAGCGCGTCACCCGCGCGAACATGAAAGAAGCGCGCGGCGCCTTTGATCGGACAGACAGATGTGTGCGGGCTCATCTCAAGCAGGCTCAGGTCGACTCCTGACGGTGGGAAGTAGTGATTTCCCTCGACGATGACTGTTTCGTCGCTTGTGGCGATAGTAGTGTCTTTCCAGATGGCTGAGACCAACGGACTCTCCTTTTGTATTCATCAACCGGCGAAGGCTCGCGGGCTGGCTGCCCCAAGCCGCACCTCCTCAGGTGGCAGGCGGGTTGCGCCCGAGAAGTTTGTCGAGCTCGCCTCTGACATCGAGCGCGAATAGCTCATCGGAGCCACCGATAAGGGTGCCATTGATGAAGATCTGCGGCACGGAGCTTCGCCCCGACGCTTCCGCCATGGCCTGCCGGTGAGCCGGATCCGCCTCAATATCGAGCTCCTTCCATCGCACGCCCTTTTCCTTGAGGAGCGCCTTCGCTCGGCGGCAGAACGGGCACCAATTCGTGGTGTACAGCAATACATCAGTTGTCATATTGCATCTCCGGCAGTTGCACGCGGATCGCTGTCATGGCGTTGATCTCCAATTCGCGGCGTTCAAAGATGGCGACTGCACCTTGGCCGACATCGGAGCAGATGCTGACGATTGGCCGCTATCCAGGCGACATGGCCCAAAGTGCTTTCACCGCCAGGCAGAGGCCGCACGCGCCTCCTGTAGCGCCGAGCCGATGCTCTAAGGTAACCGAGCCTCGATTGGGACGGAAGCGGTCCCGCTCGAATCGCCCATCATGCTGGTCGAGCATATCAGGACGACGGATAGTGCAGGAACTTTCAAATTGAGCTTGATGTCGAGCCAGGTATCGCGAGCGAAGGCGTTCTAGAGGCCGGGGGGTACGAAGACTGTGTTCGGCAAAACGGTTCACGTTGATCGCCAAAGCTTCCCAGGGCGCACGTCTACGATCGGCGCGACGTGAGATAGCTCGCGCCGCTAGCCCCCGTAGCGCTCCGTCTTGATGATGGAGGCGTCCAAGCCCGCCAGCAGCGCGCTATCGGTTGCGATGTTGACGAATCCGTTAGACCCGCAGACGAACACTTGCGTCGGCTTTCCCTGAAGCCTGGTTAGAATTTCTTGGACCATCATGCCGTCGATCCGTCGCGCAAAGTCCGATGCGCGAACCGGTTTCTCGCGCGTAATCGCGAGCGCCAGGACGAACGCCGGATCGCTGATTTCGATGCAATGAAGTTCTTCTGAGAAGAGAACGTCCTCGGCGGTTCGTGCGGACAGGAGCAACGCTGTCGGAACGGCTTGGGCCAATGCGCGGCGCTGCCGGATCATTGCCATCAACGGCACGAGGCCGGAGCCTCCCCCGATCAACAGAACCGGATCTATGGCAGGCTCAGGCCAAAGGAAATGGCCACCGAGCGGACCGCGAACTTCGATTTCGTCACCAATCGCCGCGATGTCGTGAAAAAACGGCGAAACTTCGGCATCCGGCATGCGCTCGATAGCTATCTCGACGATCGGGGTCGAAACTGCCGATGACGCGATCGAGTAGCTGCGCATTGCACTGTAGCCGTCGGGCGCGGTCAGCCGGATATCGACGTGCTGACCTGCGGTGTGCGCGAACGGCTTGCTCAACCGAAGGAAGAAGCTCTTGATACTCGGTGTTTGCTGGATGATGTCGTCGATCACGCATGATTGCCACGAACGGACTTGCGCTTCGTTTTCAGTCATGGGTGTATCGTTGTTCGCGCCACGGATCGCCGTAGATGTGATAGCCGTGCAGCTCCCAAAAGCCGGCCTCGTCACGCGTCGTGAATTGCAGCGCATTCACCCATTTGGCGGATTTCCAGAAGTAAAGGTGCGGCACTAGAAGACGCGCCGGCCCCCCATGATCGCGGGAAAGTGGCTTGCCCGCATAACTGAGGGCGACCATCGCTTTCCCGGAAAGCAGATCCGTCAGAGGGACGTTTGTCGAATAATTATCGTAGCAGTGCGCCAAGACGAAATCGGTAGGCCGATCAAGCTCTGCATCTGCAAGGATGTCTTCAATGAGTACACCCTCCCAAACGGTATCCAGTTTGGACCAAGAGGTGACGCAGTGAATATCCTTTGTCACCTGGGTCTTTGGTAGAGTGTTGAATTCGCCCCAATTCCACGTTTTGACGGGCTTCGGACCAATTTTGACTGTGAATTTCCAGTCGGAGGGCTCTACCCTCGGCGTAGGGCCGGCCGACAGAACAGGGAAATCCTCCACCAGATGCTGACCTGGCGGAATCCGATCGGACTGGTCGCCTGAACCGCGACCGGTGAAACCTCTGGTGACCATAGTGACCCCTCTTGCTCGATACGGCAGACCGAAGCCGGCCTTCATTTCAGTACTCTGCGTAAAGCATTTGCCCGCACATCCGCCGAATAAGCCAATCGACTAAAAATCAGATACAGATGCTCTATCATCGTAAAAAATCGCGTATCGAACATAGCGTCAGGCCAGCATGATTCCCAATACCCAATGGCTATAGGGTAGATAACCCCAAGGCTGCGTACGCTGATCTGCGGTATGCGGAGCGGAAGTTGCAGGTTCGCTCTCAAACGGATGGGCAGCGTGCAAAGCTCAAGGCTCACCAGCGCATGGTTGCCCAGTTCGCGCTCGCCGGCAGCTTGAGTATATTAAGGACGAAATGTCGATCTGATCTATTCTGGCTTCAGGAAATAGGGAAAATAAGGTCGGACGTTCGCGCACCGTCGCGACGCGCGATCATCCACTAAGCTTCTGTATCGGGGTTGGAGGATCAGATGAACGAGATCGAACGACAAGCGCCTGAGCTGCGGGTGCAAAAATGGATTGGCAAAGATGGGGAAAGTATCGCGCCGTTCAAACTGTCAGATATCGGGCCCGGCCCGAAAATCTTGTTTGCCTTCCAGCATTGGTGCCAAGGTTGCCATTTGCATGGGTTTCCGACGCTACAAAAGTTGCATGCAGCGTTGAGCTCAAAAGACGTGGGGTTCGCAGTGATCCAGACCGTCTTCGAAGGAACGCATGAGAATACCTTCGAGAAGTTGCGCGTGAACCAGCTCAAGTATGAGCTTCCTATCGTTTTCGGTCACGACGAGCAACCGACCGGCTCGCCGTTTCCAACCTTCATGGAAGACTACCGCACACGAGGAACTCCGTGGTTTACGGTTATCGACGCTGGCGGTAGCATTGTTTTCTCGGACTTCCATCTCGACGCGGAGCGACTAGTGAAGCAACTTGAGCAAGGTTAATCGTTGGAAGGTGGGCAATCATCCTGATTGCCACCCATCCCCTGATGCCCACTACAGGCGTTGCGCGCTGTAACTCTGTTGATCAGCGTGCGAAAACCCGGATCCGGATAGGAGGAGCGTCAACGATTGAATCAATCCGTTGGGAGAGGGCGGCTCCGCTCCGTCAGCTCGGCAATAGATAACCCATTCTCGCCGAGCAACTCTCTGATCCGATCGACGATATGAGCCCCTAGCGCCGCTGTCTTGGTCCCCCCCACAGATTCCCAAGATGCGAGTTCACACGCCGATACCTCGTGGTCAGCGCCGAAGTGCTTCTGTCGGTATGTCACCGCCGCCCTTCAATGATAAAGGCGCGGTAACGGGAACCGGCAAAGCGATGAGCAGCGATGGTTTGGTAGGCGGGACTGTCATACCAGTCGCGAGCGGCCTGCATCGTCGGGAAACGCAAGATTACGGCCCCTTCGATGGGCGGCCCCTCCAAATGCTGGATCGCGCCATAAGCGGCGAGAAAGGTAACGTCGTGACCATCGAACGATGGTCCGACGCCTGCAGAATAGGTTGCGAGTGCATGTGGGTCGCTGGTTTCTTCCCGCGTAAAGACGACGAACGCTTCCATCATTAGGCCTCTCAAAGGTTGGATCTGTTGGCCATTACCACCGGTGATGGCCTCACAGTCGTCAGGCTGGCAACTGGAACCCGATTTTCATGAGTGCCTCGACGCACGCATCCTGATCCTGCTGATAGTTGCCTCCGGAGATGCCTATGCCGCCGATCAACTTCCCATCCTCCAGAATCGGATAACCGCCGCCGACAGCGACCATCCGAGGGCGATAGGCTAGCGGCGCCACTTTTGGATCGTTGGTCACATAGTCGTTCCAGACATGGGTCGGGAACCCAAACGAGGCGGAACTCCAGGCCTTGTCGATGGCAACATCGACGGTAAGGAACGGCGCATCGTCGGTGCGCTCGAACGCGCGCAGGTTACCGGTGGCGTCGACGACGGCGACGGCAGCCGGGATGCCGATGGCACGGGCCGCAGCGAGCGCCGCGTCGATGAGGGCGACTGCGGTTTCGCGGTTGATCGAGGCGGTGGCAATAGATTTGGTCATGGGATTCTCATCGCTGGGGCATAACCCGTTCGGCTTTTTGAGGTTGGACAAGATGTTTGGCGATCGCGGTCGTTAGAAGCCTTCGAGGACGATCTTGCCTTTAGCCGCGCCACTTTCGATCAGTGCATGCACCGTCTTCAGATTGGCGGCATTGATCGGCGACAGTCGCCGGGTCAGCGTCGTGCGGATTTTGCCGTCGTCAACCAGCGCTGCCATCGCATCCAGAATCTCGCCCTGCTCATTCATGTCGGGCGTGCCGTAGATCGACCGCGTGAACATCAGCTCGTGGTGGATCGACACCGCCTTGCGCTTGAAAACCATGATATCGAATGCCTTGGGATCGTCGATCAGTCCGAACCGTCCTTGTGGGGCGATCAGTTCGGCGATGTCGGCGACATGTTGCTCGGTATGTGTGGTCGAAAAGACGAAAGCGGGAGCACCGATGCCGAGTTCGGCGATCTGTGGCGCGAGCGGACGAGAATGGTCGATGACGTGGTGAGCTCCAAGCCCTCTTACCCACTCTTGGGTTTCCGGTCGAGAGGCTGTGGCGATGACGGTGAGGTCCGTGCGCTGTCGCGCGATCTGGACGGCGATCGACCCAACCCCGCCCGCGCCACCGATGATGAGGATCGCCTCCGCCGCACCGGGTACGGGCTTCGCCACGTCCAGGCGGTCGAACATCGCCTCCCAGGCCGTCAACGTCGTCAGCGGCAGCGCCGCCGCTTCCGCCCCAGGAGAGCGACGCAGGTTTGTGACCGACAATCCGGGCGTCGACGAGATGGAACTCCGCATTGGTACCGGGCCGTGTGATCGATCCGGCATAATAGACCTCGTCGCCTAACTCGAACTGCGTGACGTCGGGGCCGACCTCGCGCACAATCCCGGCGGCATCCCATCCCAGCACCTTCCAATCGCCATCTGCCGGCGGCGTGCTGTTGCGGACCTTGTAGTCGACCGGGTTGACCGAGACGGCCTTCACCTCAACCAGGATATCGTATCCTGCAGCGACAGGCCGAGGCAGATTGATGTCGACCAGCGCGGCATCCGCGGCGATGGGTCCCGGAACCTTGTAACCAATGGCTTTCATAAATGTCTCCAGCTTGCTTGATCGGATGACGCGAATGCTCGTTAGTCAACTTCTTCTACATTGAGGTCCCGACTCTTGAACTGGGTCGCGGTAGCAGATTTCATCGAACACGTCGATCAACAGGCCCTTATGCTCGGTCGCCGGATCGGTGATCGCGTAGAGGGTGGAGGCGTTATCGCCATCATCACCGCTTCCGAGGCGAAACGCCGCGTCGACGCAGATGCCGCACGGACCGATGGTTGATCCTGGCTCGAGATCGACGAGATTGCTGTCCTTGACGCGCTATTCGCGGTCTTAGCCCTTGGCGATGAAGGACTGAACTGCTTGTAGAGCGTCGGTCAGCTGCTATGTCATGGACGCACCTTCATCTTGAGTTGGATTGGACAAGCTTCCGTATAAGGCCCGCTGTAACCGTCAGATGACGGCGAAGAAAACGATGGGCAGTATTCACAGCCACTTAGCCTTCTTGAAGCGCACAAATAGGAAAACGCACGATATCGCTATCACTCCGAGCACGACAAAGTATCCGTAGGCCGTGTCCAGCTCCGGCATGTGCTTAAAGTTCATGCCGTATATTCCAGCGATCGCCGTCGGGACTGCCAGTATTGCCGCCCAAGCCGCCAGCTGGCGGGTGATCACCCCCGTCCTTTGCGCTTCAAGAAGGCTGCTGGCCTCAAAGACCGTGGACAGGACAAGCAGGAGGCCGTCGACCATGGACTGCACGCGGTGGACATGGTCCGCGACGTCGTGGAAATATGGTGTCATTTCGGCGCTGATGCAGGGAAAGTGGCCGCGAACGAGCTTTCGCACCAGCTCGGCCATAGCCCCGAGCGTGCGCTGGAACCGCGTGAGTTCGGACCTTAGTTCGAAGATTCGCGCCACCTCTTCTGGCCCGAGGAAATCGTGCAGCGACCGTCGCTCCATCGCCAGGACGTCGTCCTCGATCATTTCGAAGATGGGCAGATACTGGTCGACCACGCGATGCAAGATCGCGTGCAGCACATAGTCGACACCCTTGCCGAACTGCGTCGGCGATGCCTCGAGTTGCTCCCGAAGTTTGCCCAGCGCTCCGGCATTGCCGTGCCGCACGGTGATAAGGTGATTGTGACCGGTGAAGATCGCCATCTTGCCGTAGCTGATCCGGTCGCCGACCAGCTCGGCGGTCTGCGCGACGACGTACAACTCATCGTTGTAGACCTCGAGCTTGGGCGGGCACAGCGGGTGCATCGCGTTGTCGATCGCCAACGGATGAAGATTATATGTCCTTTGGATCGCGAGTAGTTCCTCGGGGGTGGGTTCGCTAAGCGCGATCCAGCAGAAGCCCGAGCGACTCTCGCCCAACTTGACGTGCTCATCGAGCGCGATTTCGCGAACTCGCTTGCCTTCGTTGTAATAATAGGCGGCGATGATGCTCATGCTGGCCTCGCGGGAATGTGGAGGCCACGCTGGACGGCCGGTCGAGCCAGCCCGCGTCCAAGCCATGCGCGGACGTTCGAAAAGCTGCTGAGGCCAAGGATGTCACCCGCAGCGTAGAATTCCACCAGCGCATTCACCCAGCCGAGCGTCGCGATGTCCGCGATCGAATAGTCGTCGACGATCCAGTCGCGGCCTTCCAGCCGGCGATCCAGAATCCCCAGCAGACGCGTGGATTCGTCGATAAAGCGCTGTTGCGGCCGCTTGTCCTCATAGTCCTTGCCGCCAAATCGCAGGAAGAAGCCGAGCTGACCGAACATCGGCCCGATGGCCGACATCTGAAAGAACACCCACGCTAGGGTCTCGTAACGCTGGCCTGGTTCGGTGGAGATGAACTGACCCGTCTTGTCGGCCAGATAGAGGAGGATCGCACCGGATTCCCATAAGGCGATGGGTCTACCGTCAGGGCCAGCCGGATCGATGATCGCCGGTATGCGTCCGTTCGGGTTCAGCGACACGAACGCCGGATCCTTCGACTCGTTGTTCGAGATGTCGATCAGGTGGGGCTCGTACGCCAGGCCAGTCTCCTCAAGCATGATCGAGACCTTGACGCCATTGGGCGTAGGGGCTGCGTAGAGTTGCAGGCGATCGGGATGAGATGCCGGCCAGCGCTGCGTGATCGGAAAGGACGAGAGGTCTGGCATAAATCTGCGATCCTGGTGTTGCGATGGCGACTGACTGGAACGAGCCGTCACTCTGAAGTAGGGTTCGATGACCGCGTCGCTGAACGACGCGGTCACGAAGATTGCGGACCGGATCGGCGCAGTGGCAACGGCAGTGAAGCCTATTCCGCCGCGGTCCCGGCCGCTGGCTGTACGTCGTCAACCTTTTGGCGCTTCGGAAGCACCCAGCCGGGACGGACGAAGTGGCAGGTGTAGCCGCCCGGGCGCTTCTCCAGATAATCCTGGTGATCGGGCTCGGCCTCCCAGAACTCGCCGACCGGCTGGACCTCGGTCACCACTTTGCCATCCCACAGCCCCGAGGCATCCACATCGGCGATCGTATCCTCGGCGACGCGCTTCTGCTCCTCGTCGACATAATAGATGCCCGACCGGTAGGAGAGCCCACGATCATTGCCCTGGCGGTTCAGCGTCGTCGGATCGTGGATCTGGAAGAAGAATTCCAGGATGTTCCGGTAGCTCGTCACTGTCGGGTCGAAGACAATCTCGATCCCCTCGGCATGCGTGCCGTGATTACGATACGTGGCGTTCGGAATATCGCCGCCCGTGTAACCCACACGGGTCGAGATGATGCCGGGCCGCTTGCGGATCAGATCCTGCATGCCCCAGAAACATCCTCCTGCGAGAACAGCGCGCTGATGCATGTTAAGCCTCCTCTACTTGATCGAGATATTCACCGTATCCCTCGGACTCCATCTCGTCGCGCGGGATGAAGCGAAGGGACGCTGAGTTGATGCAGTACCGCAGACCGCCGCGGTCGGAAGGACCATCGGGGAACACATGGCCGAGATGACTGTCTGCGTGTACTGACCTGACCTCCGTCCGGACCATGCCGTGTGCGCTGTCCCGCACCTCGTTCACGTTTGCCGAAACGATCGGCTTGGTGAAGCTGGGCCAGCCAGTACCCGAATCGAACTTGTCCGTCGAAGCGAACAGTGGCTCTCCCGACACTATGTCGACGTAGATGCCAGGCTCCTTGTTGTCGTTGTACTCGCCCGTGAAGGGCCTTTCGGTGCCCGCCTCCTGGGTAATTCGGTGTTGCTCGGGAGTCAGGTGGTCGATTGCTGTCTGTGACTTTTCAAACTTCATTACAGTCTCCAATACTTATCTAGAGGGCCAGGCACGCTACCGCTAATTTTTTATGTCTCCTGATTTGCTCCTACAATGGTAGTGGGATGGCAAACGAGGTTTTACTAAGTGTTGGAAAATTAGAGATTTAAATTTCGCGTCTATTAATTCTAGCGCAACTGAGTGGTTAAGCAAGTACGTAATCAGTAAATATTAAAAAAATAACACAAAAGCACGATTATATAATACAGTGTCAGTGTTTTATGATAATCAACAACGCCTGTTTAGATGCTGGTAGATGCGAATTTTTTGGCGTACAGTCAAAATTTTCTGATGGTTGCTTAGTGTGTTGGCGCTGATGGAAAATTGACCCACCCTGCCGATTGAAATTTGACCCAGGGCGGATTGCTGATTTTGTTACCAGCAACTGTGGATAAGTCTACCAGCGCAGCTGCTGTTGCCCCCACTCCTTCGCTAGCCCAGTTCAGTTGTTTAAGACCTGCCACACGCAGCCATGTAGCAGGCCGTCGTCG
>NZ_ANBZ01000012.1:0-1144 GCF_000316965.1 Pseudomonas sp. 313
CCGTAGATACCATCTCTCCCATCAATCACAACAGGTCCTCTAAAGGGCCTGTCGTGGTTGATAAGGTCGCTGCGTCTTGAGCACGCCATAGGCGATCTGCAGCAGTTTGCGCATGGCAGCGCCCAAGGCGCTCATTCGGGCTTTGCCGCGTGCCAGTAGTCGTTCATACAGCGCTTTCACGTCGGGGTTGCGCTCTTTGGCGACTATGGCGCCCATGTACAGCTTGGCTCTGATAAGTGGGGAACCGGCCTTGCTCAATACCGTGCGTCCCTCCACCGTCTTACCCGATTGCCAAGGGCGGGGCACCAAGCCGACAAAGGCAGTGCATTGTCGAGCGTCGCCAAAGTCGCGACTGTGCAGCAGGGCCAATAGATGGCGTGATAGCACCTCGCCGATTCCATCGATGCTTTGCAGTAAGGCACGATCGCGTTTGAGATCGTCGTGCCGATCGATGTGGTCGTCGATATCCTGACGAATCCGCTCTGCCTCCTGTCGCAGAGCCTGTACCAGGTTGTCGATGGAGGCCAGGACGCCCGGACTCCCGCTGACCTCCGCTTTTTCACGACGGTTGAGTTCACGTTGCAGATCGTCTTGCAGCGCCTCATGGCGAGCAATCAATGCCTTGAGCTCGCGGACCTCACGTCGCTCCGGCGTCCAGGGACGTACGGGCTGGGTCGCGCCATAGCGCGCCAGCACTAGGCTGTCCTGCTTGTCGGTCTTGCCCTGTATGCCCAGGCTGCGGGCGTATTCGCGCACCCGCGCAGGATTAAGGACGAAGACTTGGACGCCACGATCATGGAGATACAGAGCCAGCGGCTCGTGATAGACCCCAGTCGCTTCGAGGAAGACCTGCAACTGCTCCACCGTCTCACCCGTTTGGGCGCAACACCAGTCGATCAGTTCGGCGAATCCTGTGGACCGGTTGGCGAAGACCTTGGTTTTGACCTTCAGGCTGCGGACGTCACGCAGCCACAAACAATCGAATTTATGCTTGCTGATGTCGATACCAATGATCGCCATTTCTCGCTCCTTGCCTTGTGCATACAGCCTCACTCCAGCGGAGGGGCTTGGATACCATTCAGGATGTGGAGAAAGGGAGCCGGCAGACACACTCTACGACACAGCATCGAGTGCTCAGGTTGGG
>NZ_ANBZ01000013.1:0-327 GCF_000316965.1 Pseudomonas sp. 313
GGGTGACTGGTCAGTGATCCTGCATTCGGATCGCGGCAGCCAATTCACCAGTGCTGACTACCAGCGCTTTCTGAATCGCAACACGCTGGTCTGCAGCATGAGTGCAGTCGGGCATTGCGGCGACAACGCTGCCTGTGAAGGCTTCTTCGGTCAGCTCAAACGGGAGCGCGTTGCCCATCAGTCGTATCGAACTCGTGATGAAGCACGGGCGGATTTATTCGACTACATCGAGCGGTTTCATAACCCACGAATGCGTCGTAGAGTCGCCCGGCAAGATCTGAAGTTTTCAGCCCTTTTCAAACCGTCCGTGGAAACGAGGTAGAACCC
>NZ_ANBZ01000014.1:0-77086 GCF_000316965.1 Pseudomonas sp. 313
CCCATGGCCGCGATTGCTGAGGGTTAGCTATAGGGCCCTGGCGGGTTACAGAGGGCTGCTGGTGGTTCTTGTCTCGAACAGCCTCTCCCCCAAACCTCGATAAGCAGCCAGAGCGCCGATAAGCCAGGCTGGACGAACTGTAATGTTGGGCTTCGCTGCGCTCAGCGCCAACCTACGAAAGTGGGCGTCCTAGGCCAGGTGCTTGAGCCTTTCCACCAACTGCGCATGCAGCGCCGGATCACCGCAGGCGAGGATGGCCCCACCCTGCTGGGCGTCACCACCATCCCAGGCCGTCATGCGGCCGCCGGCGCCTTCGATGATGGGGATCAGCGCCTGGACGTCGTAGGGCTGCAGGCCCGCTTCGATGATGACGTCGACGAAGCCCGAGGCCAGCATGCAGTAGGCGTAGCAGTCGCCGCCGAAGCGGGCCAGCTGCACCTCGGCGGCCACGGCGTCGAAGGCCGCCAGGCGCTCGGGGGTGTCGAAGATGTCGCGGCTGGTGCACATCAACCGGGCCTGGGCCAGGCTGGCGCAGGCGCGGGTGCGCAGGGCCGCGCCGTTGCGCCAGGCGCCGGCCGGGGTGCCCAGGTAGCGCTCGCCGGTGAAGGGCTGGTTCATCACTCCGATCACCGGACGGTTACCGTCGTTGAGCGCCACCAGGGTGCCCCACAGCGGCAGGCCGGTGATGAAGGCGCGGGTGCCGTCGATGGGGTCGAGCACCCAGCTCAGGGGACTGCTGCCGGCGACGTTTTCCTCTTCCTCGCCGAGGATGCCGTGATCCGGGTGCTCGGCCTGGATGAGTTCGCGCATGGCCCGTTCGGCGGCCTTGTCGGCGATGGTCACCGGGTCGTAGCGGCGGCCGGCGATGGCGGCGTCGCCCTTGTCGTCCACCGCCAGCTGGGCGCGGAAGTAGGGCTGGATGGCCACGGCGGCGGCGTCGGCCAGGCGCTCGGCGAAGCGTTCGTAGTAGGAGATCTCGGCAGCGGTCAGGCTCATGCTCATTTCACCAGGCGGGCGTCGAGGCTGTTCTGTGCCAGGCGCTGGGCCTGTGCCTGGGTCATGCCCAGGCCTTCGTGCAGGGCCATGAAGTTCTCGGTGACGTAGCCGCCGAAGTAGGCCGGATCGTCCGAGTTGACGGTGACCTTGAGGCCGCGGTCGAGCATCTTGAGGATGGTGTGCTGGCTCATGTCGTCGAACACGCAGAGCTTGGTGTTGGACAGCGGGCAGACGGTGAGCGGGATCTGCTGGTCGACCAGGCGATCCATCAGGCGCTCGTCCTCGAAGGCGCGCACGCCATGGTCGATCCGCACCACGCCGAGCTGGTCCAGGGCTTCCCAGATGTACTCCGGCGGGCCTTCCTCGCCGGCGTGGGCCACGGCCGGGAAACCCTCGGCGCGGGCACGGGCGAAGACGCGCTTGAACTTGCTCGGCGGATGACCCTTTTCCGAGCTGTCCAGGCCGACGGCGACGAAGTGGTCGCGAAACGGCAGCGCCTGGTCCAGGGTGGCCTGGGCGGCGTCTTCGGAGAGGTGACGCAGGAAGCTCAGGATCAGCCCACTGGTCACGCCCAGCTGCCGCTCGCCGTCGCTCAGCGCCTGGGTGATGCCACGTACCACCACTTCGAAGGGAATGCCGCGATCGGTGTGGGTCTGGGGATCGAAGAAGGGCTCGGTGTGGATGACGTTCTGTTCCTTGCACTTCTGCAGATAGGCCCAGGTCAGGTCATAGAAGTCCTGCTCGGTACGCAGCACGTCGGCGCCGGCGTAGTAGAGGTCGAGAAATTCCTGCAGGTTGCCGAAGTTGTAAGCGGCGCGCAGGGCCTCGACGTCCGGCCAGGCCAGGGCGACGCCATGGCGTTCGGCCAGCTTGAACAGCAACTCGGGCTCCAGGGTGCCTTCCAGGTGCAGGTGCAGTTCGGCCTTGGGCAGGGCATTGAGCCAGTCGTACATGGGAGCCTCGGGATAGCTTGAATCAGAAAAAGATGGACGATTGTCGCACGCTTTGCCGGGTTTTCCGCAGGCATCCGGGTTCCCGCTGACCGATGTACGGTGGTTTGGGCGGTCAGAAATTCCCAGCGTTCCACGCTTTGGGCCAGCAAAGGGCCATAACGCCTGCATTGGGTCTGGATCTGACTACAATCGGGACGCATGGCTCCAAACACCAGGCGTGAGGTATCCGTGCAGACCGTTCAGGATTACGTTGGCGGCAAGAACAACAATCTCAATCTGATTCGCATGATCGCGGCGCTCGCCGTGGTCTTCAGTCACAGCTTCGCTATCTCCAGTGGCACGGCCACGGCGGAACCGGGACGCGAGAGCCTGGGCATGACCCTGGGCGACATCGCGGTCGACATCTTCTTCATTACCAGCGGCTTTCTGGTCACCAAGAGTCTGCTCAGCCGCGCCGACATCATCGACTTCGTCTGGGGCCGCGCCCTGCGCGTGGTACCGGGCCTATTGGTGATGCTGGTGCTGACGGTGCTGGGCCTGGGTGCCTGGCTGACCCGGGCACCCTTGCAGGATTACCTGAGCGATCCCCAGACCTGGTTCTATCTGTTCAAGAACACCGGCCTGATCGCTGGCGCCGAATTCGACCTGCCCGGGCTGTTCGAGGGCAATCCCTTGCAGACCATCGTCAATGGCTCGCTGTGGACGCTGCCTTTCGAGGTGGGCATGTACGGCGCCCTGGCGCTGCTCTGGTTGTTCGTGCTCTGGCTGCGGCTGGACAGTCGTCACTTCCAGCGCGCCATCCTGCTGTTCGCCGTGGGCGCGGCGCTGTTCAAGCTGTTCGCCTACTATTTCTTCGCCAGCGAATCGCACCTGCTGCGGCTGTTCCAGATGTTCTTCCTGGGCGGTGCCTTCTATGTGCTGCGTGGCTATATCCCCCTGTCGCGGGCGGCCTTCGTCGCCGCCGTGGCGCTGCTGGCAGTGGCGATGCCCGACCGCGACAGCTTCTACCTGGTCTACAACCTGACGCTGGGCTATGTGCTGCTCTATCTCGCCTTCGTGCCGGCCGGCCGCATCCGTGCCTTCAACGAAGTGGGTGACTACTCCTACGGCCTCTACATCTACTCCTTTCCCGTGCAGCAGACCCTGGCGGCGGTGATCCCCGGCATCGAGGCCTGGACCATGGTGCTGCTCTCCATCGGCATCACCCTGCCGTTGGCGGTGGTGTCCTGGTTCCTGGTGGAACGCCATGCCCTGGGCTATCGCCAGGCCTGCGCGACCGGCACCAAGGCCGTGTGGAAGCGCCTGGCACCGCGTGCTCGGGTTGGCTGAGCGGCCTGTCAGGCGGCGGTAGCCTGGGTGGCCAGCGCCGGGGTGTAACAGGATGCGAGCCTTTTGCCCTCCAGGGCGGTCGTAACAAGGCATTGCTCAATCAAGGACGCCCCTTTCCATGCTCGCCGCCCTCAAAGACGAAACCCTGCTGCTGGTCGCCATCGGTGCCACGGTGCTGGCCTATGTGTTCGAACACGCCCTGCTCGGCGGTGGCCAGACCCTGGCGCTGATCGCGGCCGGCGGGTTGATCGCCGCCATCATCTGCGCGGCCATGCGCGTGGCCCATCACGCCGAACTGCTGGCGGAAAAGGTCGGCGATCCCTATGGCACCATGATCCTGACCCTTTCCGCCGTGCTGGTGGAGGTGATCATCCTGGCGATCATGATGAGCCACGACCATTCGCCGACCCTTGCCCGCGACACCATCTATGCCGCAGTGATGCTGGACATGAACGGCATCATCGGCCTGGCCGCGCTGCTCGGGGGCCTCAAGCACGGCGAGCAGCCCTACAACGACGACTCCAGCCGCAGCTACGGGGTGATGATCATCACCGCGGTGAGCATCTCCATGCTGGTACCGGAATTCATTCCCTCGGCCCAGTGGCACGTCTATTCCTTCTTCACCATCGGCGCCATGGCGCTGCTCTATACCCTGTTCCTACGCATGCAGACCGGCCCGCACAGCTATTTCTTCAGCTACAACTACCCGGACAAGAAGCGCAAGCGCCCGGCGGTCGAGGGCGAAGCCGCCACCGCCGGCCATGGTGAAAGCAGCGCCACCCTGTCCATCGCCATGCTGATCGTCGGCATCGTCGCCACCGGGGCGCTGGCCGAGGTGATGTCCAAGTCGCTGGACACCGGGCTGGAAGGTCTGGCCGTGCCGGCCCTGGTCCCGGCGCTGGTGGTGGCGGTGATTTCCGCCAGCCCCGAGATCCTCACCGCCCTGCGCGCGGCCATGGCCAATCGCATGCAGTCGGTGATCAACATCGCCCTGGGCGCCAGCCTGTCCACCGTAATCCTCACCGTACCGGTGGTGGAGGCCATCGCCCTGTACAACGGCCAGCCGATCCAGATGGCCATGACGCCGGTGCAGACGGTGATGATGGCCGTGACCCTGATCGTCGCCGCCATCAACCTCAACGACGGCGAGACCAACGCCATCGAGGGCATGACCCACTTCGTACTGTTCGGTACCTTCATCATGCTGACCATCCTCGGTCTCTAGGGCGGTGCCATGATCGACAGCGAGGTCATCAGCAACTACGGCTACGGCGCGGCGGTTTTGGGTGCTCTGGTGGAAGGCGACGGCGTCGCCATCCTGGCCGGCATCGCCGCGCGCCACGGCTACCTGCTGTTTCCGCTCACGGCGCTGTGCGTGGCCCTGGGCGGCTTCATCGGCGATCAGACGCTGTTCTATCTCGGCCGTCGCTATGGCGACCGCATCCTCGGCCGCTTCAAACGCCAGCAAGCGCGCATCGACTGGTTGCGCAGCCGCATTCATCGCCACGAAGCGTTGTGGATCATCGGTATCCGCTTCGCCTATGGCTTCCGCCTGATCGGCCCGCTGCTGATCGGCGCCAGCGGCGTGCGGCCGCGGCGGTTCCTGTTCTTCAACATCATCGGCGCCCTGCTGTGGGGCTTCGTCATGACCGGCATCGGCTACGCGGTGGGGGAGATCCTGCGCGACTTCTTCGCCGAGCATCATGTGTCGAAGCGCTGGCTGATCGCCGCGGCGATCTGCGTGGCGGTGCTGTTCATCGGCGCCCGCGCCGTGTTGCGGCGGCGGGAGGGGGTGTAGGGGGCTTTGTAGGTTGGGTTGAGCGGAGCGAAGCCCAACGGTGCGTAGACCTGAACCGCGCTGGAATCGCGGCCATGGGCCGCTCCTACGGCAGCTGGTCATCCTGTAGGAGCGGCCCATGGCCGCGATAGGTGAGTCGCCAGCGAGGCGAAACGAGTTTCGGCAGATCGCTCGATAAACAGCCAGGGCGGCGGCAATGGCATCAATCTGATTTACCCAAACGAAAAAGGCGCCCTGAGGCGCCTTTTTCACACTAAACCAATCCAAGTCAGACCTTGACGATCCAACCCTCCGGAGCCGGCTTGTCGCCGGTCTGGATGCCGGTCAGTTCCTCGTACAGCTTGCGCGTCACCGGGCCGACGTCGGTCAGGCTGTGGAAGACGTGCAGCTTCTCGCCGTACTGGATGCCGCCAATGGGGGTGATGACCGCCGCGGTGCCGCAGGCGCCGGCTTCGACGAACTGGTCGAGCTGGTCGATAAAGACGTCGCCCTCGACCACGTCCAGGTTCAGCCGCTCGCGGGCCAGCTCCATCAGCGACATGCGGGTCACGCCCGGCAGCACGGATTCGGAGCGCGGAGTGACGAACTTGCCGTCGCCGGTGATGGCGAAGAAGTTGGCCGAACCGACTTCCTCGATCTTGCGATGGGTCAGGGGATCCAGGTAGATGCAGTCGGCGAAGCCTTCGGCCTTGGCCTGGGCGCCGGGCATCAGGCTGGCGGCGTAGTTGCCGCCGACCTTGGCGGCACCGGTGCCCTGGGGCGCGGCGCGGTCATAGCCGGAGATCACGAAGTTGTGCGGGGTCATGCCGCCCTTGAAGTAGGCACCGACCGGGATGCCGAATACCACGAAGTGGAACTCGGGGGCGGTGCGCACGCCGATGTTGTCACCCACGCCGATGACGAAGGGCCGCAGGTAGAAGGCGCCGCCGGTGCCGTGGGGCGGGATCCAGGCCTCGTTGGCCTTGACCACCTGCTGGCAGGCATCAATGAACATCTCGGTGGGGACCGGCGGCATCAGCAGGCGGGCGCAGCTCTTGTGCATGCGCGCGGCGTTGCGGTCGGGGCGGAACAGGTTGATGGAGCCGTCCTGGCAGCGATAGGCCTTGAGGCCTTCGAAGCACTGCTGGCCGTAGTGGATGGCCGTGGAGCCTTCGCTGATGTGCAACTGGTTGTCGCGAGTCAGCTCGCCGGGTTGCCAGCTGCCGTTGCGATAGGTGGCGATATAGCGGAAGTCGGTCTTGATGTAGTCGAAACCGAGGGTCTTCCAATCGATGTCCGCAGCGCTCATAGATCCTCGCAGTGCTCTCCGGCGGTTTGGCCGGTTGTTTCGTGGTCGGGCCGTACGCCTCACCGGCGACGGTTAAAAGGGGTGGACGAGGCGGGCTCGTCGCTAGGTTCTGTATGAAAAGTCGCCGAGCGAAGGTCAGGCAAGGCAAAAATCAGCGAGGAAGCGGAGTTTACGAGTGGTAAATGAGCATTCCGAGCTGATTTTTAACGCAGCATCACCGAGCACAGGCACTTTTCGTACAGAGCCTAGACTGTGAAAGATACCGCTTATCCGGACCTCTGGGGGCACCTTTCAGCCAATCGGATCTCCAAAGACTGAAGCTGGCCCTTTGCCGCCTCTGCCTGTTGCTTCAGGCTGGGTGTGCGGGTCGCCACCAGGAGTCTGTTTTGAAAACAATGATGGCGTTGCTGGGTGCCCTGACCCTGCCAACGCTCACGGCGCAGGCCGCCGGCATCTTCACCGACAAGTTCGACACGGCGCTCAATCGTCGGGTCATCGAATGGCGTGGGGCGCCCTCGACCGACGGGATCGTCTTCAGCGTGATCGCCAGCCAGTTCAAGACCAGCGCCGGCAACGCCACCACCGATTTCCGCACCCAGCTGTCCACCTTTGGCGACAAGGTGCGCTTCCACGGCTGCAGCGCCAGTCGCTGGGAAATGAACGGCCAGCTCTACCTGCCACTCAAGGGCCAGTACCGCATGGCCGGGCTGGACGAGCGCTACGGCGAGTACTTCATCGGCCAGCCCAGCCGCCAGGACCTGGAATGGGTGGCCATGAATACCCGGGTCAATTATCGCCTCTGCCGCCTGCGCGCAACCCTGTCCGCCGAGGACCTGCAGGGGCTGCGCTGGGTGTTGCAGGCGGCGGAGTCCGGCTAGCGAGCTAGTCGAAGCGGGTGATGACGGTCACCCCGGTACCTTCGAACCTGTCCATGTGCATCAGGGCCTCGCTGGACTCGGCCAGGCTGATCTCGCGGCCGATCAACCGCTGCGGTGCCAGGGTGCCCTGGCGCAGCATGGCCATCAGCACGTCGTAGCGATGGGCCTGCATGCCGTGGCTGCCGAGGATTTCCAGCTCCTTGGCGATTACCAGATTCATCGGCAGCGCCGGCGTCGCCTGGTCGCCCAGCAGCAACCCGACCTGAACGTGCTTGCCGCGCTTGCGCAGGCAGGCGATGGAATTGAAGCAGGTGGTGGGGTGGCCCAGGGCGTCGAGAGAGACGTGGGCACCGCCGCCGGTGAGTTCCTGCACCGCCTCGGGCACGCTGGCCACCTGGGTAGCATCGAGGGTGGCCACGGCCCCGAGGCTGCGGGCCAGGGCCAGCTTGTCGGCGGTGATGTCGATGGCCACCACCTGGGCGCCCAGGGCGCTGGCGATCATGATCGCCGAGAGCCCGACGCCCCCGCAGCCGTGCACCGCTACCCACTGGCCGGCGCTGACCTTGCCCTGGTCGACCACGGCGCGAAAGGACGTCACGAAGCGACAGCCCAGGCTCGCCGCCGTGGCGAAGTCCAGCTGCTCGGGCAGGCTGACCAGGTTGAGATCGGCCTGGTGGATGCCGACGTACTGGGCGAAGGAGCCCCAGTGGGTGAAGCCGGGCTGGAACTGATGGTCGCAGACCTGCTGGTGGCCGGCGTGGCACTGTGGACAGGCGCCGCAGCCACCGACGAAGGGCACCGTCACCCGGTCGCCGACCCGCCACCTCCTGACGTCCTTGCCTACCGCCTCGACCACCCCGGCCAATTCGTGGCCCGGCACATGGGGCAGTTCGATGTCGGTGTCATGGCCGACCCAGCCGTGCCAGTCGCTACGGCAGACGCCGGTGGCCATGACCTTGAGCACCACGCCGTGCGGCTCGGGGGTAGGGTCCGGCACCGTGCACAGGCAGGGTGGCGCGGAAAAGGCTTCGTAGACGACAGCTTTCATGGCGGGGCCTCGGGCTGGATGACGCCTCCAGTATGGCAAGCCGCGCGAATTTAGCCTGTCTGCTTGCCGGTGCGGCCGGCGGACTGCCGCTCGGCTAGCCTGCCAGGGCCTGCAGCCCGCTCCAGGTAGCCGGTGCGTCCTCGCCTAGCGCCTGCACCAGGGCGGCCTTGAGGCGGCAGTCGGGCAGGGCGCGGTGGGTTTCCTGCACGGCGACGCCCTGCTGGCGAGCGGCCATGGCCAGGGATTTGCGGCGCCAGCCGTCCTGGCTGCGGCTGTCCAGACTCGGCTCCTGCCAGAACTGGGCATAGAGCTGCATCAGGCAGTGCAGGCGGGTGCCATCCACCAGTTGCACCGGCGGCGTCTCCCGCTCCAGTTCCGGGGGCAGCGCCAGACCGTGGAGCTGGGCATCGTGCCCGAGCAGGCGATAGTCGAAGGCCATGCCATAGGCCAGCACGGTGCGGCCCTGCAGCAGCGGCCAGAGGGTGGCGAACACCTCGGGAAAGGAGGGCGCCTGGCTCAGGTGGGCATCGGTCAGACCGTGGATCAGGGTCGCCTCGCGCGGCACGGCGATGCTGGGGCGCACCAGGGTATCGAGCAGCACCCGGCCTCCGAGGGTCATCACCGCCACCTCGATCAGCTGGGCTTCTTCCCCCAGACCGGTCGCCTCGGTATCCAGCACCAGCACGTCCTGCTCCAGCCAGCGACGCGCCTGCTCGCGCACCCGCATTTGCTGGGCGTTGTAGCCGGTGACGGCAGCGGTGGAAAAAGACGACGACAAGGAATTCATGACACGGCCTGACAGCTGAAACCAAGGGTGCGCCCAAGAGCCAGGGAATCGGCTCTACGACGGGTGTGGGCATTCGATGCAAGATCATCGCCACAGGACACAGGCCGTTCGGCGGGAGCGACGAGCGGACCACCCGGCGCGCCGGGGTCGCCCGCGCGGTCTGGCCTTGCGAGAATGGGCCTTCATCCATGTCGAGGAGCGCCGCTGCTTTGGCCGCCGTCCAGGGTTTCTTGCTGACACGCCTCTGGCGCGAGACTTCCACCGGGATGGAACTGGTGTTCTGGTTCGCCACCGACAGCGGTCCGCGCCAGCTGCGGGTGCCGGCGCAACAGGCCGTGGCCTTCGCCCCGGCCGCGCGACGGGCGGACATCGAGCGCCTGCTGCCGGCCGAGGTGGAGATCCGCGAATTGGCGCTGCAGGACTTCCAGCGGCGCCCCGTCCTGGGGCTCTATGCGCCGCGCTATCGCACCCTGCGCGAACTGGAGCAGCGCCTCCCCGCCGCCGGCATCGAGGTCTACGAGACGGACATCGCCCCGGCGGATCGCTTTCTCATGGAGCGCTTCATCACCGCGCCGGTGACGCTGCCCACGGCCGACGGCGGGCCACTGCGGCCCGATCCCGACTACCGCCCCTCGCTGCGCACCCTGTCGCTGGACATCGAGACCAGCGAGCGCGGCGAGCTCTACAGCATCGGCCTGCACGGCTGCGGCCAGCGCCAGGTGTATATGCTCGGCCCGCCCACCGGGGAGGATGCGGCGGTGGACTTCGACCTGGAATACGTCGCCGACCGCGCTACCCTGCTCGAACGCCTCAATGCCTGGATGGCACGCCACGATCCCGACGTCATCATCGGCTGGAGCGTGCTGCAGTTCGACATCCGCGTGCTCCACGAACACGCGCGCAAGCTGGGCGTGACCCTGCATCTGGGCCGTGGTGCCCCCGAGGACGATCACTACGAACCCGGCGGCCAGGGCCGGCCCTTCCAGGCGCTGCTGGCCGGGCGGCCGATCATCGACGGGGTGGAGGCACTCAAGTCGGCGACCTGGGTATTTCCCTCCTACAGCCTGGAGAACGTCAGCCGTACCCTGCTGGGCGAAGGCAAGGCCATCGACAATCCCCACGACCGCATGGCCTCGATCAATCGCATGTTCGCGGGCGAAAAGAGCGCCCTGGCGCGCTACAACCTGGTGGATTGCGAACTGGTCACCCGCATCTTCGCCAAGACCGAGCTGCTGCGCTTCCTCCTGGAACGGGCCAGCGTCACCGGCCTGCCGCTGGAGCGCCATGGCGCCTCCATCGCCGCCTTCTACCATCTCTATCTGCCGTTGATGCACCGCCAGGGCTTCGTCGCGCCCAATCTCGGTGCCCAGCCACCCGAGGCCAGCCCCGGTGGCTTCGTCATGGATTCCCGGCCTGGGCTCTACGACTCGGTGCTGGTGCTGGACTACAAGAGTCTCTATCCCTCGCTGATCCGCACCTTTCTCATCGATCCGGTAGGGCTGGTGGAGGGCCTGGCGCTGCCCGAAGACGAGACGGTGCCGGGCTTTCGCGGCGCGCGCTTCCACCGCACCCGGCACTGCCTGCCGGAGATGGTGGCGCGGGTCTGGGAGGGGCGCGATGCCGCCAAGCGCGCGGGCAACGCGCCCCTGGCTCAGGCGCTGAAGATCATCATGAACAGCTTCTATGGCGTGCTGGGCACGCCGCACTGCCGTTTCTTCGATCACCGCCTGGCCTCGTCCATCACCCTGCGTGGCCACGCGGTGATGCACCAGACCCGCGAGCTGATCGAGGCGCGTGGTCATCGGGTGATCTATGGCGACACCGACTCCACCTTCGTCTGGCTCGGGCGCACCCATGCCGAAGCCGAGGCCGAGCGCATCGGTCGCGAGCTGGTGGCGGCGATCAATGCCCACTGGCGCACCCAGCTGCAGGCCGAGCTGGGGCTGGAAAGCCACCTGGAGCTGCAGTACGAGACCCATTTTTCCCGCTTTCTCATGCCCACCATCCGTGGCGCGGAAGAGGGCAGCAAGAAGCGATACGCCGGGCTCAGACCCGGAGCCGACGGTCAGCCGGAACTGGTGTTCAAGGGCCTGGAAACGGTACGCAGCGACTGGTCGCCGCTGGCCCAGCGCTTTCAGCGCGAGCTGTACCTGCTGATCTTCACCGGTGAGCCCCATGAGGACTATGTGCGCGACTTCGTCGCCCGCACCCGCGCCGGCGACCTCGACGACCTGCTGGTCTATCGCAAGCGCCTGCGGCGACCGCTGGAGGAGTACCAGAGCAATCTCTCGCCCCAGGTCCGCGCGGCGCGGCTGCTGGAGGCGGAAAACGCCCGGCTGGGACGCCGTAGTCGCTTTCGCCGCGGCGGCTGGATCAGCTACCTGATCACCACCGCCGGCGCCGAGCCGGTCGAGCTGCCCCATGCACCACCCGACTACGATCACTATGTAGAGCGCCAGTTGGCCCCGGTGGCCGACGCCATCCTGCCCTTCGTCGGCGACCGCTTCGACCGGTTGCTGGATCGGCAGATGGGGTTGTTCTGAACAGGGCGGTCGTTTCGAAGCGTTGATCGCCGAGCTGCACGCCCAGCGCGGCACCCGCGCGAGGCCATGGCATAGTCAGACGATTCGCGGCACACTCGGGGGCCACCGGGGCGCCTACCCAGCTGGGCTGGCGGTCCCCTTTCCCGCCAGAGGAGCGCTGCGATGACCCGCCTCACCGCCCAGGATTTCTCGCCCGAACTGCTCGAACTCTACGACTTCTATGTCCACGGTCGCATCAGCCGCCGCGACTTCCTCGACCGCGCCGGGGCCTGTGCCGCGGTGCTGGGGCTGTCGGCCACCGGCGTGCTGGCGGCGCTGAGCCCCAACTATGCCCTGGCCAGCCAGGTGGAATTCACCGACCCGGACATCATCGCCGAGTACGTCTATTACCCCTCGCCCAAGGGCCATGGGCGGGTGCGTGGCTATCTGGTGCGGCCGGCCAAGGCCAGCGGCAAGGTGCCGGCAGTGGTGGTGGCCCACGAGAATCGTGGCCTCAATCCCTATATCGAAGACGTGGCCCGGCGTCTGGCCAAAGCGGGCTATCTGGCGCTGGCACCGGACGGCCTGACGTCCATGGGCGGCTATCCCGGCAACGACGACAAGGGCCGTGAGTTGCAGCAGCAGGTCGATCCGGCCAAGCTGATGAACGACTTCTTCGCCGCCGTGGAAACCCTGATGAGCCACGAATTCAGCACCGGCAAGGTCGGTATCACCGGCTTCTGCTATGGCGGTGGCGTGGCCAACGCGGCCGCCGTGGCCTATCCCGAGCTGGCCGCGGCGGTGCCCTTCTATGGACGTCAACCGCGCGCCGAGGAGGTGGCGGCGATCAAGGCGCCGCTGCTGATCCACTACGCCGAAAACGATCCGCGCATCAACGAGGGCGCCGCCGCCTACGAAGCGGCGCTCAAGGCGGCCGGCAAGACCTACGAGGTGCAGCGCTATGCCGGCACCAACCACGGCTTCCACAACGACTCCACCCCGCGCTACGACGAGGCGGCTGCCCAGCTGGCCTGGCAGCGCACCCTGGACTGGTTCGGGCGTTACCTGGCCTGAGCGCTCTGGGCTATCCCGGGTGCCGGGATCCCATGCCGTAGCGTTTTCCACGGGCGGGGCCAACCCGAAACGCTGGACAAGGAGGCGTTAGCCCGTCGCGACTGGTTGGGCGGGAGGCACCGTTGGGCTTCGCTGCGCTCAGCGCCAACCTACGCGAGAGGCCGGACCATGGTGGCTACCGAGGTAGGTTGGGCTGAGACTGCGTCATCGTCGAAGCCCAACAGGCCCCCGGCTGAGCCTCGGCACCGTTGGGCTTCGCTGCGCTCAGCGCCAACCTACGCGAGAGGCCGGACCATGGTGGCTACCGACGTAGGTTGGGCTGAGACGGCTTCATCGTCGAAGCCCAACAGGGCCCCGGCTGAACCTCGGCACCGTTGGGCTTCGCTGCGCTCAGCACCAACCTACATGAGAGGTCGAACTGCGGTGGCTGCCGACGTAGGTTGGGCTGAGAGGGCTTCATCGTCGAAGCCCAACAGGCCCCCGGCTGAACCTCGGCACCGTTGGGCTTCGCTGCGCTCAGCGCCAACCTACGGAGTCAGGTCCCCTCGATCAGATCGCGGATGCGTACCGCCAGGGCGTCCATGGCGAAGGGCTTGGTCATCACGTGCATGCCGGGCTCCAGATGGCCGTTGCCGACCACCGCGTTCTCCGCGTAGCCGGTGATGAACAGTACCTTGAGGCCCGGGCGGCGCTGGCGGGCGGCGTCGGCCATCTGCCGGCCGTTCATGCCGCCGGGCAGGCCGACGTCGCTGATCAGCAGGTCGATGCGCACATCGGATTCCAGCAGTCGCAACCCGGAGCTGGCATCCGCCGCTTCCAGGGCGGCGTAGCCCAGTTCTTCCAGCACCTCCACCACCAGCATCCGTACCGTGGGTTCGTCATCCACCACCAGCACCGTCTCGCCGTGACCCTGGCGTGGCAGCGCCGGTTGGCTGGCGATGAGGTCCACACCCGCTGCCGTTTCGCGGTGGCGCGGCAGGAACAGGGTGACGCTGGTGCCCTCATCGACCTGGGAATGGATGCGCGCCTGGCCGCCGGACTGGCGCACGAAGCCGTAGATCATCGACAGGCCGAGCCCGGTACCCACGCCGATCGGCTTGGTGGTGAAGAAGGGGTCGAAGGCCTTGGCGATCACCTCGGGCGGCATGCCGCAGCCGTTGTCGGTCACCGAGAGGGCGATGTATTCGCCCGGCTCCAGGTCGCGGACCCGGGCCATGCGCGCATCCAGCGCCCGATTGGCGGTCTCGATGAAGATGCGGCCACCCTCGGGCATGGCATCGCGGGCATTGATGCAGAGATTGAGCAGGGCATTTTCCAGCTGCGGCGGATCGACCAGGGTCGACCAGAGTTCGCTGCTGGCCACCACCTCGATCTGGATCGCCGGACCCACCGTGCGGCGGATCAGGTCTTCCATGCCGGCCACCAGACGATTGACGTCGGTGGGCTTGGGATCCAGCGTCTGCCGGCGGGAAAAGGCTAGCAGCCGGTGGGTCAGGGCGGCGGCGCGGATGGCGGCGCCCTGGGCGGCGGTGGTGTAGCGTTCAAGGTTGTTCAGCCTACCCTGGCCGATGCGCACCGTGAGCAGGTCCAGACTGCCGACGATGCCGGCGAGCAGGTTGTTGAAGTCGTGGGCCAGGCCGCCGGTGAGTTGGCCGACCGCTTCCATCTTCTGCGACTGGCGCAGCTGCTCTTCCAGCAGCGCCTGGGTCTCCGCGGCGTCCTTCTCGCGGGTGATATCGCGCCCGGCACCGGTGACGTGCTCCTGATCAGTGTCTAGCGACAGCGTCCAGGACAGCCAGCGCCAGCTGCCATTCGCCGCCTGGACACGATTCTCCACCCGGGTCGGCAGGCCGCTGCGGCGCAGGTCGTCCAGCGCTACCAGCACGCCCGGTAGATCGTCGGGGTGAATGAGTTCGGTGTAGGGGCGGCTGAGCAACTCGGCCTCGGAATAGCCCAGGCCGCGCGACCAGGATGGGCTCACCCGCAGCAGCTGCCCGGCGAAGTCGGCGGTGAGCAGCAGGTCCTCGCTGAGCGCCCAGAGCCGGTCGCGTTCGGCGGTGCGCGCCTGGACTTCCTGGCTGAGGCTGAGATTCTGCGCCTGGATCAGCGCCTGGGCGTCGCGCTGGACGGTGACGTCCTGGGCGAAGACATAGAAGCCGTCCACCGCGCCGCGCCCATCCCGCCGCGGCCGATAGTGGATGTCGGCGATGCGTCGCCGGCCGTCCGGCCAGGCCCAGGGCAGATCCAGCCGCGCCGGGGTGCCGTCCAGGGCGGCCTGGATGGCCGGGCGGCGGGCAGCGAACAGCTCCGGCGCGAAGACCTCGGCCATGCTGCGACCGAGGATGCTCTGCGGCGCATCCTTGAACCACTTGGGCGCCTCGACGTTGGCGAAGCGATAGATCAGGTCGCGATCGACGAAGGCGATCAGGCAGGGCAGGGTGTCGGCCACCAGGCGCAGATTGAGTTCGCTGTCGCGCAGTGCACGTTCCGCGGTCAGCCGCGCCGTCGCCGAGCGGGTGCGATTGGCGACCTCGCGGATGAATTGCAACTCGGCCGGCGTCCAGCGCCGCGGCTGACTGGAACCGACATAGAGCAGGGCCACCAGGTTGCCGTGCTCGAACAGCGGCAAGTTGACCAGGGCACGGGTCTCCAGGCGTTGCAGCGCCGCGAGGTTGTCACGGGCGCGCGGGTCCGCGTGCACATCCTCGATCACCACGGTTTCGCCGCGCTTGAAAGACTCGCTGTAGCTGCCGTAGTCGTGGAAATTCAGGGTGCCCATCAGGCTGCGGGCGCCCGGGATCGTCCAGTCGCGCCCCACGGTGATGGTCTCGGCCTCGGCGTCCACCAGGCCATAGCCCACCAGGTGGGCATCCAGGCTGGTACCCAGGGTGGCGCAGGCGAGGTCGGTGACGGCTTCGATGTCGCCCAGCTGGCTGAAGCCTTCACCGAGTTCGGCCAGGGCCCTGCGATAGCGCTCTTCGTCGCGGGTCGCCTGGGCGGCCTGCTCGCGCTCGGTGACATCCAGGAACAGCACCAGAAAGCTGTCGGGACCGGCCTTGTGCGCATGGCCTTCGTACCAGCGCCCGTTGTGCTGGAATTGCCGCACGTAGCTGAACGACTGGCCGGTATCCACCACCCGGGTGAAGTCTTCCACCCAGAGGTCTTCGAGATCGGGAAACAGGCTGCGCGCGGTCTGGCCGACCGCCTGTTGCGCACTCAAGCCGAAGTGCGTGCACCAGGCCCGGTTGACCTGGTCATAGCGCCAATCCCGGCCGCGGCCCTGGTCATCGCGCAGGATGGTGCCGAGGATGAAGCCCTCGTCCAGTTGCTCGAACAGGCCACGCCAGTAGCGCTCGCTCTCCGCCAGCTGCTGCTGTACCTCGCCCACGTAGCGCTGGCTGTCGCGCAGGGCCTCGCCGGCCAGGTGCTGGGACGTGCGGTCGCGGAGGATCTTGACGAAGCCGGTATGGGTACCGGCGTCGTCGTGCAGCGGATGCATCTCGCCACTGGCCCAGAAGCGAGTGCCATCGCGGCGCAGGTGCCAGCGCTCGTCCTCGGCACGGCCGTCCTGCAGGGCCAGCCGCATTTCCAGCGAGGCGCGGCCGCTCTGGTTGTCTTCCGGGGTGAAGAAGCGCTCCGCCGGTGCACCGCGAATCTCCGCGGCGGTCCAGCCCAGCAGGCGCTCGGCGCCGCTGTTCCAGTCGGCGATCACTCCGGCCGGATCGAGCACGATCATGGCGAAATCGATGGCGCCATCGAAGATTGCCAGGCGCCGTTGGGCGTCCTGGGGCGGCAGCGCGGTGCACTGGTCGAGCGCGGCGCGCAGGCGGCGTACTTCGGCCTGGAGTTCAGCGTGAGAGAGAGCGGATTCAGCCATGGGATCTTTCGAACAGGTGGGCAGCGAAAGCAGACGGCGGTGACGTCCAGCGAGAGCCTTAGAGTAGGAGAGTCGGGCGCCGGCCAGCGATCTGCCGGCACCTTTTTCCGACAGACAGGGAATTAAGTAGCCGCTGCGGCATCAGACAAGTGCCAGTACCAACCGGCCAGCCGTCCATCCGAGGGTTGTGATCCAATTCGAGTAATTTCGGTCTATTTAGTCGTACTAATGAAGTAGCGTTGCCATGACCGATGTAGTTTCTTCCGCAGCCGTTACCACTGTGCTGGTCGTCGAAGACGATCCCGTACTGCGCTCGCTGGCGACGGAGGTGTTCGAAATGGAAGGCTACGCCGTCCAGTCGTTCGACACCGCCGATGCCGCCTGGTGCTGGTTCGAAGCCGATCCGCTGCCGCCCGATCTGCTGTTCACCGATGTGCGCATGCCCGGTCGGTTGGATGGCCTCGCCCTGGCCAAACAGGTCCGCCAACGTTTTCCACAGTTGCCGATCCTGGTGTCCTCTGGATACACCGGCCAGCAATATGCCGAACGCGAAGACCGAGCGCTGTTCCTGCCCAAGCCCTGGACCATCGACCAGTTGCTGAAGGCCTGCGGGCAGCTGGGCGTCTAGTCGCCTGCCTGACGCGCTCGCGCCAGGCGTACCGCCGAATCCACCTCATCCAGCGTCCAGGGCTTCTGCAGGAAGATCACCTGAGGGGGCAACGTGGTGGTGATTTCGTAGCCGTAGCCGGAAGTGATCACCATGGGCAACTCGGGCCAGCGCTGCAGCAGCATCTGCGCCAGCTCGCCGCCGCGCAACTGGCCGGGCATCAGGTGATCGGTAACGACCAGGGCCGGCGCTTCCTGGCATTGCAGCAGATGCACCAGGGCATCGTCGGCATTGTCGAAGCGGGTACAGGCCCACTGCAATTGTTCTTCGAGATGATTGCCCAGCAGCTCGGCGAGCAGACTGTTGTCTTCGATGACGACGGCATAGGGCAGGGCGGTAGACGAAGTCATCGGGACATCCGGAACGCGATGAGGCAATTCCGGAAGTCTAGCAGAGCCCTGTCGGTCTCAGTCTGGCTTTCGTCTGACCATTGTCAGATCTCCAAGACGATCTTGCCGAAATGGCTGCCGTCCTTCTGGAAGGCGAAGGCCTCGGCGATCTCGGCCAGGGGATAGCCGCGATCGATGACCGGCTTGATCCCGTTACTCTCCAGCGCCTGGATCATCTCCTGCTGATGGCGGCGACTGCCGACGATCAACCCCTGCAGTCGTTGGTGCCGACGCATCAGATTGGCGGTGGGGACCTGGCCCTCGACGCCGGTGAGCACGCCGATCAGCGCCAGATGACCATGGATACGCGCGGCCTGGATGGATTGCGCCAGCGTCGCCGGGCCGCCCACTTCCACCACGATGTCGACGCCGCGCCCCCCGGTGATGGCCTGTACCTTGGCGCCCCATTCCGGCTCGTCGCGGTAATTGATCAGGTGATCGGCGCCCAAGGCATAGGCACGCTGCAGCTTCTCGTCCGACGAAGAGGTGGCGATCACCGTGGCGCCCATGGCCTTGGCCAGCTGCAGGGCGAAGATGGACACCCCACCGGTGCCCATGACCAGCACGCTGTCACCGGCCTTGAGATTGCCGTCCACCACCAGGGCACGCCAGGCGGTGAGCCCGGCGGTGGTCAGGGTCGCCGCCTCGGCATGGCTGTAGCCCTTGGGCGCGCGGGTAAAGGCCGTGGCCGGGCGCACCACCACCTCGCAGGCGAAGCCGTCGATGCCATCGCCGGGCGTGGTGGAGAAATCGTCGATTGTCGGCTCGCCGTCCAGCCACTGGGGAAAGAAGGTCGAGACCACCTGATCGCCCACGGTGAATTCGCTGACGCCTGCGCCCACGGCCTCGACCACCCCGGCGCCATCGGACATGGGAATGCGCCCATCGGTGGTCGGCATCTTGCCGAGCAC
The DNA here is from genome assembly GCF_000316965.1 of Pseudomonas sp. 313. Lineage (NCBI taxonomy): Bacteria > Pseudomonadati > Pseudomonadota > Gammaproteobacteria > Pseudomonadales > Pseudomonadaceae > Pseudomonas > Pseudomonas sp. 313. The sequence goes on from NZ_ANBZ01000014.1 coordinate 18,518, forward strand.
CACGCCCAGATCATGGAAATTCAGCGAGCTGGCCTTGATCCGCACGCGGATCTCGCCGGCTCCGGGCTGACCGGGATCGGGCAGTTCACAGTGTTCCAGCTGATCCAGACCACCGGGTTTGCGTAGGCGTATGGCGTGCATGAAAGATCCTCCGGACTATGGCGAGCAAGACGCTCGCGGGTCTGTAGAGGACCACGGTGCCGGGCGCAGGATTCCCGAAGGAGTCCTGCGCCCATGGCCTTACTTGATCGCCTTCTGCAGTTGCTGCAGCTGCTCGGTGCGGGTGTTCAGGCGGGTTTCGCCGCGCTGGGCATCGACCTTCTTCAGCTCGGCCTCGGCCATGCGCAGCTTGATGGTCTGCATGGCGGTCTGGATGCGTTGCTGAGTCAGGTAGGCCAGCTGGTCGACGGTGCGCTCGTTCTCACCGTCCTTGTAGGCCTTGTCGGTCTTGGCCAGCCAGGTGCCGGCATCCTTGGTTTCCAGCGCCGCCAGCTGGGTGGCCTGGGGCTGGGATTCGAGGGCGGCGTAGTCGTTGCGCGCCTTTTCCAGGTTGGGGTTGGGCGGGGTGGCGCAGGCGGCCAGGGTGAGGGTCAGGGCCGACAGTACCGGAAGCAGAAAACGTTTACGCATGGGTTTCGTCCTTCAAGAGAGCGGGCAGCCTTACTGCTGCACCTTTTTCTGTAGATTCTGTTGCAGCTGGAGGTTGATCTGACCTTCCTCGCGGATCTGCTGGATGCTGTTCTGGGCATCCTGCAGCGCCGCCGCGGCCTTGGCGGCCTGGGTCTTGCGAGTCGCCAGGCGGGCATCCCACTCGGCCTGCTCGGCCAGGCGCTTGGCGTCGTCGTATTTCTCGTTGGAAAGCGCCGCCTGGGCCTGGGTCCACTTGTCCTGGGCCGACTTGGTCTCAATCGGGGCGAACTGGTTGCCGCCGCCGCTCACGGCTTCGTTGACGGCCGATTGGGTCACGGCCATCTGCGCGGTCGGCGGATTGCCGGCGCAGCCCGCGAGGAGCAGACCGCCACCCAGGACCAGGCTGGCGAGCAGCGCACGAGGCGCGGAGAACGGGGAGGCGCGAGAGGGACCGGTTTTCATCCGAACATTCCTGGCAGGTCGCCCGGAATGGGCGACAGTGCCTGTGAGACGACGAAAACGCGGCGAGGTTCGCTGCAACCGCTGCGCTAAAGGGCAGGGTGTCCTGGCCGATATATGTTGTCAGACAACAACAGGGCCAGCGGCCACGGAGATTCCATGCTGTTACGCAACTGCAATATCGCGCCCCGCGCCGCGCTGGGCTTCGGCCTGATCGCCCTGATGGTGGCTTTTCTCGGCCTGTTTTCCCTGGCGCAGATGGCGGGTATCCGCGAACGCCAGGTGGTGACGGAGCGCGACTGGGTGCCGAGCATCCGCGCGGTGGACGCCATCCGCGAGAACATGCTGCGCATCCGCACCATCTCCTTGCGGCTGGCGCTGGACCCGGAACCGCGCAACATCGACACCTATGTCAGCCAGTACGAGGCGCGCAACAAGGTGCTCATGGAGGGCATCAAGGCCTATGAGGTCTTTGTCGACACCCCCGAGGAGCACCAGCGCTGGGACCTGTTCAAGCGCGATTTCGCCACCTATCAGCAGGGCATGACCGAGTCCTTCGCCCTGGCGCGGCGGGGCGATACCGTCGCGCTCAACAAACTGACCCTGGTGGACATGAAACCGGTGGTGGACGGCACCGGCAAGCAGCTGGGCGAGTTGGGCGACCTCTATGCCGAGGGTATCGAACGCGATGGCAAGGTCTCGGCGGACCGCTATGAGGCCTCACGGCTGATCGTCATCGCGGTGATCGTCCTGGCCGCCCTGGCCACGGTGCTCATGGCCTGGCTGCTGACCCGCAGCATCGTCGGACCGCTGCGCGAGGCGCTGCTGGCCGCCCGCCGTGTCGCCCAGGGCGACCTGACCCAGACCCTGGCGGTGCAGGGGCGTGACGAGGTGAGCGAATTGCAGCGCGCCTTGCAGCAGATGCAGGGGCAGTTGCGTGAGACCCTCTCGCGCATCGCCGGCTCCTCCACCCAGTTGGCCACTGCCGCCGAAGAGCTCAATGCGGTCACCGAGGCCGCGGGCCAGGGCCTGCAGCAGCAGAACCAGGAGATCGAACAGGCCGCTACCGCCGTTACCGAGATGAGCACCGCGGTGGACGAGGTGGCGCGCAACGCCGTCTCCACCTCCGAGGCTTCGCGGGCCTCCAGCCAGGCCGCGCAGCAGGGCCAGACCCGCGTCGCGGAAACCCTGGGCGCCATCGAGGCGCTGTCCGACGAGGTCGCGGCTACCGGGACGGTGGTCCAGCGCCTGGCCGAGCAGTCCCAGGACATCGGCAAGGTGCTCGACGTCATTCGCGCCATCGCCGAGCAGACCAACCTGCTGGCGCTCAACGCCGCCATCGAGGCGGCGCGGGCCGGTGAGGCCGGGCGTGGCTTCGCCGTGGTGGCCGACGAGGTGCGAGCCCTGGCCAGCCGTACCCAGCAGTCCACCCTGGAGATCGAGCAGATGGTCTCGGGCATGCGCAGCGGCGCCAGCCAGGCCCTGGGCTCCATGCACAGCAGCAGTCAGCGCGCCCAGGCCACGCGGGCCCTGGCGGAAACCGCCGGGGTGGCGCTGGACGAGATCAACAGCCGCATCGGCGAGATGTACGAGCGCAACCTGGTGATCGCCAGCGCGGCCGAGGAGCAGGCCCAGGTGGCCCGCGAAGTGGATCGCAACCTGGTCAACATCCGCGATCTCTCCACCCAGTCCGCCGACGGTGCGCGCCAGACCAGTGCCGCCAGCCAGGAATTGTCCCGGCTGGCGGTGGATCTGCAGGGGCTGGTGAACCGCTTCCAGGTCTGAATCGTTAGACGCGCACCGCCTGGTACAGCGCCCGGATCAGATCCGACTGGGTGATGATGCCCACCAGGCGGCGCGAGCTGTCGATGATGGGGATGTGGCGGTGGCCGTTCTCGGAAAACACCGGTACCAGATCGATCAGCAAGCGGTCGGCGCTGGCCACCCGCACGGTACGGGTCATGATGCGGCCGACGCTGTGTTCGTCCTGGCGCGCCTTCGGCCGGACCAGGGAGCGCAGGCGCCAGCCGAGGCCCTCGTGCACGTCCAGGTCGATCTGCCGCATGAAATCGGCGACGGTGACGATGCCCAGCAGATAGCCCTGGCGATCCACCACCGGCAGCGCCTTGATGCGCCGGGCGCGCATCAGCGCCCAGGCTTCCTGCAGCGGCATCTCGGCACGGGCCGTCACCGGTTGCTGGCTCATGACGTCGGCGCAGCGCAATTCGCCCATCTTGCGCTGGTAGGCGCGCGCCTCCACCTGTTCGAGCAATTCGGCGAGGTCGTCGCGGCTGATGTCCAGCACCTGGTTGTAGCGCGCCAGCACGGCGTCCAGGTCGGCGCGCTGCAGGCGCGTTTCGCTGCTCGGCTCGGCCGGGCGTGGCACATGGGGCCAGGGGCGCCGGGTCAGGTTGTTGTAGAGCAGACCGGCGCTCACCAGCAGCAGCGAGTCCAGCGCCACCGGACTCCAGGCATAGCTGAAATCCTGGGCACCGATGAGCACCATCAGCAGCGCCGAGGCGCCGCCCGGAGGGTGCAGGCAGCGCAGGGCGAACATGGCGGCGATGGCCAGGGCGACCGCCACCGCGGCGGCCAGATTGGCTTCGGGAATCCACCGCGCGCAGGCGATGCCGATCAGCGCCGCCAGGGTATTGCCACCCACCACCGACCAGGGCTGCGCCAGGGGACTGGAGGGCAGGGCGAACACCAGCACGGCGCTGGCGCCCAGCGGCGCCACCAGGGCCAGTGCCAGGGCGCCGTGCTGATGCACCGGCTGGCCTTCCAGCCACCAGGCCGCCAGCAGCGCCGCGAGCAGGATGCCGAGGCCGGCGCCCAGGCTGGCGCGTAGTCGCTCGCGCCCGTCGATGGGTAGCGGCGCGGGCCAGAAGGCCCGCAGGCCCTGGACCAGGCGCGCGGAAAGGGAGGGCGAGGGGGACGGCGTAAGGGGTTCCTGGGACATGGGAAAGCAGCTGCTAGGCAGAACGAGGGCGCTGATGGTCCTCCCTGTACGCCGCCCTGGCAAGACCGAACCGGTCCCTGTGCCGCCTCTTCCAGGGGTCAGGCAGCGCTCCAGAGCGTCTGCCGCCCCAGGTGGATTTTCTACTGCGAGGGGCCGTCCGCCGTAGTAGGATTATCGGCTGGGTGTCGCCGCAGTCGCGCGGTAGGACAGGTTGAATCGAGCGCAGGTCGGGCCGCCGCGCAGGAGTCCTGCTGCCCATGTCATCCCTGCTATCCCCCACCAAGGCCCTGGCCTTCGTTCAGCGCTTCTGCGCCGCCGAGGCCGCCGGCGGCATCGTATTGATGGTCGCCGCGGCCATCGCCCTCATCGTCGCCAACTCGCCGTTGGCCGAGGGCTACTTCGCCAGCCTGCACTGGTACGTCGGCGGGCTCTCCGTCGGTCACTGGATCAACGACGGCCTGATGGCCCTCTTCTTTCTGCTGGTGGGCCTGGAGATCAAGCGCGAGATGGCGGTCGGCCAACTCGCCAGCTGGGGCGATCGCGCCCTGCCGGGCCTCGCGGCCCTGGGCGGCATGCTGGTGCCGGCGCTGCTCTATGCCCTGGTCAATCGCCACGATCCCCAGACCCTCTCGGGTTGGGCGATTCCCGCCGCCACCGACATCGCCTTCGCCCTCGGCGTGCTGTCGCTGCTGGGGTCGCGGGTGCCGGTGTCGCTCAAGGTTTTCCTTTCGGCGCTGGCCATCCTCGACGACCTCGGCGCGGTGCTGATCATCGCCCTGTTCTATACCAGCGATCTCTCCGCCAGCATGCTGCTGGCCGCGGCAGGGCTGGTGGCGGTGCTGTTCGTGCTCAACCGCCTCAAGGTCACCGCCCTGCTGCCCTATCTGCTGGTCGGGGCGCTGCTGTGGTTCTGCATGCTGCGCTCGGGCATCCATGCGACCCTGGCCGGGGTGATCCTGGCGTTGTTCATTCCCCTGGGCGATAGCGCGGCCGACGACGCCTCGCCGCTGCTCCGGCTGGAATCCGTGCTGCACCCCTGGGTGGCCTTCCTCATCGTGCCCGTGTTCGGTTTCGCCAATGCCGGGGTCTCCCTGGCCGGCATTTCCCTTGGCAATCTGCTGGACCCGGTGCCGCTGGGCGTCGCCTTGGGGCTGTTTCTCGGCAAGCAGGTGGGCATCTCGCTGATGGCGCTGCTGGCTATCCGCAGTGGCCTGGCGCGGCTGCCGGAGGGTGCCAGCTGGCTGCAGCTCTATGGCGTGGCCCTGCTTTGCGGGATTGGCTTTACCATGAGCCTGTTCATTGGTGCCCTGGCCTTTCCGGGTGCGCCCTTCCTGGTCGACGAGGTCAAGATCGGGGTGCTGCTGGGCTCGCTACTGTCAGCCCTGGCCGGCATCGCCGTGCTGCTGGTCGCCGCCCGTCGTCGTTGAGAGGAGTTCGAGATGCCCTATGCGCTGTTCGCGGTGATGTTCGGCGGTGCCCTGGGGAGCGCCTGCCGCTGGTGGGTCGGTCTGCGGCTGAATGCACTGTTCCCGCTGCTGCCGATGGGCACCCTGCTGGTGAACCTGGTCGGCGGCTTCGTCATCGGTCTGGCGCTGGGGCTGTTCGCTCGCTATCCGGGGCTGGACGTGCAATGGAAACTGCTCCTGGTGACCGGCTTCTGCGGCGGCTTCACCACCTTCTCGACCTTTTCCGCCGAGGTGGTGACGCTGCTGCAGAGCGGTCGCCTGGGCTGGGCGGCGCTCACCATCACCGCCCATGTGCTGGGATCGCTGCTGCTGACCCTGGCCGGGTTCGCCCTGGCCGGTCGCCTCGGCTGAGTCGACCGGCCGTTGCGCGTCAGGCGGGGGCCACCGGCGCGGTGGGGGCCTGGCGCCGCGGCTTGAATTTCAATGCCGGCGCCTCGATCAGGTGCCAGGACAGCACCGCAAGGCCCAGGGTCAGGACGTAGCTCACCACCAGGAAACCGGGCAGCGAGAAGCTGTCGGGAAACCAGTGCATGAGCAACTGCTGGACCGGGAAGTTGAACAGGTAGAGGCCGTAGGAATAGTCGCCGAAGCGGCCGAAGCCGTGTAGCACCGGTACCTGTACCTGGGCCAGGTAGATGATCACATAGGCCAGGGACACCAGGTGGATCACCGGCAGCACGTGCCAGACGATGGCTGCCAGCGACAGCAGACAGAGCGCTAGGGCCAGGTCCAGCCGCCAGGGGATGCGCGGCCCGGCCAGTTGCAGCAGGGCACCGGCGAAAAAGAACATGCCCAGGCTGAACACCTTGTGCAGCACGAAGCTGGCGATGCCCATCTGCGGCAGCAGCAGGAAGTTGCCCACCACCAGCACCACCAGGGTGGCCATGACCACCGAGCGGGTCAGCAGCCCCAGCACCCCGATGATCAGCAGCGACAGGTACATGAAGACCTCGTAGGGCAGGGTCCAGTAGCTGCCGTTCACCGTGTCGGGAAAGGGATTGCCGGTGAAGACGCCGGGCAGTTCGAAGCGCGTCATCAAGAGGATGTTCTTGAAGAAGCCCAGGGTCTGGCGATCGCTGAAGTAGGCGCTCGTCTCGCGACTGGTGGCGAGCCAGCCCACCACCAGCACCGAGAAGAGCACCGAAACGATCAAGGCCGGAAAAATCCGCAGGGCGCGCTTGGCGAGAAAATCCAGCGGATTGCGGCTGCGCTGGAAGGACGCCGTGATCAGGAAGCCGCTGATCACGAAGAACACATAGACGGCGATGTTGGCCGCGTCGGTGAAACCGGTGAAGTTGAGGATCGGCTCGGCGCCGATGTGACCCGAGAGCCAGAAGCCGTGGCCGATCACCACGGTGGAGGCCGCGGCGAATCTCAGGAAATCGAAGTTGTTGCGTCCCTGGGGGACGTGGGCGGTGGTCATGTCTGCTCCTCGCAGCCGTGGCCCATGCCGCGGCCGCCGCCCGGGAGCGGACTCCAGGCGGACGGCGACGCACACGGCATCGGCGGGAACGTCCGTCAGCGCGACGGACGCAGGCAAAGGCCGCTGCCGGCTATACCGGCAACGAAAGGGCGACAGCCGACACGATCAGCGAGATCGGCCAGCCGGCGAGGGCAGGGGCTATGGGGGGCTGAGCGGCGCGAAAGCGGGCGTCATGCGCCAGGACTCCGGGAGAGCGGTACCGCGAGAGGCGACGGGGGCGACGAGACGCGCGCAGGCGAACGGGGTCTGGGGCCTCCCGGCCGCCCCTTGCGCTGCACGCGCCTCGTGCATCAGGCGCTGGCCTGCAGCGGCTGGTCGTGCGCTTCTTGCGCTTGTTCCATGGCGAAGGGCTCCTGGGCGAAATAGAGGGCGGCGCTCTGGCGGGCGTGATCGCCGAATTCCTGTGGGTGGCGCATGACGATCCGTTCGAAGGCGCCCGGCTCCAGGCCGTCTTCATAGAAGCCGTTGTGGCACTGCAGGATGCCCGAGGCGCAGACGCTGCGCTCGACGGCGGCGATCAGGCCGCCGGCTCTGAGACTCTTGACGATGTTGTGCGGCAGCCGCTGGCGGCGTCTCAGACTGGCGGCGGTGTCGCTGAGGGTATCGAGGATCTCGGTCTCGGCCGGCGACAGCTTGCGTACGTCCAGCTTGGACTTCTGCACCAGGTAGCGACGGGAGAGCAGGCGGGCCTGGTCGTTGAGCGCCTTGAGCACCGTACCGCTGAGTTCACCACGGGTGAACAGACCGGTTTCCAGAGCGATCAGGTAGGACCAATCGTTGATGAGCGGAATCTTGCTGATGTCACGTTCCATGTGAATGCCTGCGTCCATATAAGTTGGCTAATTGAGGATATGAAGCCTCAATGGTTCCAGATCGCCAGTATAAGGTGACGAGTGGCATAGAATTTGACGGTCCTGACAAGAATTGTCGGTTTTTTGTCGAAGTGGGTCACGCCTTGAGGATGCAACCTCAACGCTGCGCTTGGGGTCACTAGCTGGAGTCCTGGCGCGAGTCGGGTGACCCTCCGTAACCTCAGGTGATGAGATGAGTGACCCTGTAGCCGCTTCGACCCCCGCCGATCTGCAGTGCGACGTCGCCGTGATCGGCGCCGGAACCGCGGGCCTCGCCGCCGAACGCGCCGCCCGACGCCAGGGCGCCAGCACCCTGTTGATCGATGACCGCTGGGCCGGCACTACCTGTGCCTCGGTGGGCTGCATGCCTTCAAAGTTGCTGATCGTCGCCGGCGAGGCCCATCATGCCGTCCAGCGCGCCGGCGTCTTTGGCATCGAGGTGGGCAACGTGGGCGTCGATGGCGCAGCCGTCATGGCGCGGGTACGACGTGAGCGCGATCATTTCGTTGCCGCCACCAAGGAGGGGTTCGAGCAATTGCCCGAGGGTGTTGCCCAGCACGCCACCGCTCGCTTCGTGGCGCCGGATCGACTACAGCTCAGTAATGGTAAGACTGTTAAGGCTCGTAGCGTGATCATCGCCACCGGCTCCTATCCCCTGGTCCCCGAGCCTTTCGATGCGCTCGGCGACCGGGCCCTGACCAACGAGACGCTCTTCGAGCTGGCCGATCTGCCACGTTCCCTAGCGGTGATCGGCACCGGTCCTGTAGGCCTGGAACTGGCCCAAGCCATGGCCCGGCTCGGAGTGGCTGTCACCCTGTTCGGTCAGGATGATGGCCTGGGTGCGCTCAAGGACGCCGAGGTCAAGGCCGAGCTGCGCAAGATCCTGGCGCAGGACCTGACCCTGTACCTGAATGTCGAGGTGGATGCCCGCCGTGAGGGCGCGGGCGTGCGGCTGTCCTGGTCCGGTGCCGCGACCGGCGAAGGCGACTTCGATTATGTGCTGGTGGCCGCCGGCCGTCCGCCGCGACTCAAGGGCCTGGGCCTGGAAACCACCGGCATCGAGCTGGACGACCATGGCACGCCGGTCTACGACCCCAAGACACTGCAGTGCGGGTCCTCGTCGATCTTCATCGCTGGCGATGCCGACCATGACCGGCCGATTCTCCATGAAGCCTCCGACGAGGGCGCCATCGCCGGGCACAATGCCGCCTGCTATCCCGAGGTACGGCCCACACCGAGATCGCCGCTGTTTTCGCTGATCTTCACCGATCCGCCGGTGGCCGTATTGGGCAGTCCGCCCGATGACGACAGCCTGATCGGCACCTCCTCCTACCATGACCAGGGCCGCGCCCGGGTCGAGGCGCGCAACCAGGGCATCGTCCGCTTCTATGCCGAGCCAGGCACCGGCAAGCTCACCGGCGCCGCCATGGTCGGGCCGGGCATGGACCATATCGGCCACCTGCTGGTGCTGGCGCTGATCCATGGCGAGACCGCCAGTTCGCTGCTCGACATGCCCTTCTATCACCCCACCCTCGAAGAGGGCCTCAAGAGCGGCCTGCGCGAGATCTGCCAGGCGGCCCACAGCAGCCTGCGCGGCGATCGCGACCAGGGTTCGCCGTCCGGGGCTTGAGGTGAGGGGTGTTGGGCTTCGACGATAGGGCCGTCTCAACCCAACCTACGGTGCACCCGTAGGTTGGCGCTGAGCGCAGCGAAGCCCAACGGTACGTTCTGCCCCATTCGGCCACACAAAAAAAGCCCCGTCGGGATCACCCGCGGGGCTTTCGCTCGCTCAACCAGCCATCAGGCCTTGAAGCGTCTCACCAGTCCATCCAGCTCGCCCGACAGCTGCGACAGGCGCGAGGAGTCGCGGGTGGTGGATTGGGCCAGGCCTTCCACCTGCTGGGCATCGTCCTGGATCTGGGCGATGTGGCGGTTGATGTCTTCGGCCACCTGGTGCTGCTCCTCGGCTGCCGCGGCGATCTGCAGCGCCTGATCGCGGATCTCGTCCACCGACTGGCGGATGCCTTCGAAACTGCCACGCGCCTCGCTGATGGAGGCCACGCTGGTCTGCGACAGCTCCAGGCTGGTCTCGATCTGGCGGGTGACCTCCTGGGTCTTGCGCGCCAGGTTGCCGAGCAGGCCGTCGATCTCGCCGGTGGAATCGGCGGTGCGCTTGGCCAGGGCGCGGACCTCGTCGGCCACCACCGCGAAGCCACGACCTTGTTCACCGGCACGGGCCGCTTCGATGGCGGCGTTGAGCGCCAGCAGGTTGGTCTGTTCGGCGATGCCGCGGATGGTGTCGAGGATGGTGTTGATGTTGTGACTGTCTTGCTCCAGCACCGCCATGGCCTGGGCCGACTCGGCCAGGCTGCCGCTGAGGCGATTGACGTTGCCGGTGGCCTTCTCGATCTGGCCGTAGCCTTCCTGCACCCGGTGGTGACCGGCGTCGGCGGAGGCCGCGGCGTGGCTGCAGGAACGCGCCACTTCGTTGGAGGTGGCGACCATCTCGTTGAAGGCGGTGGAGACCATTTCCACGGCCTCGCGCTGGCGCCCGGCCACCTCGTTCATGCTGGCGGCGGCCTGGGTGGTGGTCTGCGACGCCTGCTGCAGGTCGGTGGAGGCCTGGCCGATACGCTGCACCAGTTGGCGGATGCTGGCGAGGAACTGGTTGAACCAGCCGGCCAGGGCGGCGGTTTCATCCTTGCCCTGGACGTTGAGGCTCTTGGTCAGATCGCCTTCGCCCTGGGCGATGGATTCGAGACCGGCGGAGACGCCACGGATCGGTCGCACGATCATGCCGGCAAAGGCCGCACCGAGCACGGCGAACAACAGCGCCAGTACGGCGGTGATGCCGGCGATCTGCCAGGTCAGGGCGGTGGCCTTGCCCATCACCTCGTTACGCTCGATCAGGCCGATGAATTTCCAGCCGAGGTCCTTGGCCTGATAGACGTTGACCATGTAGTCGGTGCCATTGAGGGTGACCTCGCCCAGGCCGCTCTGGATGCCGCTGAGGGTCTGGTAGGCGTCGCCCAGCTCCTTGAGCTGCTTGAAGTTGTGCTTGGGATCGCGCGGGTCGACCAGCACGTTGCCATTCTCTTCCACCAGCATCAGGTAGCCGCTCTGGCCCAGGGTGATGCTCTTGACCAGATCGGTGAGCTGCTTGAGCGAGATATCCAGGCCCACCACACCGCGGACCTTGCCGCTGGCGTCTTCCATGGTCCGGACGATGCCCATCAGCGAGACGTCGTCGGTCGCCCAGTAGTAGGCCGGGGTACGCACCACCTTGCCCGGATTGTTCATGGCCGCCTGGTACCAAGGGCGCACGCGCGGGTCGTAGTTGGCCAGCTTGGCGTCGTCCGGCCAACTGGCGTAGCTGCCATCGGTCAGGCCGATCGACAGATAGGCCGTGGTGGGGTGGGTCTTGGCGAAGCGGGTGAAATAGCTCACCGCCTGCTGGCCGGCTTCGGTCTGCGGCTGCTGGGCGGCATCCGCGCCCTGGTAGTTCTTCAGGCCATCCAGGGCCAGGATGCTCGGCTCCTTGGCCAGGTAGTCGACGTTCTGCTGGATGCCGGCAAAGAACTGCTGGATGTTGCGATCGATCTGACGGATTTCGCGCCCGCTACCGTCGAGGAAGTCCCCGGTGGCCTGGCTGCGCACGTTCATGATGACCACGCCCGCCACCAGGATCACCGGGAGGCAGGCGGTTACCGCGAAAAGCGAGGTGAGTTTTTGTTTGATGTTCATCGAAAGCCCCGGTCGCGCCCTGGCGCGAAGAGTGACGGCAGCATGCCTTCACTCTGCATCGGCCTGGATAATTCCGACTTGATACGGCAAGAAAAATTATTCCATTTGGTCCGCAGTAAGCCGGAAAATCGTCGATCGGTCAGCTAACGACCCGCTATAACTCTTTCTTCAGATGGCGTTCGATTTCTTCCAACGACTTGCCCCGGGTCTCCGGCAAGCAGAAATAGACGAACAGAAGTGACCCCACATTGATGGCGGCGAAAACATAGAAGGTGTAGTTGCCGATGGCTTCCAGAGCCACCGGAAAGCTGAAGGCCACGGTGGCGTTGCACAGCCACTGCACGGCCACCGCCACCCCGGTCAGCAGACCACGGACCTGGTTGGGAAACAGCTCGGACATCAGCAGCCAGTACACCGGCGCGATGCACATCTGCATGAACAGCAGGAACACCAGGATGCAGGCCAGCGCCAGGTAGCTCTGGGTGAGGTTCTGCGGCAGCCACAGCAGCACGCTGCCCAGCGCCAGTTGCGCCAGCACCACGATCACCAGGCCGACCAGCAGCAGGGTGCGGCGCCCGGCGCGGCCGATGGCCCAGATACCCAGCAGGGTGGCGATCACCGAGACCACGCCGTTGCCGATGGTGGCGGTCAGGGCCGCGCTGGTGCCCATGCCGGTGCTCTTGAGGATGATCGGGGTGTAGTACATGAAGGCGTTGACCCCGGTGAACTGGGCGACGAAGCCCAGGCCGATGCCCAGCAGCAGCAACTTGACCACCCAGCCCTGGCTGAGCAGCTCGCGCAAGGGCGGCCGATGCTTGGCCTGCTCCTCACTCTCGCGCATCTCCTTGACCTCCCGCTTCACCTCCTCGGGGGTGTCACGCAGGCGTTCCAGCACGGCTTCGGCTTCTTCGATCCGGCCCTTGGCCGCCAGCCAGCGCGGCGAGGTGGGCAGCAGAAAGGTGCCGGCGAACAGCAGGATGCCCGGCACCATGGCGATGGCCAGCATGTAGCGCCAGATGCCGTTGTCGTGCACCAGCCAGGCGAGCAGCGCGCTGAGCACATAGGCCAGCAGCTGGCCGCTGACGATCATCAGCTCGTTGCGGCTCACCAGCCGGCCACGCCGCTTGGGCCCGGCGATCTCGGCGATGAACACCGGCACCGTGGCCGAACCGCCGCCCACCGCCAGGCCGAGCACGAAGCGCGCGACCACCATCAGCTCCACCGAGGGCGCCACCGCGGTACCCAGGGCACCGACGACGAAGAGGATCGACAGCAGGCGCAGGGTGGTGCGCCGGCCATAGCGGTCGGCGAGATAGCCCGCCGCCAGGGAGCCGAAGGCCGCGCCGACGATCAAGGCGGCGGTGACCAGGCCCTCGGTGTAGGCGTTGAGCCCCAGGCCACCCTGGTCGGCGGGCAGGGTCATGAAGGGCAGGGCGCCGGCGATGATGCCGGTGTCGTAACCGAAGGCCAGGGCGCCCATGGTGGCGACCAGGACGGTGATGAAGATCAGTCGCCGGGCGGAGGCCTTCTGATCAGGGTCAGCGGCGGGAGCGGTGGAGCGGGAGGAAGACATAGGGAGCGCGGGTATCCTGAAAACCTGAGGGGTAGGCGAGGTCGCACCGCCCCTCGCGCCGCTGGCGACGGAGGGCGGTCGGTCCGACCTGGCTGGATAGGACAGGCGTCAGCCCCAGGATTTCCCGCCCAGGGCGCAAACCCTGGTCAGGGGTGCTCGCGACGGTCCTGCAACAGGCCCTGGATGCGCTCGCTGAGCACCTCGATGGCGAAGGGCTTCTGCAGCAGCTGCATGCCCTGGCCGAGGAAGCGCTGCACGTCCATGGCCTCTTCGGCGTAGCCGGTCACCAGCAGCACGGCGATGCCGGGGCGCTGGCGACGGATCTCTTCCACCAGCTCGCGGCCGTTCAGCCCCGGCAGGCCCACGTCGGAGACCACCAGGTCCAGTTGCGGCTCGCGCTCCAGCAGCGCCAGGGCGGTGGGCGCATCCTCGGCTTGGAGGGCGGTATAGCCCAGGTCCTTGAGCACCTCGACGATCAGCAGGCGCACTCCGGGTTCGTCTTCCACCACCAGCACCCGCTCGCCGCGACCCGGTTGCAGCGCCACTTCCTCCGGCACGGCTTCGCTGGCGACACCCTGATGGCGCGGGAACAGCAGGCTGACCCGGGTGCCGCGGCCTTCCTCGCTGTGGAGGTCGATGTAGCCACCGCTCTGCTTGATGAAGCCATAGACCATCGACAGGCCCAGCCCCGTGCCCTTGCCCTGCGGCTTGGTGGTGAAGAAGGGCTCGAAGACCCGTTCCAGCACGGCGGCTGGGATGCCGCTGCCGGTATCCTCTACCGCCAGCTCGACATAGTCGCCGCTCAAGCGCTCGGGCAGCATCAGCAACCGGGGATCACGCAGGTTGCGCGTGGTGATCACCAGCTGGCCGCCCTGGGGCATGGCGTCCCGGGCATTGATGCAGAGATTGAGCAGGGCGTTTTCCAGCTGGTTGGCATCGCTGCAGGTGGACCAGGTGGCCGCATCGAGCTGCAGCTGCAGCCGGATGTTCTCGTTGAGGGTACGCTGGATCAGGGTCTCCATGCCGGTGACCAGCCGATTCACGTCCACCGGCTGCAGATCCAGGGCCTGGCGCCGACCAAAGCTGAGCAGGCGCTGGGTGAGGGCGGCGGCCCGCTGCGCCGAGGCGATGGCGATGCCGATGTAGCGCTCGGCGCGGGGCTGTTCGCCGTTCAAATGGCGCTGCAGCAATTCCAGCGAGCCGGTGATCGCCGTGAGCAGGTTGTTGAAGTCATGGGCGATGCCGCCGGTGAGCTGGCCGATGGCTTCCATCTTCTGGCTCTGGCGCAGGGCGTCCCGCGCCTGTTCCAGCTCCAGCGCCCGTTCGCGCTCGACGGTGACGTCACGGGCCACGCAATAGAGCAGGCCGCCCTCGGGCACGGCGGTCCAGGACAGGGTGCGGTAGCTGTCGCTGCGGGTGCGAAAGCGATTCTCGAAATTGAAGCTGGCGGCGCCGGCCGCCAGTTGGGCGATCTCCTGGCGGGTGCGCTGGCGATCCTCGGGATGCTCCAGCCATTCCGAGGTCTTGCCGATGATCTCGTCCACCGCCCAGCCCAGGGTACGGGTCCAGGCCGGGTTGATGCTGACCCAGATGCCACGGCTGTCGGCGATACCGATGAGGTCGTGGCTGTAGGCCCAGAGCTGGTCACGCTCGCGAGTGCGTTCGCGGACGCGGATTTCCAGCACCTCGTTGGCCTGGCGCAGGGCATCGGCGGTCTCGCGTCTGAGTCGCGCCAGGCGCATGGCGCCTTCCACCCGGGCGATCAGCTCGCGGGCGCTGAAGGGTTTGACCAGGTAGTCGTCGGCGCCGGCGGCGATGCCTTCGATGGAGGCCTCTTCGCCGGCCCGTGCCGACAGCAGGATGATGGGCACCTGGCCGGTGCCCTCGTCGCTGCGCAGGGCACGCAGGACGCCGAAGCCGTCCAGCACCGGCATCATGACGTCGGACAGCACCAGCGCCGGCAGTTGCCGCTGCACCGCCTCGACCGCGGCGCGGCCATCGGCCACGGCTTCCACCTGGTAGCCGGACTCCTTGAGCAACCGTTCGACATAGCCGCGCATGTCGGCGTTGTCGTCGGCCAGGACGATGCGCTCGCCGCGCCCCTGGCCACCCCCGACCTGTTCGTCGCGCGTCACGGGGGCGCTGGGGAGCGGCTCGTCCGGCAGCCAGCGCAGGGCCTCGGCGACAAAGGTGTCGGCGCGGGTGGCGGTGGACACCTGGGTGGCGCTGACCCGGTTGGCCTCGGGCAGATGGGCGTGGCCGAACGGCAGCCACACCTCGAAGGTGGTGCCCACGCCGATCTGGCTGGTGACCCGCACCTCGCCGCCATGCAGCTCGGTGAGATCCTTGACCAGCGCCAGGCCGATGCCGGTGCCCTCGTGGGTCCGGCCGATCTGGCCCTCGATGCGGTGGAAGCGGTCGAACACCCTGCCCAGTTCGCTCTGCGGGATGCCGACGCCGCTGTCGGCGACAGCCAGCACGGCACAGCCATCCTGGCGCCGCAGGCTGACCCGCACCTCGCCCGCCAGGGTGTACTTGAAGGCGTTGGAGACCAGATTCAGGACGATCTTTTCCCAGAGATCGCGATCCACCCAGACCGGTTCATCGAGGGGGCCGCAGTCGATGCCGAAGGCCAGGCCGGCGCGGGCCATGGCCGAGCGAAAGCTGCTAGCGAGTTCCGCGGTATAGAGCGCCAGGTCCAGGGGCGCGAAGCTCGCGCGCATCCGGCCGGCTTCCATGCGCGAGAAGTCCAGTAGCGAATTCACCAGGCGTAGCAGGCGCTGGCCGTTGCGCTGGATGAGTTCCAGCTCCTGGCGACCGACCCGGGGTTCGCCCGCGGTGCGATCCGGGCGTGCCAGCATGTCTTCCAGGGGGCCGAGCATCAGCGTCAGCGGCGTACGGAATTCGTGGCTGGCGTTGGAAAAGAACGCCGTCTTGGCCCGGTCCAGTTCGGCCAGCTGCTCGGCGCGGCGGCGTTCTTCCTCGTAGCGCTGGGCATTGGCGATGGCGGTACCCAGGTGCCCGGCGGCGCGGACGAAGAGATTCCGGTAGTCGGCATCCACCCGCCGTCGTGGACTGATGCCCGCGACCAGATAGCCATGGGGCTCCTCGCCCGGCGGGCCGGGGATGGGCACCACCAGGGCCTCTTCCAGCGGCTCCGGCCAGGGCGTGCCGATCAGGCGGCCCCCCAGGCGCTCGGCCAGCCCGCCGATCAGCGCCGGCGCCTGGCGGGCCGCGGCAAAGGACCAGGGCAGGGCGTCGCTGTCCGCCGTGATCTCCAGCGGCGCGAGGGGATCGTCTGCGGCCAGCCCGGCCAGGGCCACGCGCCTCAGGGCGCCGGTGGCGGCGTCACGCAGATAGGCCAGGCAGAAGGGCGCTTCCTCCGGCACCTCATGCAGGCAGCGCACCCCTTCGCGACAGGCGTCCACCGCCGCGCGGGTTGCCGAGGTGGCTTCGGAGACGTTGCGCAGCAATCGCTCGCGCCGTTCCGTCAGCACCCGGTAGGTGGTCTCGGTCACCGCGGTGAAGATGCCCTCCACCGCGCCGGTCTCGCCGCGCACCGGGCTGTAGCTGTAGTAGAAGTAGCACTCCTCCACGTAGCCGAATCTGTTCAGCGGCAGCAACTGGTCTTCCGACCAGGTGGCCTCGCCGGTGGCCATCA
Organism: Pseudomonas sp. 313; assembly: GCF_000316965.1. NCBI lineage: Bacteria > Pseudomonadati > Pseudomonadota > Gammaproteobacteria > Pseudomonadales > Pseudomonadaceae > Pseudomonas > Pseudomonas sp. 313. The sequence goes on from NZ_ANBZ01000014.1 coordinate 35,344, forward strand.
CGTGATCGAACATCGGTCCGATGATGTCCCAGATCTCCGCCCAGACCTCCCAGCCGGCGCGCCCCAGCGCCCAGGGATGCTTGCGCCCCGGCACCGGACTCCAGGCGTCGTTGTAGATCAGGGCGCGGGTCTCGCCCCAGTAGAGCACGATGGGGAAGCGCGAGCCGAGGCAGATGCTGACCGCCGAACGCAGGGCGGTCGACCAGGTCTCCAGGGGGCCGAAGGGCGTCTGGGACCAGTCCTTCTGGCGCATCAGCGCGGCCATTTCACCGGGGACGTCGAGAAAGGCCAGCGGTGAGGGAAGGTTGGACAAGAGAGCTCCTGCGGGGCGAGGAAAGAGGGCCTGGGACGTACCGCCGTCGGCAGCGACAGCGACAGGCAGGAGGGGCCGCCGCAACGGGCAGCGAGCGGCCTTGCCGTGAGCGATGACGCCGCGACGCGGACCCGATCTAAGCGTGTTGATTGCTCAGACTATTACAAGCGGACCGGCTTGGCGAATGACGCAGGCGGCAAAGCGCCTGCCCATACCGGGGCGACGCCGGTCGAAGGGCGCGTCAGCGGCCCAGGCGTTCCACCAGGAAATCCACGAATACCCGCACCCGCGCCGGCATGGTCGAGCCGCCGACGAACACCGCATGGATCGGCTCCAGATCGCCCGGATTCCAGGCCTCCAGCAGCGGCACCAGAGCGCCGCTGCGCAGGTCGTCGGCCACGCTGAATTCCCCGATGCGGGCGATACCGGCGCCTTCCCGGGCCAGCAGCGCCAGGGCCTCGCCGCTGTTGCACTCGATGTTGCCGCTGATCTTCAGGGCGAAGGCCTGGCCGTCGCGGACGAAGGGCCAGTCGGGCAGGGCGCGGCGAAAGTTGAATCTCAGGCAGTTGTGTTCGAGCAGGTCCTCCGGCACCTGAGGCGTGCCGTGGCGGGCGAGGTAGGCGGGCGAGGCCACCACCACCTGCCCGGTGACGCCAATGGGGCGGGCACTCAGGGGGCTGTCGGCCAGTTGGCCGAAGCGGATCGCCACGTCGGCCTGGCCGGCGAGGATGTCCACCACCTCGTCGCCCAGCGCCAGGTCCACCACGATCTCCGGATAGCGGGCGCTGAAGGCCGCCACCAGCGGCACCAGGGTCAGGCGGCCATGACCGAGGGCGGCGCTGACCCTCAGTCGCCCTCTGGGCACGCCTTGGTCGGCGATGGCGTCTTCCACCTCGGCCAGGTCCGCCAGGATGCGTCGTGCCGCGCGCAGATAGGCCTCGCCCTCGGCGGTGAGGGTGATGGCCCGAGTGGTGCGCAGCAGCAGTCGGGTGCCGAGGCGCTGCTCGGTGCGGGCGATGGAGCGACTCACCGCCGAAGGCGTCAGGCGCAGGGCTCTGGCCGCTGCCGAGAGGCTGCCGGCCTCCACCACCTGGGCGAACACCGCCATCTCTCCCGAGCGACCAGTCAGATCCACTTGTGACTCCAGAGCAAAGGTGCATGCCAAAACCGCCGTCTACCGGCGTTCGAGCGAGGAGCTTAGCATTCACCGCATAGATAAGGAGCCTTTCCCATGCGTATCAATCCGCCCCTGCTGTCCCTGGCCACCGGCGCCTTCGGCATCGGCGTCACCGAATTCGCGCCCATGGGCATGTTGCCCGGCATCGCCGCCGATCTTGGCGTCTCCATCCCGGCGGCGGGCCTGCTGATCAGCGCCTATGCCTTGGGCGTGCTGATCGGCGCGCCGCTGATGACCCTGACCACCGGCCGCATTCCGCGCCGCCAGCTGCTGATCGGCCTGATGGCCATCTTCACCCTGGGCAACCTGATGTCGGCGCTGGCCACCGACTACACCAGCCTGCTGATCGCCCGGGTGGTGACCTCCCTCAACCATGGCGCCTTCTTTGGCGTCGGTGCCCTGGTGGCGGCCAGCGTGGTCGCCCCGGACCGGCGCGCCGGGGCGGTCGCCGCCATGTTCATGGGCCTGACCCTGGCCACCATCGGCGGCGTGCCCCTGGCCACCTGGTTCGGCGAATTGCTCGGCTGGCGCCAGGCCTTCTGGGGCATCGCCGGTCTCGGCCTGCTGACCATGGCCGCGCTCTGGTTCGCCCTGCCCAACGTGGCCCTGCCACCGAGCGACGGCGTGCTGGCCGAGATCCGCGTGCTGGGTCGCCCGCCGGTGCTGGCCGCCCTCGGGCTGACCGTGGTCGGCTCGGGCGCCATGTTCACCGTCTTCACCTATATCGCGCCCATCCTCGCCCGCGAAACCCATGGCTCCACGGCCTTCATCACCGCCATGCTGGTGCTGTTCGGCGTCGGCCTGACCCTGGGCAATCTCTGGGGCGGCAAGGCCGCGGACAAATCCATCGACCGTACTCTGATCGCCTCGCTGGGCGTGCTCATCGTGGTGCTGCTGGCCTTCAGCGTGCTGATGCGCTGGCCGCTGGCGGCTGCCGTAGCCATCCTCGTCTGGGGTATCGCCAGCTTCGCCCTGGTGCCGCCGCTGCAGATGCGCGTGATGGAAGCCGCCGAGGACGCCCCCAACTTGGCGTCGGCGGTCAACATCGGTGCCTTCAACCTGGGCAATGCCCTCGGCGCGGCCCTGGGCGGCGCGGTGATCGATGCCGGTCTCGGCTATCCGGCGATCTCCCTGGCCGGCGCCGGCATGGCCGCCCTGGGTCTGGCGATGGCCCTGGTCCTGGCCTGGCGCGGTCGGGCGACCGGTGCGGCCGTGGCCGGGTAGCTACGAGCAGACGGCGCTATTCGGCGAAGGGCAGGGGCGCGTCGCCGCCCCGATCCACCGCGAAGGCGTTGAGGGTCATGGCCACCAGGCTGTAGTAGCCATAGACGCCGATCAGCTCCACCATCCCCGCTTCACCGAACAGCGCCACGCCCTGCTGATAGAGCTCCTCGGGAACCCGCCGGGTGTCGTAGAGCGCGACGCCAATGGCATGCACGCAGGCCTCCTCGGCGGTATCGAAGGCCGGCACGTTGCCCTGCCGGAGCGCCTCGATCACCTGATCCGGCAACCCCGCCTGGCGGGCGATGGGCTCATGGATCTGCCACTCCGCCTGGGAACGCCACCAGGCCGCGGTAGTGAGGATCGCCAGCTCCGTGAGGCGCAATTTCAGCCGGGTGCCATAGCGGCAGAAGGCCCCCAGCCGCTGGGCGTGATCGGCCAGCGCCGGGCTGTGCACCCAGGCCAGGAAGGGACCGTCGAGATTGCCCCGCGGGCCGCTGAGGATCTCGTCCAGCACCCGCTGCTGCTCGGGCGTCGTGTTCTGCTCGGACAGGGGCGTCAGCCGCGACGAGATGGGCATGGTGGTGATCCTCAAAAGATGGCGAACAGCTCAGTTGGTTCATCCAATACCACCTCAGGCCCCCGGGGCAAGGTCGCGGTGCTGCACTCGCGCAGCCTCGCCAAGCGTCGCATTCAGACTGGCATCACCCCCACCGCTCTGGTCACAATCGGCGCTGACCTTTTCCAGGGAGTCTTGGCGATGGACCGGACCTGCACCACCTTCTACCTCGAAATGACGGCCTCGACCGAGTTGCGCGAGAAGCCACAGCGGCCCGATCTGCAGATCGTCGAGTGCGAGGTGCCGCAACCCGAACTCAACCGCTTTCTCTATGCCCTGGTCGGCCAGGCCTGGGACTGGAGCGATCTCGACAGCTGGAGCGACGCCCAGTGGCGCGAACTGGTGGAGCAGGAAGGCCACCGTACCTGGGTCGCCTATCACCGGGGCGCCATCGCCGGTTACTACGAGCTGTACCGCCCCGATGGCCGCAACGCCGAGATCCGCTACTTCGGCCTGGCCGGCGCCTTCATGGGCCTGGGTTTCGGTGGGCCGCTGCTCAGCCATGCCCTGCGTTCCGCCTGGGATTGGCCTGGCACCGAGCGCGTCTGGGTGCATACCTGCACCCTGGATCACCCGGCCGCCCTGGCCAACTACCAGGCGCGTGGGCTGCGGCTCTACTACCAGGAAGACACCCTGCTCTGAAACACCGGCATAGCCGCTTACACCAGGCCGCGGTCTTTGCCTACTCTCCGGCTAGGGCGCTTCCGCCGTCGCGGGCGTCACCGCCGAACCGGCCAGCAGGCCGCCGTCCAGATTCAGCTCGCTGCCGGTCATGTAGCCGGCCTCGTCGGAGGCCAGCAGCAACGCCACGGCAGCCACTTCCTCGGGCCGGCCAAAGCGCCGCAGCGGCGTATCCCGCACCAGCGCCGCCATGCGGGCCGCGCGGTCCGGTCCAGCGCCGAGCATGGGCTCCCACATCGGCGTGAGGATGGCGGCGGGGTGGATAGAGTTGCAGCGGATCGCGAGGCCTTGCTCCGCGCAATAGAGGGCCACCGTCTTGCTGTGGTTGCGCACGGCGGCCTTGGACGAGGCATAGGCCGCCGCGCCGGGGATGCCCACCAGCCCGGACCGCGACGAGATATTGATGATGGACCCGGCGCCTGCCTGCCGCATGGCACGGATGCCGTATTTGCAGCCGAGAAAGACGCCATCGAGATTGGTGCGATGCACCGCGTGCCAGTCTTCGAGACTGGCGTGCTCCGGATCATGAGCCACCAGGCCCTGCTCGAAGCCAGTGATCCCGGCGTTGTTCACCAGCACGTCCAGCCGACCACGCTCTGCGAGGATCTGCCGCGTCACCCGCTGCCAATCGTTTTCCAGGCGCACATCCAGATGCAGGTAGCGGGCACCGTCTCCCAACTCGGCGGCGACGGCGCGGCCGAGGTCAGCGTTCAGGTCGCTGACATAGACGAAGGCACCCTCCGCCACGAAGGTCCGGGCGATGGCGGCGCCTATGCCCTGGGCCGCGCCGGTGACCAGGGCGGTCTTGCCGCTGAGTTTGGCTGCCATACGAGCACGCCCTCCAGATCGTGACTAGCCTCCGAGGGTAGCCCGGGAGGTCGGGTCAGGGGGGCCAGCATCACGCCCGGGCGCTGACCCCGCCGGTGCTGTCGCCGGCCTTCTTCAGGGCTTCGGTATAGGCGGCATAGGCGTTCATCAGCGCCGCGCTGGCGGCGGCCACATTGGCCTGGGCGGCTTCGCGCGCGGCCTGGCTAGCCTCGTCAGCCTTACCCTCGCCCTTGCTCTGGGCCTCCACCGCGCGCAACTGCTTTTGCGCCAGCTCCAGTTGCCGCTTGGCCATGTCGATGGCCTTTTGCAGAGTATCCAGAGTCTTGTTGCCGGTGCTGCTCTTCTCGCCGTCAGAGGTGGCGTCGGCTTCGGCCTGGTCCTTGATCTGGTTCAGCGAATTGGGCTTGCCGATCCCCTTGGTCTTGCTGGCTTGCGTGGCCTTGGCCGCTTCATCTTCGGCAGTGGACTTGGCCGGTGCGCCACTCAGCGTGAGCGTGGCCGGGCGCAAGATGCCATGGCCGATGCCATTCACCGACAGCGTGCTGGACATCGCGGACTCCTTGAAAGGTACATCCCAAGGATAACGGCCGCGTGAGGCAAAGGTTGAGAGCGGGCGGGGCAGAGGGAGCCCGCATACGCTGCCAGCGCGCACGGTGCCCGGCCCCGCTGATCTCAGGTTACTGGGTGATAACGGCGTGGTTGGAGAAGCCGCTCTGGGTGATGTTGATGGCATTGCCCGCCGTGTTCTGGGTCAGATTGGCGGTGTGCTGGTAGCCACTCTGGTTGGCGGTGATGCTGGAGGCGTTGCCCTGCACGAAGGCCGTCACCCCGAGGTCGTTGCCTTGCTGATCGACCTTCAGCTGGCCGTCGTTACCGAGGTAATAGGCGGTGATGCCATTGCCGTCGCCATTGGACACCAGATCCAGCTGGTTGCCCTCGCCCGAGACGGTGGCGGAGGCGCCATTGCCGTTACCGCTCTGCGCCAGGGTCAGCTGGCTGCCGACGCCATAGACATTCACGTCCGCACGGTTGAGGTCACCGCGCTGGGCGATGTCGACGGTGCTGGGCCGCGAATAACCGCTGGAATGCCGGACCCGGGCATCGTTGCCGTTGCCCTGTTGCACCACCTTGGTATCCACCCGCTCACCGCCTTGCTTGAGGCCGATGTAGTTGTCGTTGCCGCGCTGCTCGATGATCGTCGTGGAGTCTTCGCCGTTCTGGCTGACCCAGGCCGCGTTGCGCAGGCCGAAGCTGGTCACCTGCAGGTCCTGGCGGTCACCGTGCTGAGCCAGGTCCAGCTTCCCGTCGAGTCCATCCTGGCGCACTGTCAGGGTGTTCTGGCCCGCAGCATAGCTGTCCTGCTCGATATCGATCCGGTGATTGCCGCCGTCCTGATGGACATAGGTGTCCTGCCGCAAGCCGCTCTGCCGCACCACCGTCTCGTTGCCGCTGCCCGGCCCCTGATCGACCTGCACCCGGTCATAGCCGCCATCGCGCTGCTCGATATCCACCAGACGCCGCGAGCCCCAGGCCTGGTTGACCTCGACAGCGCTCTTGCCATTGGTCTGCAGCACCCGCACGCGGTCATCGGCATCGTTCTGCTGGGTGACCTGGGCATTGAGAAAACTGCCGCTCTGCTGGATATCCGCCTGGTTGCGCGCCGACAGCTCGCTGCCCTGGTTCAGGTTCACCACGTTGAAGCCGCCGTTTTGCTGGACGTTGGCCGTATGGGATTCGGCCAAGGCAGCGCCGGTGTTGGCTAGCAGCAACGCGACCATGAGGGAGCGGGAGGTTGGCATGGGGACGGTCCTTGTAGAAACAGTAGGTGCAGCGATCGGCAAAGGTAATTAACGGAATTTAGCTATGAGAGATAGTTTTGCAATCGGTTGAAAGACTGATTTCTGTCGATGTTTCCGAAATTACAGTTCCGTAAGAGGTTCGATTTTGTGTCTATGGTGTGTGTGGCTTTGAAAGCGAAGTGGGATTCGTTTGACCTAATTTCTTCTTGTAGGATTTGAGTGGTCGGGGGTTTAGTTCGCTTGTGTAAGTATTGATATTTGGGGGTTGGTCAGCTCGTACTAAAGGTAATGTTTGGCACTTGTTTTTTAGGAGTGCCAAACGTTATTAGGAAAGGGTGTTGCTATGAGTCTTAGCGTGTGGCGTTATTTACTAGTGTCTTAAGGGAGCTGAAGTTCAAGTGTTGCACGCGGTTACCGTCAGGGAGTTCTGCTTTTGATTTAAACTGGGATACAGTTTTCCCTAAATCTGAAAGTATATTTACAGCTTCGACACTAGATAGGTTTTTTGCTCTCTTCTTTTCTAGCCTATTTAAGTACGCTCTGTAGCCAGGAACTTCCAGGTCGGGGCGCAGCTTGATGAATGTTGAGAGTAGGCACCAAGTGGCATCGGAAGTTTTGGAAAATGCTTCGTCAGCATAATCGCGATGCAGTGCGGCTAGTGTTTTGTCAATTGCGGCAAGATACATAACCGCACTTGGAATGTCTAATCGCAATATTTCTGCTTCATCAGAAATGGTAAACAAAGCAAAGGTAACGCTTTCTATCAAGTTTCTCGCTTCAAGTTCACAAAGAGCCCATTCATGGTAAAATCCTTGCTCCGGGGATTTGCCCTGAAAACTCTCGAATAGTTTTAGGGCATCAGTAAAGCTTCTTTCTTTTCGATAAAATTTTGCGACTTTCGTAAGTAGTTTATAATTGTTTGGGTCTGTTTTTAGTAGTGCCTCAGATAGCTGAACGGCAACCACGTTTTTGCCTTTTTCGAAGAACGCGTCGGCCATTTTAAATCTCCAGAATTCAAAATTAGATACGCGTTCCAACTTGGCTTTCTGTTCTGCTGCTACCGCGAGTTCAATGAATAGAGCTGCGGTATCGACATCAAAGTTTCGTTCTAGGACAGCTACTATTGCCTGAGCGATATAGCGATGCCGTGTAAAGATTGTTGTGGATGTCCCGGTGGCAGCGGCCTCATCACCTAGTTTGTTTAGCACGACTCTCTTTAATTGTGGTATTGCCATTCCCATGGCTGCACTTAAGACGTCGTATGTAAGCTTGTCAAAACCTTCAGCGTGCATTACTGCAATATAGGCCAGTGCGTTTCTTAAGGTTTTTCCGTCTGAAACTTCTTTTTCACCAAGCCTTGCAAGCATGGCTTCTGCGTGGTCCAGAAGTTGGCCATTGTGCCTGCTAAGCAAGAGCGCACCGAAAAATGCTCCTTCGTCACGTTTTGATTCTTGTCGCGCATAATATCGAAGCTTTTCCACTCGGCTGTAACTGTCTAAGTTATTTAGGCCGCCATCGCCAAGTCCAGCTTCTCCATAAGCCTCCCAAGAGTGTACTATTTTCTCAGCATCGACCTTGCTCAAATCTTTTAAAACGATCTCTTTGTATGCGCAAGAAAATCCCCAAGATAAAGAGTCAGCTTCGCTAGCCCTCCAATCCGAATCTCGACAAGCGAGCAAAACATCTATGCGTCCTACATACCCAGGGCATCCGGATTCGATGAAGCTTAAAATCGCTTTTGCTTCTTGATCCGCATCATCTATAACTACAAGCCAATCGTTATGTTCGTTTAACATTGGCAGGAGAGCGTCTATTTTGAATGGGCGTTGGCTGTTTTTTCTAAATAAAATATTTTTCTCATTTTCTTGTTTTATTATTTCGTAACTTGCTTGAAGTAGGGCGGTAGTCTTCCCTTCACAACCTGCTCCTAGTAAGGTGCATACTACAGGTAAGCCTGATGCATTTGATTTTAATCTATGAAATTCGGTGCATAAGCGAGTCACAATTTCCCTTTTAGGTATTGATGTGGAAATTGCTATTTCCCAGTTAGGGTTGGCTCCATCGAAAAAGAAAACCGCTTGGCTTTCTGTAAGAGGTTTAGTTAGTTTTTTGAGACTTTCAAGCTGAATGGTTTCCCACCCGCCGAAAGGTAATATCTTTTTATTGCTTTGATTTGGTGTGGTAGTAAAATTCTTTGGAAGTTGAAAGACCCATTTGTCCCCTGCTCGATGAGTTTCAGGAAAGCCAGCGGATTCTAGCTTCCAATTTTGTTCATCAAAATCCCAAACGAACGGTTGAAGGCTAATTGTTTGGGTGTCGAGACTGGCCTCGCCCCATAAAATACTATTCTTCCATTTGCTACCTTCTGGTGCCTGGAATGAGGCACCGGCTTGCACTGTCATAAATGATGCGCCGTTAGCATATTCCGGCTTGCCCCAGACCTTGTGCATGTGTCCGTGAAGATATACAACATTATATTTTGCAAATAGTGACTTGATCGGCTCGGCATGGATTGGGTGTAGCCAGTCTAAGGGGTGGTGCCCTAGTACTAAGGTTAAATCGCATCCAACAGCTTTGCTAAGTACGCCTCTAACGAGAGGCAGTCCTGGCGTTAATAGTCCTTTGTCGCTTTCATCGCGACAAAGCCAAGAGGTGTTGATGCCGATCAGTCCAACAGTTAATCCATTTAAAGAGATATTGTGGATATAAGCTCCCGCTTCCTGCTCAAAAGCGGTCGAAAATGAGGTGTGAGAGTGATTGATAAAATTCTTTATACGATCAATAAGCATTGATCGATCTGCATGGGATTCTTTTGTTGGCTCGAAGTTCCCATCGAACTTAAGGTGCTCTTCTCGTCCGAAATTTCGGCTGACTGTCCGCTGAACATCATGGTTGCCAGGAATTATAAAGACATTATCTAGGTAGTCGCTACCAAAGTTTTCCGCTATTGGTAGTATGACGTGTTCGTTGAATAGTTCGTACTCGTCAGGTGCGCCCGAGTTCGCAATGTCGCCAGTGATAAATATGAAATCTGGTTTGCGATCGATCAAACTTTGTTTAACAGCGTGTTCGATGATTTTACTTGCCATGAAGGGTTGTTGGTATAAGTTATGAGGTTTTTTTCCAAAATGAAAATCTGATAGATGTAACCACTTAATTGATTTCATGACTCTTCCTTTTAGCAGTTTTAAGTTGTTGCATTTAGGTTTGTTTAGGCTTAAGTGTTATATGGTTGTGCTTTCCTTGACGCCTTGCTGGTGATTTTATAATTGGTAGATAATCGTTCTTTGGATTATTCTATTTGGTATCCGTGATTGTGTTTGGGAGCAGCTATAATTGGCTGAGTGATAGGCTCTCTGAGGTTAAATCTTTCCGAAAGATTTACATTGATCACTGTAAAAGGTAATCCAATCAGGCCGATTTTTGTGAACTCACGATGCGGCCAAATTAAATTTGCCGCCGTTCCACCAGAAGTTGAATAGCATTGATTGACTAATAGTGAGGATGAACTGCGCAGGCGAGTTAGCTCCTTCCCCATCTTGTACCGGGCAAGATAGGCTGCTGACACCTTTCTCCACAACCCAGACCATGTTCCGTGGGGTAAGGCGCCATAGCGGCACCGGAGCTGCCTTCATCTATAGCGTAGCCTTGCTTGAAGCAAGCATTCAGGAGCCGAGGGGCAGTAATAACTTGGCGAGGTGTAGGTGCGAAAGGGTTGGCGGGCGATGTAGGGTTTTGGGTTTCCGCAATTTCATAGGGGAGCTTTCCTACAGACCCAGGATGCAGTGAGCGCTGCACCCAAAGCCAGTCGAGCCAAATTAGGGCGACAGGCACCAGTAGCCAGACGAATAGCAGGGGAGAGTGCTGCGCCTTGCTGCGGCGAAGGTAGTCGGGAACGGCGTCGAATTCGGCGATGAGCGCGGCGCGGTAGTCCTGCTCGGTGTTGCCGTGACAGTCTTTGGGTGGCATGGCGGCGTCCTGGCCGGGGCCGAGACGAGGGATCGTATCGGCTGCTTCCTTGTGATGGAATTCACGTTAGGCGGCGGGCCGTAGGGCGTCAAGACTGGCAAAGGGCCGTGATAAGACGTCGTGCCACGCAGAAGTCCAACGATTTAGCGAACGAGGCAGGCGAAACGGCGGGCTGAAGCGGGTGCCGGGTAGGATGAGGTGGTGAGGAGGCGTCGGCGCCGCAACTGTCAGCGCCGACGAACTGCCCCCACGACCGCCCAAACGGTCGCAGGGGCAGGGCTTAATCCACTGCCTTGACCATCTCCTCGATGACCTTCTTGGCATCGCCAAAGACCATCAGGGTCTTGTCCAGGTAGAAGAGTTCATTATCCAGGCCCGCATATCCGCTGGCCATGGATCTCTTGTTGACGATGATCGTCTTGGCCTTGAAGGCTTCGAGGATGGGCATGCCGGCGATGGGTGAGGTGGGGTCGTTCTTGGCCGCCGGGTTGACCACATCGTTGGCGCCGAGCACCAGCACCACGTCGGCCTGGCCGAATTCGGAGTTGATGTCGTCCATCTCGAACACCTGGTCGTAGGGCACCTCGGCCTCGGCCAGCAGCACGTTCATATGGCCGGGCATGCGGCCGGCCACCGGGTGGATGGCGTATTTCACCGTCACGCCGTTGTGCACCAGCTTTTCGGTCAGCTCCTTGAGCGCGTGCTGGGCGCGGGCCACGGCCAGGCCGTAGCCGGGGACGATGATGACGCTGTCGGCATTGCCCAGCAGGAAGGCGGCGTCGTCCGCCGAGCCGGATTTGACCGGGCGCTGCTCCCCACTGCCACCACTGGCTGCCGCTTCCGTCGCCCCGCCGAAGCCGCCGAGGATGACGTTGAAGAAGGAGCGGTTCATCGCCTTGCACATGATGTAGGAGAGGATGGCGCCGCTCGATCCCACCAGCGAGCCGGCGATGATCAGCATGGAGTTGTTGAGCGAGAAGCCGATGCCGGCGGCGGCCCAGCCGGAGTAGCTGTTGAGCATGGAGACCACCACCGGCATATCGGCGCCGCCGATGGGGATGATGATCAGCACGCCGATCACGAAGGCCAGGGCCACCAGCACGGCGAAGGCGCCGAGGTTGCCGCTGAAGGTGAAGACCAGGCCCAGGGCGAGGATGGCCAGGCCGATCACCAGGTTGAGCGGATGCTGGCCGGCGAAGCGCACCGGGGCGCCCTGGAACAGGCGAAATTTGTACTTGCCGGAGAGCTTGCCGAAGGCGATCACCGAACCGGAGAAGGTGATGGCGCCGATGGCCGCGCCGAGGAACAACTCCAGGCGGTTACCGCTGGGGATCGGCTGGCCAAAGGTGGCGACGATGCCCAGGGACTGCGGCTCGACCACCGCGGCGATGGCGATGAACACCGCGGCCAGGCCGATCATGCTGTGCATGAAGGCCACCAGCTCAGGCATCTTGGTCATTTCCACGCGCTTGGCCATGTAGGCGCCGGCGCTACCGCCCACCAGCAGGCCGACGATGACGTAGCCGATGCCCTGCACCGCCAGCTCGCTGCCGAGCTTGTGGATCAGCGCCAGGGTGGTGAGCACCGCGAGGGTCATGCCGGCCATGCCGAAGGCGTTGCCGCGGCGCGAGGTGGTAGGGTGAGAAAGGCCCTTGAGCGCCTGGATGAAGCACACCGAGGCGACGAGGTAGAGCAGGGTGATGAGGTTCATGCTCATGTCAGGGCTTCTCCGCCGAGGCCTTGGGGGCCTTCTTCTTGAACATTTCCAGCATGCGGCGGGTGACCAGGAAGCCACCGAAGACGTTGACCGCCGCCAGGGCCACGGCCAGGGTGCCCATGGTCTTGCCCAGCGGGGTGACGGTGAGGGCGGCGGCGAGCATGGCGCCGACGATGACGATGGCGGAGATGGCGTTGGTCACGGCCATCAGCGGGGTGTGCAGCGCGGGGGTGACGTTCCAGACCACGTGGTAGCCGACATAGATGGCCAGCACGAAGATGATCAGGTTGTAGAGGCCGTCGGAAATCAGATCCATGGGGGCAGTCCTTTAAAGGCAGAGGGGCCGGGCTGGGGCTCAGGCGTTCTTGCGGCGCAATTCGCCGCCGTGGCACATCAGGCAGGCGGCAACGATGTCGTCGGCCAAGTCGAGGTGGAAGGCCCCGTCCTTGAGCACCAGCTTGAGGAAGTCCAACAGGTTGCGGGCATAGAGCGCCGAGGCGTCCGCCGGCACCCGGGCGGCCAGATTGCCGTAGCCCACCAGGGTGACGCCGTGCTTGACCACCACCCGGTCCAGCTCGGTCAGCGGGCAGTTGCCGCCCTGGCTGGCGGCCAGGTCGATGACCACGGAGCCGGGCTTCATCTCGGCCACGGTGGCTTCGTGCAGCAGGGTGGGGGCGCGGCGACCGGGAATCAGCGCGGTGGTGATGACGATGTCGGCCTGCTTGGCGCGCTCGTGCACGGCCTTGGCCTGGCGCTCCATCCAAGTGGCCGGCATGGGCCGGGCATAGCCGCCGACGCCTTCGGCGCACTGGCGCTCCTCGTCGGTCTCGAAGGGCACGTCGACGAACTTGGCGCCGAGGGATTCGATCTGCTCCTTGACCGCCGGACGCACGTCCGAGGCCTCGATCACCGCGCCGAGGCGCTTGGCGGTGGCGATGGCCTGCAGGCCGGCCACCCCGGCGCCAAGGATCAGCACCCGCGCGGCCTTCACCGTGCCGGCGGCGGTCATCAGCATGGGCATGAAGCGCGGATAGTGGTCGGCCGCCAGCATCACCGCCTTGTAGCCGGCGATGTTGGCCTGGGAGGAGAGCACGTCCAGGCTCTGGGCGCGGGAGGTGCGCGGCGCCGCTTCCAGGGCGAAGGCGGTGAGGCCGCGGGCGTTCAACTGCTCCAGGGTCTCCTGGGCGAAGGGGTTGAGCATGCCGATCAGCACGGCGCCGGGCTTCATCAGCGCCAGCTCGGCGGCATTGGGCGCCGCCACCTTGAGCACCAGGTCGGCGCCCAGGGCCGCGGCAGCATCGCCGAGCTGGGCGCCAATGGCGGCATAGGCCGCGTCGGGCACGCTGGCGCGCTCGCCAGCACCCTGTTGCACCACCACCTGGTGGCCCTGGCCGATCAGTTTCTTGAGGGTTTCGGGGGTCGCGGCCACGCGCGTTTCCCCCGCACCGGTTTCCATCGGGACGCCGATCAGCACGGGTGTCACTCCTTGTTATTCGTGCCGCCACAATGGGACCTGGGGCAGCGGGATGACTGTCCGGAAACGACGGGGAGCTTTTGGAAAAGCGACAGGCGCGCCGTGTTGGCGGCCTGTTTGGGACTCAGCTCAGACCCGGTGAGCGGGGCAGGGCGGCGAACCAGTCCAGGGCGCGGTCCCACAGGGGCTGGGCGCTGGCGCGGAAGTAACCCATGTGGCCGATGGCGCCGCCGTGCTGGCGGGGGTCGAGGTCTTCGCGCTGCAGGTCGACGTTGCGATAGGCCTGCATGAAGGCATCGCGCGAGCGCGGCGTGGCCCAGAGGTCGTCCAGGGCGTTGACCGCGACGATGGGGGTGCGCACCTCGGCATAGCCGGCCTCGATGCCTCGCATGGCCGGGTCGTCGAAGAAGTAGTGGGGGTAGCTGCACCAGTGACGCCACTGGCGATAGACGTCGCGCGGCAGGTCTTCGCCCAGGCCCAGGGCGCTCCAAGGGCAATAGCCTTTCCACCAGGTCAGCACCGGCAAGACCAGCTTCCACATGCCCAGCACCTTGAGGCGTTCGAGCGGCGGCATGTAGCCGTGCCAGCCGGCGCTGGTGCCGAAGACGTAGAAGCCGGCGACCTTGGCGTGATTGGGCAGCAGGCCGAAGGCATGGCCGCCATAGGAGTGGCCGACCAGGTAGAGAGGGACGTCGCCCTGGGCCATGGCGTCCACGGCGGCGGCGAGGTCCTGGCGCGCCCAGTCCAGCAGGTCCATGCGAAAGCCCTTGAGCGAGGCCGGTGCCGAGCGGCCGACGCCGCGATAGTCCAGGGTCAGGGTCTCGAAACCGCGGGCCGCGGCGTGCTGGGCGAAGCGGCGGTAGAAGCCCTGGGGCACGGCGGTGGCGCCGGCGACGATCAGCCGTCCTTGCAGCGGCTCCTGGGCGGGATAGCGACTGGTGCTGAGGCGATAACCGTCCGCGGTGATCAGGTCCTCGACGAGGGCGTCGCTGGGCATGGGGTGGTCCCTATGACAGTTGTTATAATGCCTGGACGGTAGATTATGACGACTGTCATAGCAAGGAGAATGAATGACCGAGCAGTCGACGGTGCGGGAACGGGTAGTGGTGGCCGCGTCGGCCATGCTGGCGCAGCACGGTCTCAATGCCACCAGCATCCGCGAGACCATCAAGCGCGCCGAGGCGCCGCTGGGGTCCACCTATCATCACTTCCCTGGCGGCAAGCACCAGCTGGTGGTGGAGGCGGTGGAGCTAGCCGGTGCCCAGGTCAGTCGCGATCTGGAGCGGCAGCTGCAGGCCGGGGCCCTGGCGGGGATCCAGGGCTTCCTAAGGCTCTGGCGTGACATCCTGCTGGACTCGGATTTTCGCGTCGGCTGCCCGGTGATGGCGGTGGCGGTGGAAGAGCCGGTGGACGAGATCGCCCAGCGCGAGCTGGACGCGGCGGCGGGCATCTATCGCCGTTGGGAGGCGCGCTTGCAGGTGGCGTTGGTCGAGCATGGGCATTCGGCCGAGGCGGCCACGGGGCTGGCCACGCTGCTGGTAGCGGCGGTGCAGGGGGTGATTCCGCTGTGTCGTGCGCAGCGCTGCATTGAACCCTTCGACCGGGTCGCCGAACGTCTGGTGGCGCTGGTCTAGCGGGAACGCCACCGGGACTGGCGGACTCCACCGAAGGCACTTCTTTTATTGGAGTACCTCATGAATCCCGAACCCGCGGACGACAAGCAGACCCCCCACGACTACGACGAATACGGCGATGTGCCGGATTCGGCGGACACCACCACCGCCGAAGAGCGCGAGGACCTGGACGACAGTCCCTTGAGTCCCAAGCGGTAGCGGACTGGTGTTTGGCGCCTGGACAAGGCTGCGCCGTTGTCCACGCTACGAGGTGCCACGATGCCGGCCCCTCGTTGGGCTTCGCTGCGCTCATCGCCAACCTACGTCTGGCGTAGGGTAGAAAACCGCAGGGCGTTTTCCACGCATCGCTGCTCTTGGCTAGCACCAAACCTGACCGCTATCTATTGAACCGCCCCCTCTCCCTCTGGGAGAGGGTTGGGGTGAGGGTAGCCGCCCTCTGTTGGGCTTCGCTGCGCTCAGCGCCAACCTACGTTTAGTCTGGCGTAGGGTGGAAAACCGTAGGGCGTTTTCCACGCATTGCTGCGCTCGGCTAACGCCAAACCTAAAGGCTATCCACGGAGCCGCCCCCTCTCCCTCTGGGAGAGGGCTGGGGTGAGGGTGCTCACCCTTTGTTGGGCTTCGCTGCGCTCAGCGCCAACCTACGTTTAGTCTGGCGTAGGGTGGAAAACTGCGCAGCGTTTTCCACGTAGTGAGATTCTCTGATTACTCCACGCGTGCTCTTCATCGGCATGACCATTTCCTCACCCCCGTGCCCGTTCAAAACGGGCACGGCGATGTCAACGCGGATGAAGGGAGCTTTCAGTCGGCGGCGACGGTGCGCTGGTGCTGCTCGCCCAGGCCCTGGATGCCCAGGCGCATTTCCTGGCCGGGCTTGAGGTACACCGACTGCGGCTTGACGCCCATGCCCACGCCCGGCGGGGTACCGGTGGAGATGACGTCACCCGGCTGCAGGCTCATGCAGCGGCTGAGGTAGGCAATGATCTGCGCCACCGTGAAGATCATGGTGCGGGTGTTGCCGTTCTGGTAGCGGTGGCCGTCCACCTCCAGCCAGAGGTCGAGGTTCTGCGGGTCGGCCACTTCGTCGGCGGTGACCAGCCAGGGGCCGAGCGGGCCAAAGGTGTCGAAGCCCTTGCCCTTGTCCCAGGTACCACCGCGCTCGATCTGCCACTCGCGCTCGGAGACGTCGTTGACCACGCAATAGCCGGCCACGTGATCCAGGGCATTGGCCTCGTCGATGTAGCGTCCGGCCTTGCCGATCACCACGCCCAGCTCCACTTCCCAGTCGGTCTTGGTCGAGTCGCGGGGTATCTGCACGGCGTCGTTGGGGCCGCAGATGGCGCTGGTCCACTTGTTGAACACCACCGGCTCCTTGGGCACGTCCAGCCCGGATTCGGCGGCGTGATCGGCGTAGTTGAGGCCGATGCAGATGAACTTGCCGACCCGACCCACGCAGGGGCCCAGGCGCGGTGAGCCGTCCACCAGCGGCAGACTGTTCGGGTCCAGCTGACGCAGCCGGGCCAGGGACTCGGCGCCGAGCGCCTCGCCAGCGAGATCGGCCACCTGGCCGGAGAGATCGCGAAGCCGGCCCTGGGCATCCAGCAGACCGGGTTTTTCCTGGCCCTGGGGGCCGTAGCGCAAGAGTTTCATCGGAGCTCCTATGAGGGGAAAAGGGTGCGGACGAAAAACGGCGTCAGACGCTCCAGCCGCCATCGATCACCTGGGCGGTCCCGGTGACGAAGGCGGCGGCGTCGGACGCAAGATACAGGGCGAGGGCGGCGATCTCTTCCGGGCGGCCCACGCGACCCATCGGCTGGCGGGCGGCGAAGGCGGCCTGAACCTCGGCTTCGCTGCGGCCTTCGCGGGCGGCCTGGTCGGCGATGCGCTGGTGCAGCGAGGGAGAGTCCACGGTGCCGGGGCAGATGGCGTTGCAGCGGATGCCCTGGCCGACATAGTCGGCGGCCACCGACTTGGTCAGACCGATCACCGCCGCCTTGCTGGCGCCATAGGCGCAACGATTGGCCACGCCCTTCAGGCTGGAGGCGATCGAAGCCATGTTGATGATGCAGCCGCCGCCCTGGGCCAGCATGCCGGGTAGCACGGCGCGGATCATCCGGTACATGGCGGTGGCGTTGAGTTCGAAGGAGAAGCGCCAGGCCTCTTCGTCGCAATCGAGGATGCTGCCGGCATGGACGTAGCCGGCGCAGTTGAACAAGACGTCGAAGCTGCCCAGCTCGGCGACCAGAGCCGACACGGCCGCGGCATCGGTGACGTCGAGCACCCGGGTCTGCAGGCCATCCAGGCTGTCCAGGGCGGCGGCATTGATGTCGGTGGCGATGACCTCGGCACCGGCGCGATGGAAGGCGAGGGCGGTGGCCCGACCGATCCCCTGGCCGGCGGCGGTGACCAGAACGCGTTTGCCTGCATGACTCATGCGGGAGACCTCTTGGCTGGCTTTTGTTATGGATCGCCTGACCGCCAATGGTCATGGGTCAGGCCGTCGGTCGTATTGTTTAGACCCCGTCAGGTTCACAGGCAAGGATTTTTTCGCGACACAATGCGCGACCTGAACGAGGCGGCAGTACCCCTTTCGGTGATCGGAAAGGTCAGGTTCCAACGATAGATCGCTGTCCGACTCCGCGTTCTCACCGCCGCCAAGTAGCTGCCGGGCAGCTTCTCTTCCGACACCCATCTGTACGGACCTTTCGCGGCTTGGCTGTGGCTGGTCCGGCCTGGGCTCCACCGGTGACAATCGACTCTTTGCCCCAAGAGCCTGCCGCCATGTCCCTCGTTTTCCATCAGGTCGATGTCTTCGCCCAGCACCCCCTGGAGGGCAATGCCCTGGCGGTGGTCTGCGGTGCCGATCAACTTTCCACCGAGCAGATGGCCGCCCTGGCGCGCTGGACCAATCTGTCGGAGACCACCTTTCTCCTCGAACCCACAGATCCAGCCGCGGACTACCGGGTGCGCATCTTCACCCCGGTCCGCGAACTGCCCTTCGCCGGCCATCCGACCCTGGGCAGCTGTCATGTCTGGTTGCGCGAGGGCGGCCAGCCGCGCGGCGGCGAGGTGATCCAGGAATGCGGCGCGGGCCTGGTGCCTATCCGCGCCGCCGGGGACGAGCTGGCCTTCGCCGCGCCGCCACTGCTGCGGGGCGGGCCGGTGGCGCCCGAGGTGCTGGCGTGCATCGCCCGTGGCACCGGCCTTTCGCCCGCACGCATCCAGGCCAGCCAATGGGCCGACAATGGCCCTGGTTGGGTCGCGGTGCTGCTGGAGAGTCGCGAGGAACTACTGGCGATCCGCCCGGACTATGCGGCGCTGGAAGGCCTCAACGTCGGCCTGATCGCACCCTGGACGGGCAGCGCTGCCGAGGCGCAGTTCGAGGTGCGCGCCCTAATGGGCGAGGAATTCGCCGAAGACCCGGTCACCGGCAGCCTCAACGCCAGTCTGGCGCAGTGGCTGATCCCGGCGGGCCTGGCCCCGGAGCGCTACCTGGCCAGCCAGGGGACGGCCATGGGTCGCCGTGGTCGGGTGCGGGTGGCCCGCATCGCCGACCGCATCTGGGTGGGCGGTGCGGTGCAGGATTGCATCCGCGGTACCCTTACCCTCTAACCGCGGATCCGAGCCCGACCAAGCGTCCCTTGAAGCCGACGGCGCCGAAGTAGCGGGTATCGCCGACGTTCTGGGTCTTGAGTTCGATGACCAGCCCGCCCGCCACCGGTGCGGCACGCTGCACCTGGTGGCTGGCCTTGCCCCGCTTGTCGACCTCCAGACTCTCGCCAAGCACCCGACCAGTTGCCCCTTGGCTGGGATCTCCAGGGGCAGCAGGTGGGCCAGGGCTCTCTACGGAAGCGAAGACAGCAGATATATAACAAGAGACGGCTGAATCTTCATGATGATAGCCCCATGGCAGGGAGCGGCATCCTTTGTGCAGCGTTCCGGCCTCTTCCCAAGGAGCAACCCATGGCCCACGCCTTCGAGAGTACCGACGCCACTGCCCATCAGCTTGATCTGAATACCCCAGCCATCCGCCAGGCGCGCATCGATCTTGCCGCCTGCTTTCGTATGGCCGCCCGCCTGGGGCTGGGCGAGGGCATCTGCAATCACTTTTCCTTCGTGGTGCCGGGCCACGACGAGCTCTTCATGGTCAATCCCTATGGGCTGGCCTTCGCCGAGGTGACCGCCTCCTCGCTGCTGATCTGCGACTTCGACGGCGGCGTGGTCATGGGCGAAGGCGCGCCCGAAGCCACCGCCTTCCATATCCACGCCCAGCTGCATCGGCTCAATCCGGGCGCGCGGGCGGCTTTCCACACCCATATGCCCCACGCCACGGCGCTCTGCCTGCTGGAAGGCGACCCCTTCGTCTGGGCCGGGCAGACCGCGCTGAAGTTCTATGACCGCCTGAGCGTGGACGAGGACTACAACGGCCTGGCGCTGGACGCGGCCGAAGGCGAACGCATCGCCCGGGCGGCGGGTGACGCGGCGGTGGTCATGCTGAAGAATCACGGACCCCTGGTGCTGGGACCGAGCATCGCCGAGGCCTGGGACGATCTCTACTACCTGGAGCGCGCCGCCGAGGTGCAACTCAAGGCCATGGCCAGCGGCCGACCACTCAAACCGGTGGCGCCAGCCATCGCCCACGCCGCCTGCCAGCAGATGCTGCAGGGCAATGCCGACAGCGCGCGCCTGCACCTGGACAGCGTGAAGCGTCAGCTCATGCGGTTGGAGCCGGATTATCGGGACTGAGCGGGGCGGTCAGCCGCCGCGGAGGCGGCGCTGGGGCACGGCCTGAGGCTGAGGGGTAGAGCGGTCCAGGGAGTCGATTACGACACTGGGCAGCTGGGCATCCAGCTGCTCGACCAGGCGCTCGCGCAACTGGCGCTTGATCGTGCGGCTCAGGTCGAGCTGTCCATGATGATCCAGGGCCAGAAAGCCCTGCCGGAGCATCTCGATGGACAGGGACGGGGCCTCCGCGCCGAGGGGGCAGACATCGAAGGCGAGCGACGAGGCGGTGGCTGACGGCATCCTGGTGATCATGGCTGTCCCTCCTGGACGAGAGCCTCATGATGCCAGGGCCGGCGAATGTCGCTGCAGTGGCAAAGCGCGGACCCGTGGACTGTTGCGCATTTTGTCGACGCGAAAAAAAGCCCGGGATCCTCCCGGGCTGAAAGCGCAGATGTCAGCTTCTACGATGCCTTTCGGCACGAGGTATAGCTTGCCATCGTCCGGCTTATGGCTGGCTTAACGTGATTAGCGAATCAACGAGGCCAGCAGGGCCATGCAGGCGATCAGGGTAAAGATCAGCAACAGGTGAACCAGAGAGCGCTTGTCCATAGGCTTCTCGACAACAGAGGGCACTGAAAAAAGTGATGGCGAATAGTAGCAAAAAGCCATCATTCGTAATCGCTCAGGCTGGGTTCAGCGTTCGTCGAGCAGTAACTGGATGCGTCGCTCCAGCGTATCCAGGGTGAAGGGCTTGGTCAGCACCCGCATGCCCGCCTCGAGATCCCCGGCACCTATGACATTGGCCTCGGCATAGCCGGTGATGAACAGCACCGGCAGCTGCGGCTGCAGGCCGCGCAAGGCATCGGCCAGTTGGCGACCGTTGAGCGCGCCAGGCAGGCCGACGTCGGTGACTAGCAGATCCAGATGGCTGTCGGGCGGGAGCAGCGCCAGGGCGGTAACGGCATCGGCCGCTTCCAGCACCCGGTAGCCCTGGGCGGTCATGGCGTCCACCAGCAGGGTACGGATGGTCGGTTCGTCGTCGACCACCAGGATGGTCTCGCCCTGGCCGGGCAGGTTGGGTTCGGGCTCGGGATGGACCGGGGGGCTGATCACCGGCGCCAGGCCATGGCGCGGCAGATAGAGGTGTACCCAGGTGCCCGCGCCGGGGGCGGAGTCGATGCGGATCTCGCCCCCCGATTGCAGCACGAAACCATGCACCATGGAGAGCCCCAGTCCGGTGCCCTGGCCGAGGGGCTTGGTGGTAAAGAAGGGA
Source organism: Pseudomonas sp. 313 (assembly GCF_000316965.1). Taxonomy (NCBI): domain Bacteria; kingdom Pseudomonadati; phylum Pseudomonadota; class Gammaproteobacteria; order Pseudomonadales; family Pseudomonadaceae; genus Pseudomonas; species Pseudomonas sp. 313. The sequence continues at coordinate 56,771 of NZ_ANBZ01000014.1, forward strand.
TCGAACACCCGCGCGAGGACCTCGTCGCTCATGCCGCTGCCGGTATCGCCCACGCTCAGGCGCACGAAGTCGCCCGGGGGCAGCGCCTGGTGCTCGGCCTGGGCTTCGTCGAGACACTCATTGCCCAGGACGATGCGGATGCGACCGCCGTCCGGCATGGCGTCACGGGCATTGAGGCAGAGGTTGAGCAGGGCGTTTTCCAACTGGGAGGCGTCGATGTGCGTCAGCCACAGCTGGGGATCGGCTTCGCGCTCCAGGGCGATCTGCGGGCCGATGCTGCGCTGGATGAGGTCTTCCAGACCGATCACCAGTCGTTCCAGCGCCACCGGTTGCGGATCCAGGGTCTGGCGCCGGGAAAAGGCCAGCAGCCGGTGGGTCAGGGCGGCGGCGCGCTGGGCGGCGCTGCGGGCGGTGCCGGTGTAGCGATCCAGGTCCTGCAGCCGGCCCTGGCGCAGACGCAGGTCGAGCATCTCCAGCGAGCCGAGGACGCCGGTCAGCAGGTTGTTGAAGTCATGGGCGATGCCGCCGGTGAGCTGGCCGACGGCCTCCATCTTCTGCGACTGGCGCAGGGCCTCTTCCATGACCTGGATGCGCTGTTGTTCTTCAAGGCGCTCGGTCACGTCGTAGGCGAATTGATAGGCACCGATGGAGCGTCCTTCGGCATCGTGCAGCGGGCTGAATTGCAGTTCGTAATGGCGCCGGCCCGGCCCTTCGCCCAGCGAGATGATCTCGCTGAAGGTCTCGCCGGCAAAGGCGCGGCGCCAGTGGGCGAGGATGCCGTCGCGCAATTCGGGCCGCTGCCTGAGGCTTTCGCTGAAGGAATCGCCGATGCGCGGCCGGACCCCGATCTCCTGCTCGAAGACATCGGCGCCGGAGCCGTTGATCGCCAGCCAGCGGAAATCGAAATCCAGCACCTGGATCAGGGCGGCGGCGCCATCCACCACGTTGGCCAGGATGCGATTGGCCGCCAGGGCGGCCTGTACCCGTTCTTCGAGGGTCTCGTTGAGTTGCCGCAGAGCCGCTTCGGCCCGCTTGCGCGGGGTGATGTCCTGGAACAGCACCGCGACCTGCCGGCGACTGGCCGGCTCGATGCGAAAGGCGGTGACGTCCAGATAGCGACCGGTGGCCACCAACTCCTGCTCGAAGCGGATGGCTTCGCCGGTCCGCAGCACATGGCCGTAGCGATCGAGCCAGGCCTGAGCCTCGTCGCCGACCATGTCGCGCAGCTTCTGGCCGACCACGTCGGGGATGCCGGCATGGGCGGTATAGGCTGGATTGGCCTCGACATGGACATAGTCGCTCAGCGGTCCATGGGGGCCGTCGATGAATTCGATGACGCAGAAGCCCTCGTCCATGGCATTGAACAGGAACTGATAGCGCTCGCTGGCCAAGGTGGCGGCGCCTTCCCGGGGCGCCGCGCACGCGTCCAGCTGCTGACGCAGGTGACGATTGCTCTGCTCCAGCTCGGCGAGGCGCGCCAGCAGGGAGGGGGTATCGGCGAAGGACACGGCAGGCTCGGCAGAAAAGATGAGGCGACGGCTTCGCTTCAAAGATGGGGCATTAGACGTCCGCGGGCGCGAAAGTGCCAGGCGCGTCACAGATCCTTCGCCCCTGTATTTCTCGCCTGCCCGCGCTCATTCGAGGCGCAGGGAGGACGGGGTCGGGCAGGGTGTTTACCCCCAGACGAGATGGCTGACCACTCTGCTTTGGGTGGATTGACACCTTTGAAAGTCACTCATACGATGTCATATGAATATCTGGTAACAGCTTTCCAACGACCCCGGTTCACCCCGGTCAATAACAACAAGTCAGGAAGCCCATTCAATGACTATCCAGGTCACTCCCGAGACGGAGTCCGCCCTGCGGCCGCAGGACACGCCCGTCGCCGCTACCTCACAAACCTCTCGTTTCACCCGCTATCGCTGGCTGATCTGCGCCCTGCTGTTCGTCGCCATCGGCATCAACTACATCGACCGCCAGATGATCGGCATCCTCAAGCCCACGCTGCAGGCGGACCTGGGCTGGACGGAGACCGACTACGCCAAGATCGTGTTCTGGTTCCAGTGTGCCTATGCCATCGGCTTCCTGACCTTTGGCCGCATCATCGACAAGGTCGGGGTGCGCATCGGCTACGCCCTGGCCTTCACCATCTGGACCATCGCCAGCATCGGCCACGGCATCGCCCACACCGTCACCCACTTCGTGCTGGTGCGCTTCACCCTCGGGTTCGGCGAGTCCGGCAGCTTTCCGGCCAGCCTCAAGGCGGTCTCGGAATGGTTTCCGCAAAAGGAACGCGCCCAGGCCACCGGATTGTTCAATGCCGGCACCGCCATGGGGCCTATCATCACACCTTTGCTGGTGCCGGCCATCACCCTGGCCTGGGGCTGGCGTGCGGCCTTCATCTCCATCGGCCTGGTCACCGCCCTGTGGCTGATCGCCTGGCTGCTGATCTATCGCCGTCCCCACGAGCACCCCAAGGTGAGTCGCGAAGAGCTGGCCTACATCCAGGCCGACGACGGCTCCCCGGTATCGGCCAAGCCGGCCGTCGAGACCAAGATCTCCTGGTTCAAGCTGCTGACCTTCCGTGAGACCTGGGCCTATGCCGCTGGCAAGTTCCTCACCGATCCGATCTGGTGGCTGTACCTGTTCTGGCTGCCGGACTTCCTCGGCAAGACCTATGGCCTGAATCTGAAATCCTTCGGTCCGCCGCTGATCGCCATCTACATCCTCGCCGATATCGGCTCGGTGATGGGCGGCTGGGGCTCCTCCAAGCAGATGAAGCTCGGTCGCAGCGCCAACCTGGCGCGCAAGACCACCATGCTGCTCTGCGCCCTGGCGGTCATCCCCATCGTCACTGCCCAATTCGTCTCCAGCCTGTGGCTGGTGGTGGGCATCATCGGCCTCGCCGCCGCGGCCCACCAGGCCTGGTCGGCCAACCTGATGACCCTGCCGTCGGATCTCTTCCCCAAGGAAGCCGTGGCCTCGGTGATCGGCATCGGCGGTACCGCCGGCGCCATCGGCGGCATGCTGATGACCACCTACAACGGCTACATCCTGGAGATCTTCAAGTCCTACCAGCCGATCTTCATCGTGGCCGGCAGCGCCTACCTGGTGGCCATCGTGGTCATCCATGTGCTCACGCCGCGCCTCAAGCCGGTGCCGCTGGAGCGCATCTCGGTAGACTGATCGTTAGCGTCCGAGGCACACACAGCCGCCGGGTCATCCCCGGCGGCTTTTTTCATGCCGGTGGCTGTCCGGATCGCGCAGGGCGCTGTCCTGCTCGCGAGCGCAGCGGCCAGGGTGGCCGGTCAGACTCTGGGGCCTAGCCCTGGAGTCTCCCATGCTCAAGCAACCCCAGACCAAGTACCAAGCCTTCGCCGCGCCCCACCTGCCCGATCGCCAATGGCCGGGCCGTCAACTGACCGAGGCGCCGCGCTGGTGCTCCACCGATCTGCGCGACGGTAACCAGGCGCTGATCGAGCCCATGGGACTGGAACGCAAGCGGCGCTTCTTCGCCTTGCTGCTGGCAGTGGGTTACCGGGAAATCGAGGTGGCCTTTCCGGCGGCGTCCCAAACCGATTTCGCCTTCGTGCGCGAACTGGTCACGGCGGACGGGCTGCCGGACGATCTCTGGCTGCAGGTGATGACGCCAGCGCGCCATGAGCTGATCGACCGCACCTTCGCGGCCCTGGTGGGCGTACCCCGGGCCATCGTGCATCTCTACAACGCCACCGCGCCGCTGTTCCGTCGGGTGGTGTTCGACCAGGATCGCGCCGCCACCCTGGCCATGGCGGTCGCCGGGACCCAACGCGTGCGCGCCCGGTGCGATGCCCAGCCGGAAACGGCCTGGACCTACCAATATTCACCGGAGACCTTCTGTTTCACCGAGGCGGACTTCGCCCTGGAGATCTGCCAGGCGGTCCGCGAGGCCTGGCAACCGTCGGCGGAGCGCCCGCTGATCCTCAATCTGCCGGCGACGGTGGAGGTGGCCACCCCCAACGTCTATGCCGATCAGATCGAGGGTTTCATCCGCGGCCTGGGGCCGGCGCCCCATGTGACCATCAGCGTCCATCCGCACAATGACCGGGGCACCGGGGTCGCCTGCGCCGAACTGGCCCAGCTGGCCGGGGCGACGCGGGTGGAAGGCTGCCTGTTCGGCAATGGCGAGCGCACCGGCAACGTGGACCTGGTGACCCTGGCGCTGAATCTCTACAGCCAGGGCATCGCGCCGGGGATCGACTTCTCCCGCCTGGAAGAGGTGGCCAGCGTGGTGGAAGCCTGCAACCAGCTGACGATCCACCCGCGCCATCCCTATGGCGGTCGTCTGGCCCTGGCCGCCAGCTCGGCGCAGCGCGCGGCCCTGGGGCTCATCGATCCAGCCGAGCTGGGCCGGGTGGCGGGCTAGGGCCGGCGGGCAGTTCCGTCTGGCCCCGATAGGCCGAGGGCGACACGCCCAGCACCTGGCGGAAGCGGGTGGCGAAGGCGCTGGGACTGGCATAGCCGTGGTCCAGGGCCACGTCGACGATGGCATGGCCGGCGGCCAGCGAGGTGAGACTGGAATCCAGTCGCGCCCGCTGCAGCCACTGCCCGAAACTCAGGCCGGTCTCCTTGAGAAACAGCCGGCTCAGGGTGCGTTCGCTGACCGCCAGCCGCTTGGCGGCCCGGGTCAGCGTCCAGCGTTCGCCTGGGTGCTGGCGCAGGTGGCGGCAGAGGTCGGCGAGCGTGGCATCCACCGGCCAGGGCAGGTGCAGCCCGGCGGTGGGCGAGCCCTGCAGTTCGTCGAGCATCAGCTGCAGGATATGCCGGGCGCGGCCCTCGGCTGGCCTGTCGACCGGCAAGGGTAGGGCGGCGAGGATGAGTTCCCGCAGTAGCGGCGAGACGGCGATCAACTGGCAGCGCGTCGGCAGCTCGGCGCGCACCCCAGGATCGACGAACAGGGTGCGCACCTCGACCCGGCCCAGCAGGTGCAGGTCGTGCTCTTCGCCGGCGGGCACCCAGACCCCCCGTCCGGGTGGCACCACCCAACGGCCCTGGGCGGTATTGACGATGACCACGCCGCAGAGCGCATGGATCAGCTGCGCCTGGCGATGGCGATGGGGCGGCACCCGTTCGCCATGGGCGTAGTCCTGGGCCACGGCGTGCAGGCCGTTGCATGAGCTGAAGTCGATGAGCCTGGTCATCAGCAGGGTGCGCGGCCGGCCAGCCACTTGCCCAGCAGGGCATCCAGCTGCTGCTGCTCGGCCTCGCTGAGGGTGGCCAGGGCGCGGCGTTCGTTGTCGACGTGGGCGGCCATCAGCCCGTCGATCAGGGCGAAGCCCGCGGCGGTAAGGGCGACCAGGGTACTGCGGCGATCCTCGGGATTCTTGCGCCGCTCGATCAGGCCGGCGCGCTCCAGGCGGTCGAGGCGATTGGTCATGCCGCCCGAGGAGATCATGGCCGATTCATAGAGCACCGTCGGGCTCAGGGCATAGGGTTCGCCGGCGCGCCTCAGGGTCGCCAGGACGTCGAATTCGCCATAGTGCAGCCGGTGTTCGTCGAAGAAGGGCTGCAGGACATCGCGACTGAGCATCTGGGCCACCTCACCCAGCCGACCCACCAGGCGCATGGGCAGGGGATCCAGATCGGGGCGCTCGCGGTGCCACTGGTCTACGGCGAATTCGGCGCGATCGGCCATCGGCTTACCTCGGGAATATATCTTGATGTTAAGATACTTCTCGTCAAGAGAAATACCGCGTCACTTTGGAGATTGTCCATGCTTTCCGCGTCATCATCATCCCCGACCACGCCCGCACCGCGCCAGGATGCCTTCCTCGCCGTGTTCTTGGTGCTGCTGGTCGGCCTCAATCTACGGCCCATCCTGGCCGCTATCGGTCCGCTGCTGGATGGCATCCAGGCCGCGACCGGCCTGGAAGGCAGTGGCGCCGGGGCGCTGACCACCCTGCCCATCGCCGCCATGGGGCTCTGCGCCCTGGGTGGCGCGCGCTTACAGGTCTGGCTCGGTGAGCGCCGCGGCATCGCCCTCGGCCTGCTGCTGCTGGCCCTGGCCAATGCCTTGCGTTGGGAAGAGCCGAGCGGCCTGGGGCTGATCCTCACCGCCGCCCTGGGCGGTGTCGGCATCGCCCTGGTACAGGCGCTGATCCCGGCCTATATCCGCCGCTGCCATCCGCAGCGCACCAGCACCCTGATGGGGCTCTACACCACCGGCATCATGGGCGGCGCGGCCGTGGCGGCGGCCACCGCGGCACCCCTGGCCGAGCAGTGGGGCTGGGCCCAGGGTCTGGCGCTCTGGACCCTGCCGGTGCTGCTGGCGCTCGGCATCTGGCTGGCCCTGGCCCGTCCGGATGCGCCGGCGCAGGATGCTGCACCTCGCGCACAACCCTGGCGTCAGCGCCAGGCCTGGCTGTTGCTGGCCTTCTTCGGCATCGGCACCGCGGCCTACACTCTGGTGCTGGCCTGGTTGCCGCCGTACTACACCGGCCTCGGCTGGCAAGCCGCCGACAGCGGTCTGCTGCTGGGCGGCGTGAGCCTCGCCGAGGTCAGCGCCGGTCTCTTGCTGTCGGCCACCATCGCCCGGCTGCGCAATCGCCGGCCGCTGGTGCTGGGCGTGCTCGGCGTGGTGCTGGTGGGACTGCTGTGTCTGGCGCTGGCGCCGCTGCAACTGGCGGTGCCCACCGCCATCCTGCTCGGTCTGGGCATCGGCGCGCTGTTTCCGCTGTCCTTGATCCTGGCGATGGACCAGGTGCGCGATCCCGCCGAGGCCGGGGCCCTGCTCGGCTTCGTCCAGGGCGGTGGCTATCTGATCGCTAGCCTGGCGCCGCTGGCCGCCGGCATCCTGCGCGACCATCTGGATAGCCTGGCCAACGCCTGGCTGCTGATGGCGGTGGGCGTGGTGCTGCTGATGGGCCTCGGTCTGCGTCTGACCCGACCCGCGCGGCCGGTCTTGGCGCGCGGCTGCCAGCAGGCCTAGCCGTGTAAACCTAGACCGCGCGCGGCAGGCGCAACTCCACCCGGAGGCCGCCCCGGGCGCGATTGCTGAAGCTCAGGGCACCGCCCAGCCGGCGGGCGATGGTCTCGACGATGGCCAGCCCAAGCCCGGCGCCCTGGGGATTGCCGGCACTGTAGAAGCGATCGCACAGCCGCGTGAGCTCGGCCTCGTCCACCCCGGGGCCGCGATCCTCCACCCGCAGCAACACGCCGTCGTCCTGGCTGGCCTCGATGCCGACCTCCACCGCACTGCCGGCAGGGGCGAAGGCCAGGGCGTTGGTGACCAGATTCTGCAGGGCGATGGCGATGGCATCCGGATCGCCCAGCACCGGTGGTCCGGCCTGGGCCGCCAGCACCAGTTCCACCTGATGCTTGAGTGCCAGGGGCGTCAATTCCGCCAGCTCTTCGCGCACCAGGGGTTCCAGGTCCAGCGCCTGGACCTGGGCGGCGCCGGGTTCCAGCCGCGCCAGGGTCAGCAACTGGCTGGCCAGACGGGTGGCTCGACCGACGCCCTGGCGCAGATAGCCCAGGGCTTCCTCGCGTTCTTCCGCCGTCTCGGCGTGCTGGGCGTTCTGCGCATGCAGATCGAGGATCGCCAGGGGGGTACGCAATTCATGGGCGGCGTCGGCGATGAAGCGGCGCTCGCGCTCGAGCAGGGCGCGCAACTGGGCGAGCTGGTGATCCAGGGCGCCACGCATGGGCTGCAACTCCGGCGGCAACGGTCCGGCCGGCAGCGGCGCCAGGCTGTGGGGGTCGCGCTCGCGCAGCTTGCGGGCGAAGTGCTGCAGCGGGCGCAGGCCCCAGCCCAGCAGCAACCAGAGCACCCCGACCAGCAGCGGCAGGCCCACCAGGGTCGGCCAGAGGGTATGGCTGACGATGCGCTGGATCAGGTCCTGGCGCAGGTCCTCGCGCTCGCCGACCCAGATGCGCAGGCCGCCATTGGCGGTACGCACCAGCATTCCGCACCATTCGCGACCGTTGTCGAACACCTCGTGCAGCCCCTCGGGCGGCACCTCGGCCAACCGCGGCGCCTGGCCGGACCGGGCCAACAACTGGCCGTCCGCGCTCCAGATCTGGAAGGTCAGCTGATTCTCGTAGGGGTGCGCTGGTACGCTGCCGGGAACGGGTTGCATGGCCCGGTCGAACACCCGGATCAGCTCCGGCCAGCGATCCGCCGCTGGCGTACCGGCCTGCAGCAGGCCTTCCAGCAGGCGCGCGCCCTGGACCAGCTGGGCGTCGTAGATGCCCTCGATCTCGCGATGGCTGTCGCGCAGGGCCAGCAGCGCGAGGGCCAGACTGCCGGCCAGCACCAGGGCCAGGGTGGGGGCGAGGATGCGGGTACGGATGGCGATCATGGCTGACGCTCCAGCAGATAGCCCACCCCGCGCACGGTGCGGATCAGGCCGCTGTCGAGCTTCTTGCGCAGGTTGTGGATGAGCACTTCCAGGGTGTTGCCCGAGGCCGCTTCCTGCCAGCCATAGAGCGCATTGCTCAGCCGCTCGCGGGTGATGACGGCGCCCGGTCGCAACAGCAGCTGGTGCAGCAGTTGATACTCCATGGGGGTCACCATCACCTCGGCGCCGCGATAGTGCACTGCCTGGCTGGCCGGATCGAGGCTGATGCCAGCGTGCTCCAGCAGCGGTTGCGCTCGGCCACAGCTGCGGCGGATCAGGGCCCGCAGGCGCGCCTTGAGTTCGTCCAGGTCGCAGGGCTTGACCAGATAGTCGTCGGCGCCGGCATCCAGGCCCTGGATGCGATCGGCCTTGGCATCGCGGGAGGTGAGTACCAGCACCGGCACATGGCCGTCGGGTTGGCTGCGCAGGCGGCGCAGCAGATCGAGGCCGTCCAGCCGTGGCAGACCCAGGTCCAGCAGCACCAGGTCGAAGCGCTCGGACGCCAGGGCGTGCTCGGCGGCCAGGCCGTCGGCCACCCAGTCCAGGGTATAGCCCTCGCCGCGCAGGGCCATGCGGATGCCCTGGGCCAGGGCCGCATCGTCTTCCACCAGCAGTACCCGCACGCCTGTCTTCCTCGCTCTGCCATGCCGCCAGCCCGTCATCATCGCCGCGAACACCGGGCGCCGGCGAGGGCGACTGTTACCAGGCGTTGCATGCCGAGGCTGGTCTGAACAGTCGCCGAGCGAAGGTCAGGCGAGGCGCAACGACCAACGGGAGTAACAACCAATGGCTGGCTCGAAGGGTGAGCCCAGCGAATCACATCCATGAGGAAGCGGATCGGCCTCGCACGCGAAGTTACGGGTGGTAAATGAGCATTCCGACCCAGCGGGTTTTTAACGCAGCCTGGGCTGGCGCAGGCACTGTTCAGACAAGTCTAGGCGCAGTGCCCGTCGAGGGTGCCGGGCGGATCCACCTGCACCGTCACGTGCTGCAGCCCATGGCGACTGCGCAGCAGCTCGCCCACCAGGGTCGGTAACCGCAGCGGATCGCTGCCCGGCGCCGGGGTGATGTGCAGGGTGGCGATGCGGGTTTCGTCGGTCAGGGTCCAGACGTGCAGGTGACCCACCTCGGCCACCTCCGGCAGGGCACGGACCGCCGCCGTGGCACCGGCCGTGTCGAATTCCCTTGGCGCGGCCTGCAACAGCACCGCGCCGGCATCGCGCACCAGGGTCCAGGCCGATTTGACGATGAGCAGGGCGACCAGGATCGACAGCGCCGGATCCAGCCAGGTCCAGCCGGTCCAGAGGATGCCCAGGGCGGCGGCGATGGCGCCCACCGAACCCAGCAGGTCGCCGGCCACGTGGAGCAGGGCGCCGCGCAGGTTGCTGTCGTCCTTGTGCCCGCCGTTCAGCACCAGAAAGCCGACGATATTGACCACCAGACCGATCACCGCCACCACCAGCATGGTGCCGGACAGCACCTCGGTGGGCTCGCGCAGCCGCATGATGGCTTCCCAGCCGATCCACAGGACCAGCAGCAACAGCGCGACGCCATTGGTCAGGGCGGCGAGGATGCGCACCCGGTGGAAGCCATAGGTGAAGCGGGCATTGGCCGCCTTGGCCGCCACGCGGTAGGCCACCAGGGCCAGCAGCAGGGCGGCGGCATCCGAGACCATGTGCCCGGAATCGGCGATCAGCGCCAGGGAGCCGGACCACCAGCCGCCCACGGCCTGGACGATGGCGTAGCCAAAGGTCAGGACGAAGACCAGCTTGAGCTTGCGCTCGTTGTCGGCGGTGACCCGCGGGGCATGGGCGTGACCATGGCCGTGATCGTGGCCATGCTGGTGATCGTGATCGTGATCGTGATCGTGATCGTGATCGTGGTGCGGGGTGGAGCCACTCATCTACAGGTCTCCGAAGGGTTGAGGAGGCAGCGGGCAATAGCCTTTCTGTGACCATCCTGAAGCCTGAAGTGACTTCAGGGTCAAGCCGGTCGGCTGGTATCTGACCTCTCGGCTCATCTGTTACCGCGCATGAGCCGCTAAGACTTCATTAAGGTTCGCCCCTCAGGGTAGCGGCTCCCTGTCGCTGGAGCCCGCCATGCCCGCTTGCCTTTGCCTTTCCTCGCGCATACGCAGGGCACCCTGATGCTGCTCGCAGCCTTCTCCCGTCCCCGTGCCTCGGGCTGGCGGCCCTGGCGCAATCTGCTGCTGCTCAGCAGTCTGAGTTGCCTGCTGTTGCTGGCCGACGACGTCCTGCAGCAAGGCTTCACGCCAAACAACCGCGCCGAGCTGGAAGCGGGCTATGTGGCCGCGCTCTGGGTGTTCAGCCTGGCGCTCTGGTTGAGCCATCTGCCACGCCTGGCAGTAGCCATCCTGCTGGGGTTCGCGCTGATGCAGCTGCTGCAGCTGGGCAACCTCAGCTTTTTCGGCGAGCCGCTCAGCGCCATCGATATCCAGGCTTTACTGGGCGACACCGCCGAGGTGCGCCACACACTCTGGCTCAGCCTCCCCGAGCACTGGCCGGTGCTCCTCTGCGTGGGCCTGCCCTATGGACTGCTGATCGCCTTGCATCTCTACCTTCCGGGCCGGGTGCCGCTGCCGGCCAGTCGCTGGGCGCTGCTGCTGATCGCCGCGGTGCTGCTGTCCAAACCCTATCGCGCCACCTATCGCAACCTCGATGCCTTCGTGCCCAGCCCCAGTCGCAGCGGCCTGCACAACAGCCTCAATGCCTTTTCCGCCTGGGCGGTGCGCCTGGCCGGGCGTGATGACGTCGTCCTGCCGCCCACCGCCTATGCGCCCTATGGGCTGGCCCAGGTGCCCAGTACCGCGCGACACGTCTGGCTGGTGGTGGCCGATTCCCTGCGCAGCGATCGGCTGGGCGCCTTTGGTTACGAACGCAATACCACCCCTAAGCTTTCGGCCTACCTGGCGGACAATCCCCAGGCGCTGATCCGCCCCGGGGTAGCGGCAGGGGTGGCCACCGACGTCAGTCTGCCCTATCTATTGAATCCCATCCGCGAGCCGGGCCAGGACCAGCGGTTGCGCAGCGGCGAGATCAATCTGTTTCGCTTCGCTCAGGCCGCCGGCTTTCGCACCCATTGGCTGTCGTCCCAGGAATCCAAGTTGCTGGCGCACCTGGGCAGTCGCCACCTGGACGTTTCCATCACCCGCGAGGACCATCCGCTGCGCTTTCTGCAGCGCCAGGATCGCGCCCTGCTGGAGATCCTCGACGAACAGCAGTGGGCGCCACGCAATTTCGTGGTGCTCAACCTGCGCACCGCGCACCTGCCCTATGCGCAGAACTATCGGCACGAGACCACGCCCGCGCCCTGGCCGGACAGCGGCGCCGAGGGCCAGGCCAATGCCTACGACAATTCCCTGCACTACCTGGATGGCCTGCTCGCCGAGATTCTCGCCGACTTCGATCGTCTGGACGGCGAGCGTTATCTGATCATCACCGGCGATCACGGCCAGCGGCTGGGGGAGGGTGGTTACTGGGGCCACAACGACCTGGTGCCCGAGGTCAGCGATGTCCCAATGATCGTGGTGGCGCGCGATGCCCCGACCGAGGCCCTGGCCGAGCTGCAGGACGAGCGCTGGATCAGTCACTACGAAGCTGGCAGCTGGCTGGCGGAGCGCCTGGGTACCCGCATCGACAATCCCAATCGCCGCCCGGGCGAGTACTTCGTCCACGGCAAGCTCTTGTTCAGCGATAACTTCGTGCAGCGCGTCTGCGAATCGCCCACCGGCCTGGTGCACCAGGCGCCGCAGCAACTGAGTAAGTTGCTGCTGGACACCTCGGCGGCGCCCTGCGGTTAGTGCCGTTGTCGTCTTACCCTCGGCAACGGGGCACCGCTACACTGCCGGCGCCTTTTCACCTCAGTAGCAGGACCTCCTCATGTCTTCCGCCTCTCCTGTTTCCCGCTATGCGCGCAGCGCCCGCTTGCTGCACTGGCTCATGGCCCTGCTGGTGCTGCTGGCCTATGTGCTGATCACCAACCGCGGCCAGTTCGAGCGGGGTTCCCTGGGGCGCCAGTGGGTGGTGCTCAGTCATTTCTGGGTCGGTCTGCTGGTCCTGGCGCTGGTCCTGCCGCGACTGCTGGTGCGCCATCGCCATCCGGTGCCGCCCATCACGCCGCCGCTGGCTGCGGGGCTCGCGCAGGTAAGCCGACTGACCCACTATGCCCTCTATGCCTTTCTGCTGGCCCAGCCGCTGCTCGGGCTGTTCACCGTCTGGCTGACCATCGGCGCGGTGAAGATTCCTTCCAGCACCTGGGCCTTGCCTTCGCCCTTTCCCGTGGATCCGGAACTGGCGAAGTCGCTCAAGGGCGTGCACCTCTGGCTCGGCCAGGCCTTCTACTGGGTAATCGGCCTGCACGTGCTGGCCGCGCTCTGGCATCACCTGGTGCGCAAGGACGACACCCTGAGACGCATGCTCTAGCGCGGATCGAGGGCGATGATGCGGTCGCGCCCGCCTTCGGCCAGCAGGTAGCCGTCGCCTCGCGGCAGCAGCGCCTGGGGTGCGCGCAGGAAGGTCAGGATGGCGCGCGGGTCTGACTGGCGATCCCAGAGCAGCAGGCGGGCGCGGTGGGTGGAGTCTTCGCTGATCCACAGGCCGCGATGGTCGCAGAGCAGAAAGCTCGGTTCGCGCAAATCGCTCAGCGCCGGCGGATCACGGCCATCGTCGCTCAGCTGGCGTACCAGGCCACGGGATTTCTCGGTATAGAAGGCACTGCCATCCGGGCAGCGGGTAAAGGACTCCGCCTCGTCCAGGTGGTCGCGCAGCACGGTCAGGCTGCCATCGGCGGCGTCGTAGCGCAGCAGGCGTCCCTCGCCCTTGCGGTCTTCCACGGCATAGAGGTGCTTGCCTTCGGCCCAGAGGCCCTGGGCGTTTATGCCGATGAACAGATCACGACTGCCAGTGGCGTCGAACCAGCGGATCGGATGGGTGCCGCCTTCCTGGCTGTAGGCGAAACCCTCTTGGTAGGGCACCAGGCCATCGGGCTTGTACAGGCCCGCGCTGAGCACGCTGCGCCGGCCCTGGGCATCGATGCGCAGCAGGCGACCCTGGCCGTCCTTGAGTTCTTCCGCGGTGAGCAGGGCGTCGCCCTGCCAGGCCAGGGCGCTGGCCTTGGCGATATCGGCATGGGCCACTTCGTAGCGCCAGCCAGGCGCGGCCTGGGCCGGCCAGAAGCGCTGCCAGGCGAGAAAGCCCAAGGCTGCCAGCAGCAGAGCGACCAGGACGAGGAGGGCGCTACGCCACAGCCGGGCCATCAGGCGGCGACAGCGGCCAGGTGTTCATGAAGGATGGCCGCGCCGATCACGATCAGCACCACGCCGCCGAGCATCTCCGCGCGCTTGCCCACAAGATTGCCCATCACCCGCCCCAGCATCACCCCGGTGGTCACCATGACCATGGTGGCGAGGCCGATGGCCAGGGCGGCAGTGATGATGTTGACGTCGATGAAGGCCAGGCCGACGCCCACGGCGAGGGCGTCGATGCTGGTGGCCACGGCGGTCAGGGCGAGCAGCAGGAAGGAGTGCTGGCGGGGCTTCTCGGCTTCGGCTTCGGGCGCGCCGAAGCCGGCCCAGATCATGCGCAGGCCAAGCACGGTGAGCAGGGTGAAGGCGATCCAGTGATCCCAGGGCTGGACGTACTGCGCGGCGGTCAGGCCGATGGCCCAGCCGATCACCGGGGTGATGGCTTCGATGACGCCAAAGATGGCGCCGGTACGCAGGGCTTCACGCAGGCAGGGCTTGTGCAGGCTGGCACCCTTGCCGACGGCGGCGGCAAAGGCATCGGTGGACATGGCGAAGGCCAGGAACATCAGGGAAGCGGGGTTCATCGTCACAGCGCCGACCGGGCTCGATCCACAAGACACCCCCGCACGCCCGGCATGGCGCGGTGATGCCTCTGGTCTCGCCAACCCTGACCGGCTGTCCTGACCACGGCGGTTGCCGAGTATGTTGATCAGAACGCTTTCCACCGCAGTGGAAGCAGGCTACTCCCCAAAGAGGCCGCCACCTTACCCATCCGGATAGAGAAAGTCTATCTTGTAGATAGTTCTAATATATATAGCCTTGGCTAAATTCCTGCTGCCAATTCGCTCGCGGATGCGCCAGGAGGCCTGCAAGGCCCGCCATAACTGGATCGCGGCCACAGCACAGGCTGCCGGGACGACCGCGGGCGGCGGACAGGCCCGTCGTCTGGTGACCGCCGGAGGTCGCCTGTGGAAGCCGACCGGAAGGTAGGCGGCCTCTTTGCCATCCGCAGCCTAGGGCGGATGGGTCCGAGCGGCGCGCTGCAAGGCCTGGGTGCGGACACCTTCGCTTGCCAACGCAGGAGCTGTCGCCGCCGCTCTCAATGATGGCGCTCTGCCGTCCCCGTTTCGTCATGCCGCTGACACTTAATTGTCACATTTCGGCAATAGCCTAGCGCCAGCCCTCACTAGGTAATGGAGCCACCATGAAACGCACGTTCAGCCTCTCTCTGTTGTTGTCGGCCTTTTGCCTGAGCACCGCCGCTCACGCCGTGGATGTCACGGGCGCAGGCTCGAGCTTCGTCTTCCCCGTTCTGTCGAAGTGGTCGCAAGGCTTCAGCGAGAAGACTGGCAACCGTATCAACTACCAGTCCATTGGCTCCGGCGGCGGCATTGCCCAGATCAAGGCCGGCACCGTGGACTTCGGCGCTACCGACGCCCCCATGAGCACCGACGACCTGCAGAAGGGTGGCCTGGGCCAGTTCCCGACCATCATTGGCGGCATCGTCCCGGTCGTCAACGTGGAAGGCATCGAGCCCGGCAAGCTGAAGCTCGACGGCCCGACCATGGCCAAGATCTTCATGGGTGAGATCAAGACCTGGAACGACCCGGCCATCGCCGCGCTGAACCCCGGCCTGAAGCTGCCTGAGGGCGCCATCACCGTGGTGCGTCGTTCCGACGGCTCGGGTACCTCCTACAACTTCACCAACTACCTGGCCAAGGTCAGCCCGGAGTGGAAGGAGAAGTTCAACTTCGGCACCACCGTCAACTGGCCGGTCGGTGTGGGTGGCAAGGGTAACGAGGGTATCGCCGCCTACGTGAAGCAGATCAAGGGCTCCATCGGCTACGTCGAGTACGCCTATGCGCTGACCAACAAGATGTCCCATGTGCAGCTGAAGAACGCCGCCGGCAACTTCGTGCAGCCCGACGCCAAGAGCTTCCAGGCCGCCGCCGCCACCGCCGACTGGAAGAGCGCCAAGGACTTCAACCTGCTGATGACCAACGCCCCGGGCGCCGATGCCTGGCCGATCACCGCCACCACCTGGATCGTGATGTACAAGGAACCCAAGAACGAAGAGCGCAGCAAGGTCGCCTTCGACTTCTTCAAGTGGTCCCTGGAGCATGGCCAGAAGGATGCCGCGGCCCTGGATTACGTCCCGGTCCCGGATGCCCTGGTCAAGCAGATCGAAGGCTACTGGGCGTCCGACTTCAAGAAGTAAACACGCCTGTCCCGCCGCCTGGATCCCCTGGGGTCCAGGCGGTTTCGCGCGTCCTTCCAGGTAGACGGAAAGCTCCATGACCGACCAGACCCTGCCCCTCTCCGCCGCTCAGGAACAGCGCATCCGCCGGGATACCCGCGCCGATGTCTGGTTCCGCCGGCTCCTGTTTTCCGCCGCGCTGCTGGTACTGCTGGTACTGGTCGGCGCCGCCGCGTCCACCCTCTGGGGCGGTCGCCACGCCTTCATGACCTTTGGCCTGGACTTCATCACCTCGGCCGAATGGGATGTCGGGGCCGAGAAGTTCGGCGCCCTGGTGCCCATCTACGGCACCCTGATGACCTCCTTCATCGCCCTGCTGCTGGCCGTGCCTACCGCCTTCGGCATCGCCCTGTTCCTCTCCGAGATCGCCCCTACCTGGCTGCGCGGTCCGGTGGCCACGGCGGTGGAACTGCTGGCCGGTATCCCCTCGATCATCTACGGCATGTGGGGCCTGTTCGTCTTCGGCCCCTTCATGGCCGCGCACATCTCGCCCTTCATCAACGACTACCTCGGCGCCATCCCGGTGATCGGCGTGCTGTTCCAGGGACCGCCGCTGGGCATCGGCATGCTGACCGCCGGCATCATCCTGGCGATCATGATCCTGCCCTTCATCACCTCGGTGATGTACGAGGTGTTCCGCAGCGTGCCGGCCCAGCTCAAGGAATCGGCCTATGCGCTGGGGTCCACCACCTGGGAAGTCTGCTGGGACATCGTGCTGCCCTACACCCGCTCGGCGGTGGTCGGCGGCGCCTTCCTCGGCCTGGGTCGCGCCCTGGGCGAGACCATGGCGGTGACCTTCGTGCTGGGCAACGCTCACCAGTTCTCCCTCTCGCTGATGATGCCGAGCAGTTCCATCGCCTCGGTGATCGCCAACGAATTCAACGAGGCCTACACCGATCTGCACCGCTCTTCGCTGATCGCCCTGGGCTTTTTGCTGTTCGTGGTGACCTTCTTCGTGCTGCTGGCGGCACGGCTGATGCTGACGCAACTGTCGCGCAAGGCAGGTAACTGATGCACATCGACGCCTATCTCTATCGCAAGCGGCGGATCAAGAACGGCATCGCGCTGATCTTTGGCAGCGCCGCCGCCGTGCTCGGCCTGGGTTTCCTGGCCTGGATCCTTGGCACCACCCTGATCAAGGGCGTCAGCGCCCTGAGCCCGGCCATCTTCGTCGAGATGACGCCGCCACCCGGCGCCACTGACGGCGGTCTGGCCAACGCCCTGTTCGGCAGCGTGCTGATCACCCTGCTGGCCACCGCCATCGGTGCACCCATCGGCATCCTCGCCGGCCTCTGGCTGGCCGAATACGCCCGCCACTCCAAGCTCGGCCTGGTGGTGCGTTTCGTCAACGACATCCTCTTGTCGGCGCCGTCCATCGTCATCGGCCTGTTCATCTACACCGCCGTGGTGGTGACGCTGAACCAGTACTCCGGCGGCAGCCTGGGCTTTTCCGGCTTTGCCGGCTCCCTGGCGCTGGCCATGCTGGTGGTGCCGGTGGTGACCCGTACCACCGACGAGATGATGCAGCTGCAGCCGCCGGCCATGCGCGAAGCGGCCCTGGCCCTGGGCATCCCCCAGTGGAAGGTGACCCTGCAGATCCTGCTGCGCGCCTCCCGCGCCGGCGTGGTGACCGGGGTGCTGCTGTCGATCGCCCGCATCACCGGCGAGACCGCACCGCTGCTGTTCACCGCCTTCGGCAACCAGTACTGGAACGCCGACGTGCTCAAGCCTATGGCCACCGTGCCGGTGACCATCTTCCAGTTCGCCATGAGTCCGTTCGAGAACTGGCAGCACCTGGCCTGGGCCGGCGCCCTGCTGCTGACGCTGTTCGTGCTGTTCCTGAACCTTTCCTCTCGCTTCTTCTTTCGTAACCGGGATTCCAAGTGACTACCATGCAGACGCAGATACCGGAACTGCAGGCGCGCGACGTCGGCTTCCGTTACAAGGGCCACCAGGCGCTCAAGTCGATCAACCTGGACATCGCGGCCAAGCAGATCACCGCCATCATCGGCCCGTCCGGATGCGGCAAGTCCACGCTGCTGCGCATCTTCAACCGCATCTACTCGGAATACCCGGGGCTGGAAGCGACCGGCGAGATCCTGATGGACGGGGAGAACATCCTCGATCCCAAGTACTCGCTGAGTCGCCTGCGCAGCACCATCGGCATGGTGTTTCAGAAGCCGGTACCGTTCCCCATGTCCATCGCCGACAACGTCGCCTATGGCATTCGCCACCACGAGCGCCTGTCCCGGGTGGAGCTTCAGGATCGGGTCGAGCAGGCCCTGCGCGGCGCGGCGCTGTGGGATGAGGTCAAGGACAAGCTCAATCAGAGCGCCCTGGGGCTCTCCGGCGGTCAGCAGCAGCGCCTGTGCATCGCCCGTACCATCGCCCTGCGTCCGCGGGTGCTGCTGCTGGACGAGCCGACCTCGGCCCTGGACCCCATCTCCACCGCGCGCATCGAGCAACTCCTGGCCGAACTCAAGCAGGAGTTCACCGTGGTCATCGTCACCCACAACATGCAGCAGGCGGCGCGTTGCTCCGACGTCACCGCCTTCATGTACCTGGGCGAATTGATCGAAGTGGACAAGACCGACAAGATCTTCACCAAGCCGGACAAGAAGCAGACCGAGGACTACATCACCGGTCGCTTCGGCTGAAAATCTCGCCGGATCTCGCAAGGCCACTCCTCGGAGTGGCCTTTTTCATGGGCGGCTGAAAAGCGGCGAGCCAGGGCCTCTGGTCGTCCTCATCCTTCCCGGTCCGCAGCGGAGCCGTTCGGAGCGGATGAATCTTTGGTTAAATTTTGCTTTAGATTCAGTGACTTGAATTAAAACCTTTATGTTCCTGCAAGCAAAACGACATCTCTTCTGCCGAGACTGACCCAGCTTTGTGACGGGCTGCACCGCCAGCCACTACCACCTGGATTGTCTTGAAAGGAGATCTGCCGATGTCTGTTAACCCTTATCGATTCACGGCGCTGTTCTCGGGCGTGCTCCTGGCCACCTGCTCAGCCACCGCGAGTGCCGCTGTCGATGAGAAACTGCTCGACATGCTCAAGGCCAATGGCTCCATCACCCCGGCCCAATACAGCGAATTGCGCGGCGACCTGCAGCAGGAACAGCAGGCGCGTGCCGCCCAGGTCGCTCAGCAGCAGAAGACCTCCGACTTCGAGAAGAAGCTGGCCTGGGCCGCCAAGACCCAGA
Source organism: Pseudomonas sp. 313 (assembly GCF_000316965.1). NCBI lineage: Bacteria > Pseudomonadati > Pseudomonadota > Gammaproteobacteria > Pseudomonadales > Pseudomonadaceae > Pseudomonas > Pseudomonas sp. 313. Next base: position 75,872 of record NZ_ANBZ01000014.1, read on the forward strand.
TCAAGGGCGACGTGCGGGTGCGCCACGAAAGCATCGACATCAGCGGCGAGCCGGACAACGGCCGCGACCGTGACCGCCAGCGTATCCGCGCGCGGCTGGGTGCCTATAGCGAGATCAATCCGCAGGTGAATACTGGCATCCGCATCGCCACCGGCGGTGGCGACGACGCCCGCTCCACCAACCAGGATCTGAACAACTACTTCAACAAGAAGCAGCTCTGGCTGGATCAGGCCTACATCGACTACCACCCCACGGCAGTGCCGAATCTGCACCTGGTGGGCGGCAAGATGGGCCAGCAGTGGGTCAGCACCGGCGACGTCATCTGGGACGCCGACATCAATCCCGAAGGCCTGGCCGGCACCTACAAGTACGACCTGGGCGGCGGCGCCGAGCTGTTCGGCAGCACGGGCTACTATGTGCTCAAGGACAACGTCGACGGCGAAGGCTATGAATTCAAGCATGACCTGCGCCTCTACGCCGGTCAGCTGGGCAGCCGCTTCAACCTGGGCGATGCCGCCAAGCTGATGGTGGGCGGCAGCGTCTATGCCTACGACAAGGAGCAGGACAGTGCCTGCCCGACCACTGGTTCGGTCACCGCGCCCTGCGCCCTGGCGGTCAATGGCAACACCACCGACCGCTTCCAGCTCTACGAGGGCTTCGCCCAGCTGGACCTGACCAAGCTGTGGGTGCCGCTGTCCTTCTATGGCCAGTACGTGGTCAACGACAAGGCCAACGACGGCGAAGACACCGCCTGGCTGCTGGGCGCCAAGACCAAGCTGATGCAGCGGGTCGGGCTGGAATACAACTACCGCGATGTCCAGCGCAACGCCGTGGTAGGTGCCTTCACCGATTCCGACTTCGGCAACGGCTCCACCGGCGCCCGCGGCCACAAGCTCAAACTCGGCTACGAGATCGACAAGAACTTCGGTGTGGGCCTGACCTACTTCCTCGCCGAGTCTGATACCGCCACCCGCTTCCGCCGCGATGCGGACGTCAAGACCCTGCAGCTGGACCTGGAAGCCAAGTTCTAACCACGGCCCTAGGTCGTGCTCCTCTTGAACCGCCCTCGGGCGGTTCTTTTTTGCCTGCTCGGTGGAGAGGCTCGCCTGAAAAATGTTGGGCTTCGCTGCGCTCAACCCAACCTACGCTGGAGCTGCTCTTCCCCCTATTCCTCCGGGAGACGGCTGGGGTAAGAGAAGCTTCCGCCTACCAACC
>NZ_ANBZ01000015.1:0-44754 GCF_000316965.1 Pseudomonas sp. 313
TACCGCCATTACGCCATATTCTGTATACCCTACCGCAGCAGCATCGTTATTGCTGCTGCGCCCTACGCCTTGGCGGCTCTGCCACGTAACGTGCATCAGCCGACTTCCCCGATCAAGGCTCGCATACGCTCGTACAGCAATCTTTCACGCTCGGGATCGTTTCTGGTTTGGTCGCTGATGGCCTCTGGAAATTGGGGGCAGTCGCTGAATAAAAGGCCGATCTCGGCAGCAATGTAATTTCGAACATCGTCACCTGCCTCTTGGATCTCATCCAAAAGCTCTTCGCGGCCCTCAATAAGATTAAAGATGTCTTCTAGGTCCCGGTTGGCGACCGGCTTTCCATTTCCCCTGCCCTTCCATGCTTCGAGTTTGGTCGCGATGAAGTACACCGGATTGACCAGTTTGATTGAAGTGTGCTCGTCCAATCGGTATCGACTTGAGCTCTTGATCGCATCTTGGTACCAGCGATTCGTAAATCCCAGTGAGTCGTCGGCCGGCATAAAATCAACGCGGAGGTCGCCAAGCATCATCGTGCAAATTGGAACGTTTTGCTTCGCAAGGTGGGGCGTCCTAAACCCAGACGCTCGCAGGCGGTTCTGTAGCTCTAAATATTTAATCGCTCCCATTACGGGTACGATCAAGTCGACGTCATCCGTAGCCCGCACTTGATCGCGAATGAACTCGTCTGTGAGCAGTAGACCGGTTGTACACCCTCCTACGAACGTCATGTCTTCGCACAAATCAGGCCCTAGAGCGTGCGCCACCTTGCATATCATCTCTTTCAAAATCGGAAAGACGTTCATGTCATCTCCAGGCGTTCGCGCAGAAGCTCAATAGCCAAATTTCGCTCCCGTGGTTGGCCAACACGAATGGAATCCACTAGCGCCAACAACGCGTACATCTCTGGATCCTTTCGAGCTGCTAGCACTGCGGTCTTGAAGAGTGGTTCAACTTTCATTCCCATCGTTTTCCCTCGGGCATATGGCCACACCGGGATATGTTCACCGCTGCTGATCAGTGAGCGCGAAAGGACAGGAGCGGCGAATCCGGTCGCAATGCCTCTGGTCAGTTCGCCGTACCGAGCTGGAAAGACGAACCGCAGTCCATAGACGAGAAACTCTAATAGAGCCTGGGTGTTGACCCGGGGAAGCTGAGAGCGCACATCCACCCTAGCTAGGCCGATCTCTACGCAATGCTTCAGAGCCAGGGCGATCTGTGATTTGCTGATCCCGGTCTGTTCCTCCAACGCGCGTGCGGTGTAGTAGGAGGCGCCTGGTGACATATCGTCGAGATCGAAATCCGGTTGATACGAGAAGGCGGCATCTTCCTCATTATGGTGCCAGTCGCGCCAATCGTGTGGCCACGTCGCTACAACCTTGTCTCTCGCCTCGTGTTTTTGCAGACATACGAGTCTGAGCATCACGCCTACGTCTTGACCTTTCATTTTTTGCTCGCTCTACTTGTCCCAAGTCCTAGGACACGGGACAATAAGAACAGCAAATTACCTGTTGCGCAAGCGCGCGAGGTCGGCGAGGTTGGGAATAATTGGCCTGCAGCGCGCTTTTAGATACTTAGAGCGGGCGTGAAAAGCTGGCTCGCACGCGTGCCGCAGAAGACCAGTTCTAGGCTACACGCTGGGCGACACCGGTAACGGCCGGTCTGGGTTAGGCGAGGGTCGGTCCCCCGCTTCCACCATCTTCTGCTACCAGCGGCTCGCCAACGCCGTTGTACAGCGCCGCGTCAGCCTCGCGCGCACGTTGCATGCGGATGACCTCGGCCCCGGTGCAACTGTAACGCCGCCAGTACCGCCGTGCTTCGCATCAATCTACCAGCAGGAGCGGAAAGCCGGTCCGCTGAGCGGCCGCAAGTAGGCTATCCAAGAAGGTATTCCAATCGAAGCAGCGGCGGTCGACCCAGCCCTTACCTAAGTGGCGCGCAGGCGATCTGAGGGATATTGACGAAGGAACTCGCTCGCTGCTTCGGCTGGCGCCTGCAGCCATTCCTTGATCGAGCCATTCGGCAGTATCGCCAACATCCGCTTCTCATCTTCAGGCCGATGGTAGTTCTTCATGAAGGGGTGATCGTCAGCGTTGACGGTCAGCATGGTGAAGCTGAAGCGCCCCTTGCCATCTGGATCGCTCCATTCCTCCCACAGCCCAGCGATCGCCATCAGGCCGCCGTCGGCACGCTCGATCCGCGTGGGCACAGCCTTCCCGCTGCGCCAGTCGGGCTCATAGATCGCTGCTGCAGGGATGATGCAGTGCTGGACCCTCTTCCAGGCGGTGCGAAAGGAGTTCTTTGTGGCAGCCGTTTCGGAGCGGCAGTTGTAGGTGCTGCGCCCGAGCTTTCTGCCCTTTGCCCAACCAGGCAGCAAGCCGAACTGGCCTACCGATATGTCGTACTCCGGTGCGCCGTCATCCTGCGCCTCGGCTGGGTTCAGCCGAACGAAGGGTCCCATGTAGAGGGGCCAGAGCTCGCCTTGGTATTGCTCGTCGACGGAAGCGCCGAATGCGCTTTTCAACCGCGCCGGCGTCGGCGCCTCATAGTGACTGCACATGCCCTGTCGCCTCCGGGAAATCTAACCTGGTGCAGCCGCCTTGTTGGCCGCGCCACCTTGTTTGACCCGTTGGCCACGCTGCGTTCCAGATGGGCTGCTGCCACCTTATCGGTCAAGGAGCCGCAAGCACCCCCGCCTCCCAGCCGCAGGCTCAGCGCCAGGGACAGGTGAGTGGGTCCACCCACCATGGGATTCGAGCATGATCATCAGCAGATATCTGAGTTCCACCGATAGCATCGCGGTCCTCTGAAGCGGGGCAATAGCTAAGCTGCTCCCCAATTCTCCGGGCGAAATGTGGCCCTACTTCACCAGATCCAAGATCTCAGGTCCTGAAATTGGAATGCCAGCAGGGACGCTCACGAAATCGCTGATTCGGCCCAAGAATGCAGCGGCGTCGTCTGTGTTCGAGAGGGGGCGGCCGAAGAGCAATACGTTCGCCGGGTAGCCATTCTGATCCCAGTCGATCGAGAGGCGCTCCAGCTGGTACAGCACACCGTTGCGGAGCCGCTGAACAATCCCGTCTTTCTCGTACCCAGCCTGCCCCAGCGCGTGCTCGCAAATAAAGCGCCTGATCGCAGAGCTCTTGAACAACGCGTCAATCTGCGCCTCAGGTGAAGCGTTGCGCACCTGCTCCCAGACTTCCGGCTCCGCCATCATGAGCACGCTCATCAGCTCGGTGCGCAGCCGCGCGATGTAGCTGTTCAGCCGGTGGGACATTGGGACCTCAGATCTGTTGTCGCTGGTATACGGTGATCGCTAGCAGACCGGACCGGTCCAGCGCGGGCCTCGTCACGAGCTGCCAGCCCGCCATGCTGCCAAGGTACCGCACGCCGTCTTGGTTACCTGCGTGGCGATGCTGCTTATGCCGAAGTACCTCGGCAGGGAGCGTCACTTCGCGATTCAGGTCACGGACCACCCGCGCCAGCCGCGGGAAGACGTTCTCCGGCTTGCACTCACCCTTCGTCTCGTCCAGGTACTCGACCAGGGTGTGATGGGTCAGATAGATCTTGCCGAATACCGGGTTCTCTACCGACGGTTGCGGAGGGGGCGTTCCGTCCCACTTAACGCAGAAGGCCTGGTGATCCCCACGGGTCCAGGGCTTGTTCTTCTCGACGCTGATACCGCTGAGGCCGAAGAACTGGGTGCGCAGCGCGTTCGACGTCTCGTAGAGCTCGCCCTTGGAGCTGTCTGAGAGCAACAGGCGCTTCACCGCACCGCGTGACACCACAAGCTTCAGGTTTCCGCAGTTACGCTGGTGCCCGGCCAGCTCGAATTGCACCAGGGCGCACCACAAGCCGTAGAGCTCGATGAAGTCGAGCACGTTGTCGCCGAGGTCTCGGCTCAGGTGGACCTCGATCCGGCGGAAAAAGCGGTCGTCACCATTGAACAGGACGCTGTAGACGCCTGGCGCGTCCGTGGCCGCGGTGCTCACTTTGCAAACTTTATAGGTCATCGTTTGGATCTCGGCAGGTAACTGGAACCTAGTCTCCATGCCTTTCGAAAATTGCAAACGCCGATTCTAGCGCGGTTGTGGGTCGAACCTTCCAGTGCGTCATACGATCACTCAGAAGTCGTCGTAGCTGACCTTCCAGAACAGGTCGACGCTACCGTCATCGCGGTGGGCAATGATGACGCCCTCCATCTCGCTGATCGCCTCGAGCAGCTGGTCCCAGTCCTGATCTCTCGCGTCGCGTCGTTCAACGTGGACGTGCTTTTCTCGGACGCCAGGCGCGCTCATGACTTGCCTATGAACCCTAGCGGCAAGCTGGTCATAGGGCGTCAATGCCGGCGGTGGGGTGCGGGCCATCTCCACAGGTCCCATGGGGATGTTCTTTTATACAGTATTAAACCGGCCGGCCTGCTGGCAACCGGTGCGTGCCTGGCGAGACGAAAGGCATCTGCGTTGATCGCGAGGCAAAAAAAAGGGTCAGCGTGCGCTGACCCTTTCAGGGTGTTCGGTCTGACCGAACAAGGTGTTGATGATGAGCTGAGCCAAAGGCCGGTACCCAGACTCAAGCGCGACGCTTCCGGAACCTGGCGTTCCTGGCGCTCACCATCAGGGGTGTCACTGCCAAGCGCTCGCCCATCGCGGCCATATCGCTCCGGCTAGAGCTCGCGGGGTGACACTCCGAGGCAGCGCGCGATGAGCGACTGCAGGCCGACATGCGGCAAACGGCCGAGGCTATCGAAGACCTTCCGCGTCACACTGGCATGATGGGCAAGGTGCTCGAGGACGAACTGCCGCTGCTGCAGCCTTGCCTTGATCCAACGAAGCCGGCCTGGCTCAGTGCGAGGACATTCCTGCAAAGGCTGCGGGCGCGTCTCCCATTGGGCGACATGCTTCCCGAAGCCTTCCATACCGGCCTGTGCTGCTGTGGCGCCGCTCAGCTGTTCGAGCAGCGCATCGAAGGCCTGCTGTGCGACCTCCGACCACGGTACGCCATAACGCTCCGGGAAGAGCGCTTCCACCGTCACCTGAAGCGTCTCGGCTTTAGCCGCTTCTTCCGCAGGTACGCGTAATATTTTCTCGTTAATGATCCGGACGTTCCGTTTGGCACTTTTAGTAGGCTGCTATGGCAATTCCCTAGAAGCCGCGGTTTGGACTTTAAAAGGGCAATCCAAGGCGCTGCTTCTCGTCAACACGGGTTTATCAGCGGTCCGTTACGTCGGATCAGCCAAGGCCGCGAGTCCTTCGAGAAAGGCCAATTCCGCCGAACTCATCTTTTGCTCGCGGTTCCAGAGCACATGGATGTCGGCGTCGATCACGCCGTCATCCGGAGGCAGGCGCCAGAGCACGCCACGAGCCACATCGTCGGCGGCGAGGTGCTCGGGCAGGCAGCCGATCCCGAAACCGGCACATACCAGCCGGCGCACCTCGTCGACGCTGGAGGAAGACGCCACTACCCGTCCTTCCAGGCCCTGCTGATCACGAAAAATCGCCAGCGGGGAAAGATTGCCGCCGATCTGGTCACTGGTGAAGCTGACGAAGGACTCCCCACGCAGGTCGTCCACCGTCAGCCCCTTCACACCGAAATGGCGATGTGGACGACCGCAGAAGAAGGCGTAACGCTGCGGCACCAGGCGCCGCTGCTCCAGCCTGGGCGGCACACGGCGGCACAGTCCCAGCCCCAAGGTGGCGGTCCTTTGTTGCAGGGCGCTGAGGATGTCCGCGCTGCGCAAGACCTCCACCTCGATTTCCACGCGTGGAAAACGCCGGTGGAATTCCGCGAGATAGCCATCGTAGGCGGATGACTCGACACGGCTGACGCTGAGCAAGCGGACCTTGCCCACTACGCTATCGCGCTCTTCGCCCAGGGCCGCACCGATCCGCGAGACGTTGCCATAGATGTCAGCGGCGATCCGCAGGACTTCCTCACCGGTCCCGGTCAGGTCGAAGCGCTGGCCCCGGCGCAAGATCAGGGTGGCGCCGAGTTGTTCCTCGAGCCGCTTGAGCGCCTGGCTGACCGCCGACTGGGTAATGTACAGCCGCGCCGCCGCTTTGCTGATACTGCCCTCCTGGCCAATGAACAGGAAGGTACGCAACAGGCTCCAGTCCAGCCGATCATTGAGCACGCGCCGGGGATCGCTGTGGATGGCCTGTCGCTGATCAAATATCTCTCCCATATTAGATCCTCTAATACCAGACATTAAAACTAGAAAATTGACTAATTCTAGGTCTGGCGCGATAACGATGGGAAGCGCCCCAGAGCGCTACCGTGATCTGCCTTGCCAACCATACCTGCCTAGAAACTGCTCGCCGGGCCACGTGCCGTCGCCGGTTTCGTATAACGATTTCAACAACAGGGCCTCTCGTATGTCTCGTTCGCCGCAATCCCGCCGTGCCGCCGCGTCCGCCTTTTTCGGCACAACCATCGAGTTCTACGACTTTTACATTTACGCCACGGCGGCCGCACTAGTATTGGGTCCGCTGTTCTTTCCCAGCCACAATCCGGCACTGAGTACTCTGGCCGCCTTCGGCACCTTCGCCGTGGGCTTCGTCGCCCGGCCACTGGCCGGCATGGTCTTCGGTCATCTGGGCGATCGCCTGGGCCGCAAGCGGATGCTGTTGTTCACCATGACGCTGATGGGCCTAGCTACTGCTGCCATCGGTCTTCTCCCCACCTACGCCAGCGCCGGAATCTGGGCACCCATCGCGTTGGTCGCCCTGCGTTTCATCCAGGGCATCTCAGTGGGCGGCGAGTGGGGCGGCGCGGTGCTGATGGCCAGCGAGCACGCTCCTGCCGGACGCAAGACATTCTTTGCCTCCTTCGCCCAGCTCGGCAGCCCCGCAGGGCTGTTGCTGGCGCTGATCGCCTTTCGCCTGGTCAGTTCGCTGGACCCGGCTGACTTTCATAGCTGGGGCTGGCGCCTACCGTTCGTGGCCAGTGGCGTGCTGATGTGTGTGGGCCTGCTGATTCGCTGCGGGGTCGAGGAGTCTCCCGAGTTCGCGGCGCTAGAACGCGCCGGGCGCAAGGTGGACAAGCCGGTCGCCCAGGTGATCCGCCGCTGCTGGCGGCAGATCCTCTGTGGCGCCGCCGCCGTCACTATCGGCTCGGCCGGCTTCTTCTTCACCAATACTTTCATGATTTCCTACGTCACCCAGTACCAGGGCATCGCTCGCACCACCATCTTGGACTGCCTGTTCTTGGTGACGATCTGCCAGTTCCTTACCCAGCCGCTCGCCGCTCTATGGGCGGAGCGGATCGGCACCGCCCGCTTCCTGCGCGCGGTGGCCCTGGCCTGCATCGCCGTGCCCTATCCGATGTTCCTGCTGGTGCAGACCGGCAACCTGGTGGCGATGACCGCTGGCATCGCCCTGGCCGTGGTCACCCTGTCGGCGCTCTATGCGGTGATCGCCGGATACCTGGCGGAAGCCTTTCCCGCCGAGCTGCGCTACTCCGGAATCTCGCTGGCCTACCAACTGATCTGCGCCATGGCCGGCGGCACCACCCCTTTGATCGGCACCCTGCTGGCGCAGCAATACGCCGGGCAGTGGCTGCCGCTGGCGTTGTTCTTCAGCGCCCTGTGCCTTGTCGTTGATCGGCGTAATCGGCCTGGCCCGTCTGCGCGACGAGACCAGACGGCCGGCTACGCTGCCGCGCGTGGCCTGAGCAGGCTCGCCTTTGTCTAGCCCTGGAGTGACCATGAACAAGCCTTCCACCATGACCGATGCCGAATGGACCGCCCGCTGCGAACTCGCAGCGCTGTACCGGCTGGTCGCCCATTTCCGCATGACCGATCTGATCGACACCCACATCACCCTGCGCCTGCCCGGTCCGCAACATCACTTCCTGATCAATCGCTATGGCGTGCTGTTCGATCACATGAAGGCCTCCGATCTGGTGCTGATCAACGAGCATGGCGAGGTGGTCGACGAACACTTCGGCCCGCGCCGGGTGAATGCGGCAGGCTTCGTCATCCATTCGGCGATCCACCTGGCGCGCCCTGACATGGCCTGTGTGATCCATACTCACACCGCCGCCGGTATGGCGGTGGCAGCCCAGGAGCAGGGCCTGCTGCCCATCAGCCAGCATGCCCTGAAGTTCTACGGCAAGCTGGCTTACCACACCTACGAAGGCATCGCCCTGTCGCTGGACGAACGCGAGCGGTTGATCGCCGACCTAGGACCGCACAAGGCGATGATCCTGCGCAACCATGGCCTGCTGGCGGGTGGCAGCAGCGTGGCGGAGGCCTTCCATCAGATCCACTTCCTCGAACGTGCCTGCCAGGCGCAGATCCAGGCGCTGGCTGGCGGCACCCCGCTGGTCTATCCCAGCGAGACGGTGCGGCACCTGGTGGCGCAACAGTTTGAGCGCGACGAGTCCGCCGAGATCGTCTGCCTCACCTGGACGGCGGCGCTGAGTCTGATCGCCCATCAGCGCGAGGACTACTGCGCATGACTACCGTCGTCCTGCTCACTAGAGACGCCGACCTCATCGGTGAATTGCAGGCCGCCTTCGCCGCCCATGCCCCGCAGCTCACGGTGGTGACGCAAGACGATGCCCGCGCGAGCACGGCGACTGTCGCCGCCTGTTGGTTTCCCCCCGTCGGCAGTCTCGCCGCGCTCCCACGGCTCCAACTGGTGCATTCGGTGGCCGCGGGCGTCGAGCACCTCGTCGCCGCCGGCCCCTATCCGGCACTGCCGGTCTGCCGTGTGGTGGATCCGGCGCATCGCCAGGGCATGCTCGAATACATGCGCTGGGCGGTCCTGCACTACCAGCGCGGTTTCGATCAGGTGCTCGCGCACCAGCCCAGCCAGACCTGGCGCCGCCCACCCCAGGTGCCGGCCGGCGACTACCGCGTCGGAGTGATGGGCCTGGGCTCCCTGGGCGCGGCCGTGGCCGAGGATCTGGCCGACGCCGGCTATGCCGTGCGCGGTTGGGCACGCACGCCCAAGTACCTGCGCGGCGTAGATTGCCAGGCCGGCGACGCCGCGCTGTCCCGTTTTCTCGACGGTCTCGATCTGCTAATCAACCTGCTGCCGCTGACCCCGGCCACCGCCGGCATCCTGGGCCACGCCACCTTCACCCGGCTGGCGCGCGGCGCGGTGATCGTCAACGGCGGCCGTGGCGGTCATCTCGACGCCCAGGCGCTGGCCACGGCGCTTAGCGAAGGCCAAGTACGCGCCGCGCTGCTGGATGTGTTCACCCACGAACCCTTGCCCGCCACCGACCCGCTCTGGCACCTGCCGGGCGTGACCGTCACCCCGCACATGGCCTCGGCCGCGTCCTACCCTTGCATCGCCACCCAGGTCGCCGAGAACACCCGGCGCCTGGCCGCGGGCGAGCCCCTGCTGCACACCGTCGATCCCGCGCTCGGCTACTAGGTCGCGCGCCCTGAAAGGAGATTTTTCATGCTCGAAGTCAACGGCGAACGCCTCTGGAATAGCCTGATGGAGATGGCCGCGATCGGCGCCACCGCCGGCGGCGGCAATAGCCGCCTGGCGCTCACCGAGGAAGATCGCCAAGGCCGGGCGCTGTTCGTCGCCTGGTGCGAAGCCGCCGGCCTGAGCGTGCAGCGCGACGCCATCGGCAATCTCTTCGCCCGTCGCCAAGGCCGCGACGCCGACGCGGCGCCAGTGGTGATGGGCAGCCACCTGGACACCCAGCCCAAGGGCGGTCGCTTCGACGGCATCTTTGGCGTGCTCGCCGCCCTGGAGGTGATCCGCCGTCTGAACGAGGAAAACCTCGAGACCCGCCTGCCGTTAGAAATCGCCGTCTGGACCAACGAGGAAGGCGCGCGCTTCACCCCGGCCATGCTCGGCTCGGCGGTATTCACCGGGGCGCTGCCGCTGGCGCGCGCCCTGGCCACCGAGGATCGCCAGGGCGTCAGCATCGCCCAGGCCCTGGCCAGCACTGGCGAAGCCGGCGAGCGAGCCTTGCAGCGGCCGCTGGCCGCCTACTTCGAGGCGCACATCGAGCAGGGGCCGGTGCTGGAAGCCGCTGGCCTGCCAATCGGCGTAGTCACTGGGGGTCAGGCCATCTGCTGGCTCGACGTGCGCGTCGGCGGCACCCCGGCCCACGCCGGCACCACGCCCATGGCGATGCGCAAGGACGCCCTGTTCGGCGTCGGCGAAATGCTCGCGGCGCTGGAAACTCTGGCCTCTGAGTTCGCCCCCGCCGGGCTGGTCACGGTCGGACAGGTGGACATCGCCCAATCCTCGCGCAACACCATCGCCGGCCAAGTGGACTGGACCCTGGACCTGCGCCATCCCGACGACGCCCAGTTGGCCGCCTTGGAAGTCGCCGCCCGCGAACGGCTGGCCGCCATCGCCACCCGTCGCGGGCTGACGCTCGCCATCGAGCGCCACTGGCTGAGTCCAGCCACGCCCTTCGCCGCCGACTGCGTGCAGGCGGTGCGCGACGCCGTGCAGGGGTTGGGCTATGGACACCAAGAGATCATCAGCGGCGCCGGCCACGACGCCATCCATCTGGCCCGTCATTGCCCAACCAGCATGATCTTCATCCCCTGCCGCGACGGCCTCAGCCACAACGAAGCCGAGTGGGCCGAGCCCTTCCACATCGCCCAGGGCGCCGCCGTGCTGCTCAATGCCGTCCTGGCGCAAGCGGGGCACTGATCCCGCGCCAATAAACAACACCCTCCGCCCCGGCCACGGGCGCGGCCTGGCGTGGTGCCTGGCGCCACGCCCTTGCCTCCTGCCAAGACAACAACGCCAACCCCTATGCCCGGAGGATTCACCGTGACCACCACCACGCTTAGCTCCAGCCAGAGCCTGCCCGCGCAGGCCCCCACAGACATGAAGCGCGTCGCCGTCGCCAGCGTCATCGGGACCACCATCGAATGGTATGACCTGTTCGTCTTCGCCACGGCCTCGGCCTTGGTCTTCAACAAAATCTTCTTTCCCGGCTTCGACCCGTTGGTCGGCACCCTGCTGGCCTTTGGCACCTTCGCCTCGGCCTATGGCGCGCGCATCATCGGCGCGGCGCTGTTCGGCCACTTCGGCGATCGCCTGGGACGCAAATCCATGCTGCTGGTGTCGCTGCTGCTGATGGGGGGCGCCACCTTTCTCATCGGCCTGCTGCCCTCCTACGCCACCCTCGGCGTCTGGGCGCCGATCCTGCTGCTGACCTTGCGTATCATCCAGGGCCTGGCACTGGGTGGCGAATGGGGCGGCGCGGTGCTGATGGCGGTGGAGCACGCACCCGCGCGACAACGCGGCCTATACGGCTCCTGGGTACAGATCGGCGTACCAGCCGGTACCCTGATCGCCAACCTGGTGTTCCTGCTCATCGCCAGCGGGCTGTCCGACGAGCAATTGCTAAACTGGGGCTGGCGCCTGCCGTTCCTGGCCAGTGCGCTGTTGATCGTGGTCGGCCTGTACATCCGCCTCAACATCACCGAAACGCCCGCCTTCGAACGCCAGGCCACCCAGCACGAGGTGTCGCGCATCCCGCTGCTCGAAGTGCTGCGCAACCACGGCTGGCAGGTGCTGCTGGGCGGCGTCGCCACCCTGTCCACCGGCACCGCCTTCAACATTATCGTCGCCTTCGGCCTCACCTACGGCACCCAGACCCTGGGCTTCACCCGTAGCGCCATGCTCGCCATCGTGCTGCTCTCCTGCCTGCTCTGCATCGCCCTGTTGCCGCTGTTCGGCGCGCTGTCCGACCGCATCGGCCGCAAGCCGGTGATCGTCGCTGGCATCTTGGGCGAGGCCCTGGTGGCGCTGCCGCTGTTCTGGCTGATGGACACCCACGTCTGGAGCCTGGCCCTGCTCGGCTACTGCCTGCTGATGACCGCCTTCGCCGCCAACTATGGCCCCATCGCCACCTTCCTCGCCGAGCTGTTCGGCACCCGCGTACGCTATTCCGGGCTGTCGGTGGCCTACATGCTCTCCGGCCTGCTCGGCAGCGCCGCCACCCCCATCGTCACCACCGCCCTGCTCTCCGCCACGGGCAAGGGCTCTTCGGTCGCCTGGTACCTGATGGCCTCGGCCGGCGTGTCCCTGGTGGCCCTGCTCCTGCTCACCGAAACCTTCAAGCGCCCGCTCGACGCCCGCGCCTGATCCCCTACCTGGCCCGCCCCAAGTGGGCCCTTGGAGTCGCCATGCAACGCATCACTGCCGCCCTCGCCGGCCCGCAACCGGTCGGTCCCTACTCCCAGGCCGTCGTCACCGGCCATCTGGTGTTCACCGCCGGGCAGATCCCCGCCAACCCCCATGGACAGATCCCCGCCGACTTCAGCGACCAGGTGCGCCAGACACTGCGCAATCTCGGCGCCGTGCTCGAAGCCGCCGGTTCCGGCCTGGATCGCCTGGTCAAGGTCAACGCCTACCTCACCGATCCCGCCCAGCTCGAACCCTTCAACGCCGTCTACCGCGAACTGCTCGGGCACGCTCCGCCGGCCCGCACCACCGTGTGCGTGCAACTCTGGGGCGTGGCCCTCGAAATCGACTGCGTGGCCGCAGTGCGGGAGGCGCCATGAGCGACGTGGCCGCCCTGCTCGCCGACCTCGCCCAGGTCAGCTTTCCCACCCTCGGCCACGTACTCGAGGAGGGTTTCGCCGATCCGCTGCTACGCCAGCAAACTCCCGGCCGGCGCCTACTGGGCCGCGCCGCCACCCTGCAACTGGCCGATCACGATGCCTGCGCGGTCAACCACGCGCTGCTTCGCCTACAGCCTGGGGAGGTCCTGGTCATCGCCACCGGCGGCGACAGGCGCCATGCCTGCATCGGCCTGGTCACCGCCAGCGCGGCCCTAGTGGCGGGCGCCCATGGCCTGGTGGTTGACGGCCTGGTGACCGACAGCCGCGAACTTGTCGATCTCGGCCTGCCGGTGTTCGCCTACGGTACCAGCCTGTGTACAACCAAGCTGCGCGACCTTGGTACCAGCCGCTTTGGAGTCGAGATACACTGCGCTGGCGTCAAGGTCCGGCCGGGCGACCTAGTACTGGGCGACGACAACGGAGTGCTGTTCCTATCGCCCAGTGCCGACCTGGCCGCGACCGTTATCGCGGCGCTCGCGACGGACGCCGCCGAGCCGCAGTTGCTACAACGACTGCGTGACGGCAACCCCCTCGCCGAGGTGCTCGCCATCACCTGCTCCACCGTCGACACTAGCCACTAGGGCGTGTCTGAACAGTAGCCGAGCGAAGGTCAGGCAAGGTAATGATCTTTGAAGAAGCGGATCGGACTCGCGCTCGACCGGGCTCGAGAGCGGGTTTACGAATGATCAATGAGCATTCCGACGGCGCTACCTTGGCCGGACTGGCGATCCAGCTAATTTTAACGCAGCCTGACCTTCGCTCGGCGACTTTTCGTACAGACCCTAGAGCCTCGCTTAGTGCGCTTGTGACTTGCGTATTTCAAAAGGCAGACAGGGTAGGCATTTTCTTAAGCGAGTCGCCGACCATGTCCTCCCCTTTCACCTGGAATATCGCGTTCCACTCTGGCTTTCCTGCCGACAGCGACCTTCAAGCCGCACTCGACGTTGGGATAGCAGTTGGGGTCGTCGCCGATCAAGTGATGCTCAGGCAGCAGCTGCGGGCCCTACCTGACCACCTGGACAGGGCGGTAAAGTCTTCGTCGACTCCGGCACATTCACCGCATTTTGCCGGCAGCTAGCCATGGATTGGCCCTGGCTTCTCACGCTCTGGGTCGCCCGGTCGCCGTGGCCAAGAACCACTCTGCAAAAGCCATCAGCATGCACACCGCCAACCATCCGGCGGCTAGGCATTTCACCACAGATGTCTTCGAGGGCGACCCAGACACCGAGTGCGGCGGCCGCCGGGTGGGCTGGTTTCACATGTCGCCCGACTGCACCCACCACAGCCAGGCGGCCGGCGGCCACCCTCGCTCATCTGCGCGGTAATTGCGATGCCCGCTCCCTCGAGGAACCGCTGCACACCATCAGCGCCTCCGGCCAGCACCACGGCGCGGTCACCGCCTTCCTATCCCGGCAGTTCGGCGGCTCCGTTGGCCAACGCGTCGACGAGCCGGCACCGACCATCACCGCCGGCGGCGGGGGCAAGACCTCGGTAGTCGAGCTGCAGCTCTCGCCCGAGGTCGAAGCCGGTGGCCTGCGCGTCGCCGCATTCCTGATGAGCTACTACGGTGCGGACAACACGAGCCGGCCGGATGAGCCCTCCCCTACTGTCACCACGAAGGACCGCCTTGCGCTCGTCACCGTCACGATCCAAGGCATCCCCTACGTTGTGGTCGACATCGGCCTGCGCATGCTGCAGCCGCGAGAGTTGTACCGCGCCCAGGGCTTCCCCGACTCCTACCAGATCGAATTTGGCCACGACGGCAAGCCGTTCACCAAGTCCGAGCAGGTCCACATGTGCGGCAACAGCGTCTCACCGCCGCACATGGCGGCCATTGCCCGGGCCAACGACCCCTGGCGCGCCGCAGTGGCGACTCCGCGGCGAACAGCTGCGGCGTAGCGTCAAGTCACCGATCCGGCCGGTGGCAGCGCCGCCTGGCCGATCGGTGCAACACCCTTTGCTCAGGAGAAGAACGACGTGAACGACTCATTTCAAGGCGCAACGGTGGAGGCGGCGCAGCGCCGTCGCCGCTTAGTGATGAACACAGCCCAGAGCCCCCGGGCGGACCAGCCATGAGCGGCGCAACGATCTACGTGTCGGCCGAGGACCTGGATGCCTTGCAGGAAGCCGACGGTATTCTGTACGCGCTTTTCGAAGCCGCCGACGCTGAGGCGACCAGTCTAAAACTCGCGCGCGATGGCCTTCGCCGCGTGATCGGAAAAACGCAGAAGGCCGCACGTGCCGCCGGCGGCCGTCGTCTCGTTCAGACCGCACTACGCTACGCGGAAACCCTTAAAGGAGAAAATCGTGCCCCAGATGGACTATGAACCGTTTGCAGGAATCATCCAGCGGGCGCTCCAAGCACGCGGTACCGCGGAGGGTGATCTCGCCCGCGATCCGAGATATCTCGCGCCCGGCTATGTCGTCCGAATGTGCGCAGCGCTGGCCCGGGCCGCTGCTGAGTGCAGCGGGCGCGACGTGGCGCTCGACGAAGTTATCCGCCTGGAGCGCACCTGCACCGGTGCCGACTACCACCACAAGCTGGCACTGCGCTGCGCCCAGCTCGCCGGTTGAGCGTCGGCTGTGGTCCACGATCCCGCGGCGTAGAGAATTGCGCGTGCGGAGGAGCGCTCCTCGCTATTGAGGCCCCGCCGCAGGCGGTATTGGCGCTAGCGCGTCGATGAAGATGGGTTACGGTGGCCACTACCTAGACCTTCGCCTCACCGGAGTAGCGAATGAGCGCAAGCTGGATCCTCACCCAGTCTGGAAAGCAATTTGACCTGCTGGCGCCTGAAGCCGACATGGTGGTGATGGATGACATCGCCCATGCACTGGCGAACATCTGCAGATTCGCGGGTTACACCCAGACCCACTACAGCGTTGGCCAGCACAGCGTATTGGCCAGCCACCTGGTACCGCCGGCGGACGCGCTTCACGCGCTGCTGCATGATGCCGCCGAGGCCTACGTCGGCGACATGGTGAGTCCACTCAAGGACCTGCTGCCAGGCTTCAAGGCAATCGAGGCGCGGATCTGGATGGCCATCGCAGCGCGCTTCGAGATCGCTGCGCAGATGCCGGCCAGCATCAAGGAGGCAGACCTGGTGCTGATGGCAACCGAGCGCCGCGACCTGCTACCCCCAGGCCCCCCATGGCCGTCACTCGAGGGGATCCAGCCGCTTCCCAACCAGATAGTGCCCTGGGCGCCGGCCTTCACGCGGCTGGCATTCAAAAGACGCTTCAGGCAGCTGGTGCGGTCCAGTGGCAATTTCGCGCGGTTGCGCCAGGCGGCCGAGGCCTAGGCCACCTATGCACGGTGGCACGCTATAGGCGGTTTCGCCGTGTAAGAATCTTACAAAGGCGTAGCGGCAGCAGAGGTCCGGCCAGGCGGTATCCAGGGAGCGAAAGAATCTTTCGCCGGCTCTCTGGCCTAGTCCTCACCACCAGCAAGGGGATAGGGATCGATCCCTTGGTCAGCGGTATCGAGCGGACAGGCCACGACGTCCGCGAGGCGCGGCGCCCGATCACCCAGGGACTCGTTCAGCCGCTTGAACCAATCACCGCAGTCCAGCAGCGGGACCTGGAACGACTCCTCGCGCTCGAGCAGCAGCCCGTTGCTTCCTACTTGCTGGTTGACGACCTTGTCGCGGGGCGTCAGGCACGTCGCCTCCAGCCGCGGCTGCAAAAAGGTTGGGATCGAATCCTGGTACTCCATCGGCCGCTGCGGCCAGGTCGCCATCTTGTCTGAGACGACTTGGTAGGCGTCGGGCTCGCCCAGCAGCTCATAGTGCACGCGATGCACGATCAGCTGCTCCGCCGCTACCGCCCAGCGATACACCACGGTGAATGGCTGGGCCGGCCGGAGCGTATCGATCAGCAGACCTACCCGCGCCAGGCGGCCACGCTTGCTGCAGCCGATCGCCATGCGCTTGTTCGGCATCGGCCGGCGCGTGGCCAGGTCCACCCGATCACGCAGGAGCAGGCCGATGGAGTCGATCCGCAGGTCGATCAGTTGGACGTGCGGCCCCGAAACCGGACAGGTCAGGAACCGCGGTACCAGATGAATGA
Organism: Pseudomonas sp. 313; assembly: GCF_000316965.1. Classification (NCBI taxonomy): domain Bacteria; kingdom Pseudomonadati; phylum Pseudomonadota; class Gammaproteobacteria; order Pseudomonadales; family Pseudomonadaceae; genus Pseudomonas; species Pseudomonas sp. 313. The sequence continues at coordinate 16,625 of NZ_ANBZ01000015.1, forward strand.
GCATTAGCGGCTGCCTCGTGCGTCGGGGTGCTAGCCGGCCGGCAGTTGGGAGCTCGTTCGCTTGAACAGCGGATCGGCGCCCTCAAAGACGTCATCCGGCGCTTCCGGCCACTCGCGGCGGATGGCGTCGAAGTCGCCTTCATTCCAGCACCGCAGGAAAGTCATGCCCTCGTCGGTCTCCAGCGCGAAAGCGATCGCGGCCGTGGATGCGTCAGGTGCCTGGTCGACTTTCTTCAACGCGTCGTCAATCGCGGCGGCATAGCCTTCACGGTAAGCGTCATCTGGATGGGCCTTGGTGGGGCCAGCCGTGGGGATCAGTGCACCGATCATGTTGTACAGGTCGAGCATGGGGCCGTCCTCGATAGAAGTGGTCCGTCCCAGATCAACGCGCTTTCCCACTTGGCAGCAAAGGCGTCGACCCGGGCGGTCGGCCTAGTGTGCAGCTGGCGCCCTTAGCGCAAGCGGCGATTCACGCCCTTCTTGGTAGGGGATTCGGGGGTTGCCCGAGATGCTGCATCGAGCTCGGCCTGGAGCTCACCAGGCGTGCCGGTGAGCTCTGCCAGGAGCTGCCGGGCCAACGCGTGCGCATCGTGATCCGCCGTCGGCGCCGACCGAGCGCGCGCTGGCCCATCGATTGTTGGGCCCAATGCCCGTGCACGAGGTTGAGTCATGTTCACCCTCCGAAACGTGGGCCGCTGACTGTCATTCCGGTAGCACGCGACGTCAAGAGGACATCTAGCCAGCCGCCGGCACCGGGCGCCTTCGACAGGCGCCGGGGGCGTATCAGGCCGGCGGCGTGTGCCGGCGCGAACGTTCCGCAGCCAGGAAGCCCTTCACCAGAACCGAGCCCCAGGTGTAGAGGGTCTGTCCAAACACCCCGTAGTAGAAGGCGAGTAGCCAGGGGCCCGGTGTAGGCGCGTCGAGCATACGTGCCAACCCGAAGGGGGCGCCGGCCAGGGATGCAATCAGCGCGAGGAAAAGAAGGTAGTCGCCCATCTGGCTGCCATGGCTCACCGGCGGAGCCACTGGCTCCGGGGCTTTAAAGGGAGTGGTGTCCCAGGTCTCGACCAGGCCCAGCGCGCTGCGGACGGCCGCCGGCGCCAGAGATACTTTCGGATCGACGTCCAACCGAAGCATCTGGATGCCGCGCATCTCGTCCCAACTCAATCCGTACCCTTCTGCAGCAAGCTGCTCCAGGGCGCTGATCAGCGCAGTATGGGTCGCCTTGCCATGCCACAGCCCGTCGCGGTGGTCGATCCAGATGCTCCTGGCACCTTGCGCCTGGGCGCAAGCCAGGCGGGCCTTGATGGCCTTGAGATAAATGGCCGGATCGACTGGCAGGGTGCGACCGCCCCTGTGCTCGAGCGCGTATTTCATGCCTGGAATCCCGACTGGAAGAAGGGATCAGTATCATCGCGCTACTACTCTCTGGGCTGGTGATTCACGCCCGTCCTGGGCGGGAACCGGGCCGGTACACGCCCTTTAGAGGGGCAAACTCGCGACTTTTTCGGCGTTGCTCTCGCGACACTGGCGGTCTGATACCCGCCACGAGGTTCCAATGTCCGAACACGACACCACGCTGCTTCCCGAACTCATCCGCGACCTCATCAAAGAGCGGCGCGCTTCCCGCCGGCTGAAGCTGCTCAAGTATTCCTTCTGGGGTACCGGCCTGCTGCTGATTGCAGGCGCGGTACTGGTCGAGCACCTGCAACTCGACGAGGTGGATGAAGCCAAGCAGATCACGGCCGTCATCCAGGTGCGGGGCGAGATCGCCGACGGCGCCGAGGCAAACGCCGCCGCGCTGAAGAAGGCCATCGGACGCGCGTTCGATGACGAGCGCGCCAAAGCCGTGGTTCTCAAGATCAACTCGCCCGGCGGCAGCCCGGTACAGGCCGGCCAGGTGTTCGACGAGATCAAGCGCCAGCGCGGCCTGCATCCGAAGGTGCCGGTCTACGCCGTCATCGAGGACCTGGGCGCCTCAGGTGCCTACTACATCGCCGCGGCCGCCGACGAGATCGTGGCCGATAAAGCCTCGCTGGTCGGCTCCATCGGCGTGACGGCGGCGTCGTTCGGCTTCGTCGACCTGATGAACCGCGTCGGGGTGGAACGCCGGGCCTACACCTCCGGCGCGCACAAGGCGTTCCTGGATCCGTTCCAGCCGAAAAACCCCGAAGAGACCGTCTTCTGGAATGACGTGCTCAAGCAGACACACCAGCAGTTCATCCAGTCGGTGAAGACCGGCCGCGGCGATCGCCTGAAGGATGCCGATCATCCGGAGCTGTTCTCCGGCCTGATCTGGACCGGCGAGCAGGCCAAGCAGCTGGGCCTGATCGATAAGCTGGGGGATGTCGACTATGTCGCCCGGGACCTGGTGGGCGCCACCAGCCAGGTCGACTTCACCGTCAAGGACAATGCCTTCGATCGCTTCGCGAAGCGCCTGGGCGCCTCCGCCGCGCAGCAGCTGTCGATGGCGCTCGGCTTCAGTGGCGTATCGCTCCGATGAGTCACATGGTGAAGATGTCCCCAATGCTGCTTCAGGCCTCTATCGCACCAGCGCTAGCCCCGGCAAATGAAGTACGTCTGGTTCAGGTATTCGATCCGATGGGCACTCAATACCCCAGCACCTCTTGGCAGCGTGCTGAAGAGCTGGTGCTCAGCAATCGAGCCGAATGGATGCCAGGTCGGGGCGAAGGCGAGCTTTCCGCACTCCAACTGACCTACGTACCGTTCATGATCGTTGCGCAGGTCGATCCTACCCAGGACCAGATGGGAGAAACGAAGTCGGCGAGGGCCCGTCGACATAACGTAGCCACACTGCGTAAACGCGATGGGGATCTGTGCTTCTACTGCCTGAATGAGATGACGCGCGAGGAAATGACGCGCGAGCATTTGCTCGCTTCACATACGGGCGGATCTGACCGCAATGAAAATCTTGTGCTCGCCCACGCGCGGTGCAACAAGGCGGTCGGGCATCTCCGCATTGCGGAGAAAGTCCGCGTACGAGAACGCAACCTCGCCCGCATTCTGCTCACTGCCGGCCCTGACTTTACCCATCGCCTTCTGCAGCAGCTGAAGATCATGCCGGTGGAGAACTGACGGGTACCCGGACGCGACAATCGAAGACGGCGTGATCGTCGACGGCGTGGAGAATCTGAATGGGCAATTCGAAATGCTTGCCCTGGCTAATGACCTAATCGTCCCCCCCATACAGATGCGCTACACCGCATTACAAGGCATGGCATGAGATCAGCAGCCCCAGGTAAATATCCCCTGGAAGGGGGCCTCTTAGGCGGCCAAGTTTCAAAGCGTGGCCGAATAACCCAAACAGGTAGCAAGCATAATGACGCTCGATGAAGCGATGGATGAGGAAAGAATGGTGACCCGTGAAGACGCGGAACGTGAATGCCGGAAGCACACGCTCGATCCGTCTGAAATGTTCGCAGAGCTGGGCGACCACCCCGAGTACAAAGCCTGCGATGTGCTTATCTGGCTCGGTTACTGAATCCAGGCAAAACGACTCATGGGCCGTGAACCTGCTGCATCGGCTCGTGAGCTTGATGCTAAAGGCGAGCCCGAGGACCTTGCCGCGCTACGTGTCGGTTAGTGGGCGGCGCTCCCTGGCTGCTCGCGTACTCGCGGCCGGCGACGGGAGATGGTGCAGACGATCGTGGGCCACCAGCACCTCAACCACTCAAAGCCTTATTTGACGGTAGATCTGGCGACGATTCGCCGGGCATTCGAGTTGGCTGTTCGAAGTCACTCACCTTGCAGCTTGTAGCGAATTTATGTAGATTTATCTAAATCCGATAAACCTCCAAAGGTTTGTATAGCTATGGACCCTATCAGTAATCCTTATTCTCCGGGGGCCGGCACGCCGCCACCCGAGTTGGCTGGCCGAGGTGAACTTCGTGAGCGCGTGAGGATTGGCATTGCAAGATTGCGCCGAGGAAACCCGGCCAAAAGCGTTTTGATGGTCGGGTTGCGCGGCGTGGGCAAGACCGTGTTGCTCGACCAAATGCGTACAGATGCCGAGGCCGCAGGGGTTCATACGATCCGTATCGAGGCACCTGAAGGTCGCTCCCTGCCAGCGCTGCTGGCCCCCCAATTGCGCCTCGCATTACTTCGGTTAAGCCGGGTTGAGGCAGCGAAAGACATGGCTCAGCGTGGCCTGCGCGCCTTGGCAGGCTTCGCCAAGGCCTTGAAGGTGACCTACAACGACATTGAGGTAGGGCTGGACTTCGACCCTGAGCCAGGCCTTGCCGACAACGGTGATCTCGAAAGCGATTTGGCTGCCTTGCTTGAGCAAGCAGGCTCAGCCGCTCGGCAAGGCGATACCGCGCTGGTCATCTTTATCGACGAACTTCAGTACGTGGGTGAAGGTGAGCTTGCCGCATTAATCTCTGCTCTCCATCGGTGCGCTCAGAGCCGGCTGCCAGTGACTGTGGTAGGTGCTGGCCTGCCTCAACTGCGCGGGCGAGCTGGTAACGCAAAGTCCTATGCAGAGCGGCTTTTCGACTACCCGGAAATTGGCCCGCTGAGCCAGGCTGAAGCGGCAATAGCTATCGTAAAGCCGGCTGATGACGAGGGTGTCAAGTTCGAAGCCGAGGCTGTGGGGCTTGTTGTGGATCAGACCAGGGGCTATCCCTATTTCCTTCAGGAGTGGGGTAAGCATGCGTGGGATGTGGCAGAGCAGAGCCCCATCACGAAGATGGACGTAGAGCGCGCCACTGGCGAGGCCGTAGCCGCTCTTGATGAGAGCTTCTTCCGGGTTCGTTTTGATCGGCTCACACCAGCTGAGAAAAAGTACCTCCGCGCCATGGCTGAGCTTGGTGCAGGGCCGCATAGGTCAGGGGATATTGCAGAAAAGCTCGGGCGACGTGTGACAGCCCTTGGGCCGACCCGCAATAGCCTGATTGCCAAAGGCATGATCTGGAGCCCTAACCATGGTGATACTGCGTTCACCGTGCCGCTCTTTGACGAGTTCATGAAGCGGATTATGCCGGGGGATGAGTGGGATGCCACGTGACACGAACCGCCTGGGCGGGCGTCCAGCAAGAGGCTGGCTGAAGGGCTAGGCACTGGGCCCTTTGGGTGAATCCGGCGAGCGATGGAATAGGAGCGCGAAAGGGCCAAAGAGGCAGAAGGCTGAAAGCAACATCCAGAAGGTGATGAACGACGCCTCGCCTCGTTCATAGCGCGGCGCTTCACTGCCAAGCGCGCCCTGGCCCCGCCACAGCAACAAGGCGCCCAACGCCAGGCCTATCGCCCACAGGGCCGGAGCGTAGTCCTGCCGGATATCTAGGTTGATGAGGAGCTTCCACAGCCACGAACCGGCGCTGCAGACGCTGGCTATCACGCAGAGCCACATCAGTGCATACATGACGTCGGCGCCGAAGGCAGGAACGATTTCCATGTTCCACTACCCCGCGAGCTTAGCCGTCAGCTCGTAGGAAACGAGCCAATCGCTAACCGCCTCACCGGCCTCGCCCACAATGCCGCTATCCAGCTGCTCACGCAGGCGGGCTGCAAGCTCGTCGACCGAGTCGCACCCCATGTCCTCGAGCTCGTCCGTCGTTACCTCAATGCGTACCTTCATCATTGGTCTCCTATAGGCCAGATGACCGTCATCCTCGCATAGCTCAGTACTGCCGCGGGCGAGGTTCACGCCGGCCAGGGGTGTGAACCTGCAGTTAGCTCGTCTCAGGCGCTAGCCGGCACGCTCGCAGGGCGCAGCCGTGTCGGATTGGAACGCGATGAGCGAGGCGCGCGCCTGGCGGCACGCCTCAAGGCACCCAGGAAAGGAACACGGAACATCGGCCAGCGCATCGGCAAGCGCCTGGCAAAAGTTTGCGAGCGCGAAGGGCTCGTCTATCCCCTCTCCCCCGCCGACCAGGTAGTTTGGCGCGACTTCGACGACCAGCCCGGGATTTGAATCTGCCTCGCGCTGCAGTGTGAAGCGGCCGCCCGAAAGCTCGCGGATCAGCCGCCCCAGCGGTATCCGCGCAAAGCTGCGAGCGTCATCGAAGATTCCGGCGAGCTCACGGATCCGGGCGAAGGGCGCGCGCCAGCGTCCCTCCTCATCTGCTCGCGCTCGCGCAGCCCTCTCCAGGTACCACCGTTCGTACTCCACCACCGGTAACCCTCGGTACAACACATCCTCGAGCTTCTTTTGCTCAGGACTATCGATCCAGCGGTCTCGGGTCTGCGACACGTAGGCAATCAGCAGGTTCGCGCACCCATGCTGCCGCAGGCGCTCAACCTGGTGTTCAAGTGAGGCGGCCGGAGCCCACATCCACGCCGGCGCAAAGCACTCGATCTGCGCCGCGAGCGCGGCGGTCACAGCGTGCACGTCAGCCAGTACCTCGAACCACAGCTCCCCCGTGGTGGCGCCAACCTGGTGATCGAGCGGGAGCCGAGACAGGCGGTGAGGCAGGGCCAGGGCCAGATCCACGAACCCGGGCAGCCGCCGAACGCCGAAGGTGTAGCGTTCCGCGGGGCGGTGGTGCCGCGCCCGTGATTCGGCCTGTAGCGCCCGCTGCAGGATGTCCGGCAGCCACGGCAGCGCTGCGGCCATCCGGCCGCGCTCGGCAAAGTGGCGAGCGCTGAACGTCCCGTTCTTGCCGTTCGGCACTACGAACCAACCACACTGGACAGCTTCGGCTATGAGCTGGACGGGCTGCTGCAGGTTAAAGGACACCGCGCCCAGTACATCGCGAACACCTCCCGACTGCAGGGAGGCGAGGTACCGCCGCGCCCAGGGATAGGCCTCCTTGCACAGGATCGCCTGGCGGTAGTGCTCGAGGGGGAAGGATGCCCGTTCCGGGCCGAGGGGTTCTATAGATCTCATCTTGGCTTCCTGCAGTTGATGCAGCCAGCGTACGGAGAATCGATAGAACGCAAGTTGTCAGCTTTCGACCCAAAGCGGACGTTGAAGTAGGGCAAGTACCGGCCAATAGTAGTAGCTCGCAAACAAGTTAAGCCGGGCTCGTGGAGGACGGTCAACTCCGATAATGACCACCGCTATCGGCAGCACGCTGATCGGCGTCGGATCTCGCTAAGGTCACAAATCGGCTCTCGTTTCGCTCAAGATTCTCGCAGCATCCCGCGCAGGAGGCAGGCCGAACACCCGTGCATAATCCCGCGTGAATTGCGTGGCGCTTTCATAGCCCACCTCGAACGCGGCGGCCGTGACGCTTTTGGCGCTGGCGACCATGAGGGTTCGGGCCTGTAGCAGGCGAACCCGTTTCTGGTACTGCAATGGGCTCAGCGTAGTGACGGCTTTGAAATGCCGGTGAAACGCTGAGACGCTCATGGCCGCCTTTTGCGCCAGGCTTTCTACTCTGATCGGTTCAGCAAAGTCCCGCCGAATCCACTGAATGGCCAGGCTCACGCGGGCCATGGCAGTGTCTGGTGCGGCGATCTCTCGCAACATCCAGCCATGCGGGCCTTGTAGAACGCGAAACAATATCTCGCGCTCGTACGCTGGGGCGAGCGCGGCAATAGCATCAGGGTTGCCCATGAGTCGAAGCATGCGCACCCAGGCGTCCATCAACTCTGGCGTGATGGCAGCAACCGAAAAGCCGGGGTCGCTTTCGTACCGCCCCATAGGTTTCGGAAGGTCAGCCAGCAATGTAGCGAGCACTGTCGGATCGAGGGTCAGGCTAACGGCTAGGTAGGGCTCGCCTGTCTCCGCAGGGTGGACAGCCCCTACCGCGGGCAGCTCGATGGACATCACAAAATACGTCGCAGGGTCATACCGAAGGGTGCGGTCGCCCACCGTCATCGTTTTGCTGCCTTGCAGGATCAGGTTGATCATCGGGTCGTAGACGGCAGCGAGCATGTGCTCGGGGATATCGCCCTGAACCATGGCGACGCGCGGAATGCCCGTCTCGGTGCGGCGATTTTCGGCCTTGGCGGCCAAAATGCGTAGCTCATTCAGTTGATTTTTCATGGAAGGGATGTTGACTGGAGACCGACGCGCCGTACAAGAAAAAAGCAGAAACAGGCAAGTTTGGAGTAGGAAAGGCTGCGTCGGCGAAGCGGTGTGTCGCTACTGTGGTGACTCATTACATCAACAGCGGAGCACCATATGAGCGTGATCGTCATTACCGGCGGCAGCCGTGGTATCGGTGCCAGTACGGCACGGCACATTGCCCAGCGTGGCACGGGTGTCATCCTGACTTACAACAACAATCCCCAAGCAGCGGCGGAGGTCGTAGGGAGTATCGAATAGGCCGGCGGTAAAGCCGTTGCGCTCAAACTCGATGTTGGCAACGCGGGCAGTTTCGAAGCGTTTCGAGAAGCGGTCGTGATGACCTTAAGAGACGTCTGGAACATCAGCACGCTCACTGGCTTGGTCAACAATGCGGGGTATGGCCTATTCAACCCGCTGCAGACTGTCAGCGAAGCCCAGTTCGACGGCTTGTTCAATGTTCACTTGAAAGGTCCGTTCTTCCTGACCAAGGCACTTCTTCCATTGCTGGAAGAAAACGCCAGCATCGTCAACCTGACCAGCGCCACCACCCGCGTCGCCACGGCCGGGGTGGCGCCTTATGCGGCTTTTAAAGGTGGGCTGGAAGTGCTCACGCGCTATATGGCCAAGGAGTTCGGTGATCGGCGTATACGGGCGAATGCGGTTTCACCTGGAGCGATTCGAACTGAGTTGGGAGGCGGGCTCAACGACGAGTTCGAGGCGATGCTGGCTGGGCAAACCGCTCTGGGCAGGGTGGGTGAGCCTGAAGATGTAGCGCAGGTCATTACCATGCTGTTGTCCGAAGACGGCGCCTGGATCAATGCCCAGACCATCGAAGTGGCAGGCGGCTACAACATCTGAACAAGCGAGGACTATGACGTGCTGGATCATGTTTTCCTATCGGTTAGCGACATCGAACGCTCCATTCGTTTTTACGAAGCGGCACTGTCGCCGCTTGGCATCAACGCACGTCTGGACTATGACGGCAAGAACGGCCCGCCAGGTCATCCGGATCTCAAAGGCTTCGGCGCCAATGGCCGAGTGTTCTTCTGGCTGCGCGAGGGTGTGGTCGAGGGACGGGCTGCTCACGTCGGATTTGTCGCGAGCAGCAAGGCCGAGGTCAAGGCTGCCTATGCCGCCGCTATGAGCCATGGGGCCGTTGACAATGGCGCGCCTGGTGCCCGGCTGCATTACGACCCGAATTATTACGCCGCGAACGTGCTAGACCCGGATGGCTACAGTGTGGAATTCGTCTACAAAAACTGGCAGCACGCGCAATGAAGACACTACTGATTTACGGCGCGACGGGTTACACCGGGCGCATGGCCGCTGAGCGAGCGAAAGCACTAGGTCTAACTTTCGAAATAGCGGGACGTACTGTTGATCGACTTGAAGATCTTGCCGCGCAACTGGATGTTTCTTACCGCGTGTTCGGAGCAGATGCTCAGGCGGCAGAGGCGCTGGATGGTATAGACGTCCTGTTGGACTTCGCAGGGCCTTTCGCGCAAACGGCTGAGGCGTTGATGCGGGCGTGTATGCAGGCTGGTGTCGACTACCTAGACATCACGGCCGAGATCAATGTCTACAGGCTCGCGGAGCGGCTGGGTGCTCAAGCTGGCGAGGCGGGCGTGATGCTTCTGCCTGGCGTCGGCTGGGACGTTGTCCCCACGGACTGCCTAGCCATGCATGTGGCCCAGCGGGTTGCGGACCCTCATGCGCTGAACATTGCGCTGCAGGTTCCCGGGTCCATGTCGCGGGGTTCGGCGATGAGCGTCAGCGAAATTATCGGCGCAGGGTTGCTCGCAAGGGTCGACGGGGAACTCGTGGTAACGCCTGATGCGCAGTCACGCCAGTTTGATTTTGGCGACGGGCCGGTGACGTGCCAGCCGTTATCTTTCGGTGATCTAGTGACGGGGTGGCATTCGACAGGCATCCCCAACATCGCGATGTTCGTGCATATCTCGGGCGAGGCTTTTCCCAAGGGTGACTTATCACAACTGCCTGATGGTCCCAGCGCCCATGAGCGGGACACCCACCGGGCTTGCGCGGTTGCAGAAGTCACCGGGGCGGATGGCAGCGTTGCCATATCCATGATCGAAACGGTAAACGGATATTCCTACACGCCGCTGGCCGCCATTGAAGCTGCGCGCCGGGTGTTAAGCGGCGAGCGCAAGCCTGGTTTTGAAACGCCAGCTCGCATTTTCGGCGGTGAATTTGCCGAGAGTATTGCCGGAACGATCATCACTGATCGCTGACTTCCTTAGTACGCATCAATCTGCTCAGCCCTGGCCCCGTGAACACCCCGTCCCTGCGCAACGTTCTAGGTGAGCGTGCCTAGGAGGTGATTGATGCCCTCAGCGAGGGGGAGCACGCTCGGTCGGATCAGCCAGGCATATGAGATCGGTCAGGCCGCGCTCTTCCTGACGAGCGATACATCGAGCGGCGCTTGATCAACATGCTGTTCCCTTGTCTCACTTGGGACATACAGAAGCGCGTCCGACTTGAACGGCTTTTACCAAATTTCTACGGACAGGTTTGGCTCGGATACCGCTACTGCCGAATGGCTTTTTTTGAATCATTGATCTGCCCGCGAAGTATTTAGGCGCTCGTCAAAGGCAGATTTTGGCCGTAAACAGCCTGCCGAAACCGTCCGCTTTGGGTCGATTGCTGTCAGTGGCTATTTCAGGTTTGGGTAGCTTCAGAATGTCGCGGCAATCCTGGAAATTGTCGCAAGGCGCTGGGTAGCCGCCTGCTTGCGTTCTGAAAAGCTGTGTCAGGGTGGAGGCCAGATATCAACCAGGAGCCTTACCATGAAAAGCGAAACCCTCCCCTCCTCTACCACCGATACGGCACAGAGCACCGTCGTACCGGGCCGCCTGGTCTTTCATCGCGACGAGCCGTCCCGCTTCGGTGCCATTGAAGTAATGAGTCAGGATGGCCTGGTGAAGGGCCTCTCGATGAAGCAGCACCAGATCCTACCGTTTGAGCCGGAGGCGCTCCTCACTGCCGCGCAGCTGGCCGAAGTCATCATTGATCTCGCCGGCAAAGCGGCGACACCGGCGAGCGCTGACCAGTTGGCGGCCTACGCTCGTACCTTGGCTGAGGCCTATGGAGCGCACAGCCAAGCGGGTGACCTGGCCGTCGGCGACTTCGCGTTCTATCACGAGGATCCGGATGCATACGGGCCTCTCGCCATCCAGGCGGTCGCTTCGAAGGTCAGCGCCTATAGCAAGTACAAAGAGCTTGAGTTGGACTTCGACCAGGCGGATCTGAGCACTGCCGACCAGCTGGCTGAGGGGCTCATCTGCGCTCTCGCCATCGAAAACGCCGAGCTGCGCCAGCTGAAGGTGTCAGCTCACGCAACAGCCCTCGCCGCGGCATTCGCCAGCTAGCCATTCCGACCGACCCTAGCCCCCGCCTCAGCAGGCCCTTGTCGCACGTGCCTGTCCTCTTGCTTACCCTCTCGCCGGCACACCCGGCGAGTTGTCTCGCACCTACCTACCATCGTACGGTGCCGGGTCTCGCTATCGCAGATCCGCGTTCTGCAGGTAACCCTCTAGCCACCGCAGCGGGATCCGAGGATGCTCCCAGGTACCCCTCGGCAGCACCGGCTGGAGGAGGTCAGGCAGCGCACGCAGTCGCTCGGCGTTTTCCCTCAACGCCAGCCATAGCCTCTCCGGGTCGTCCCATACCGCCAAAAGCTGGCAGACCTCCCGCCAGTTGATGGTGCCGGCCTGCTCCACCGGCGCCGGCCACTTTGTCGCCCGGGTTACACCCTGCTCATCCATCACCATTGGCGCCAGGTCGTAGATCGGCGCCAGCCGTACGCCCTCTCCGTCGCGCAGGATGGCGGTATTGCGGCCGTGGTTGTCCGTGTTGCCGACCACCTGATTCAGAAGGTCTCGCAAAAGGTACTCATCAAGTAGGCCTGGAATGGCCGCTTCCTGGCCGGAAGCCCGCCACACCCTTACCAGCGCCTCAATAGCGTCGAGGTACCCTAGGTAGCTCCCGGGCACCAGCGTGTCCGTCAACGAATAGATTGACTCGACAGCGACCCGCTCAAGACCCGCGGCACCTGGCCGGCGGTCGAAGCGCGGCAACCATAGGCTCGTCTGCCTACCCTCCTCAAGCGCAAGCCCATTAACGGGGATCGTCTCCAGCCCCAGGCTATCGAGCGCCAGGTAGTAGCGGTATTCGCTACGAAGCACGTTTTGGTCAGAAGCGCGCCCCTGGTTGCGGGGAAATTTGACGAGCCAGTGCCGAGCGGCCAAGTCATCAGCAAGCGTTCCGTCCAGGCGAAGCTCGCCCTGATTACCCTCGGTCAGCAGCAGCTTTGGCGCATTGCCTCCGGCGCCGGTGGCGCTTCCCAAGGGGACACCTTGCGGACAGGGGCGGAGCGGACGCATAGCCCGCTGATTGGCGATGGAGGCCAATCGTGGTTAGCCTCAATTGCCGGTGGCACAACTCGCTATAAGCAAGGCCATCCAGTTTGTATGCATACGACAAATCCGAAGCAACCTGATCGGACACCTGGTGCAGGTCGGAAGCCATGACGATTTTGTCGTATGCATACGACAGATCCTGTGCGTCGAGCGCGGACGTGGTCAGCTCAGCGAAGCGATTGACCGTTTTGTCGTATGCATACGACAAAGCATAATCAGCCGTCTAAGTGTTTGTGGCGCTGTAGCTGCCGGGAGCACGGGTAGGACTCTGTCTAACGTCAGGCGAGTACCCACTATCTATTTTTGGAGCGCACGCCCGAGCTCTCGTGATGACTCGTTGGAAGCGCTAAAATTTCTTGCGGCGCTCCTAAACGCTACTAGGCCAGCCACCTATCGATGGCAGCGGTACTGGAGCAAGAAACCTCAGCAAGCCGGGCAATGCGTAACAACTTCTAGCCACTACGTGCTTACTTAAGCACTTATTCGCTTATGCACTTACATGAATGCTTATCACCTATTTATGAGGGAGTACGTCGCAGTGGTGGCCGATCTCTTTTAGGAACTCGTGCGGCCCTCACGCGTCGGACGCTACCGGTGGACGCTCGAACCGGCGACGCGCCTCGGACAGCATCGATAGGCTGAGCTTGCGGACCTCGATCTTGCTCTGCTCGATATGGGCCCTCAGCATCAGCAGGGTGTCATCGCGCTTGCGCAGGCGCAGTGCCTTGAGGATGCTCACGTGCTCGTTGTAGGTCTCTTCGATGCGGGCGCGCTGGGAGAAGTCCAGACGCCGGACGATGCGGATGTGCTCCGTCACCTCGCGGTGCACCCGCAGCATCTCCCGGTTCCCCGTCGCGGCCACCAGCCCGCTGTGAAAGGCTTCGTCCAGTTCGGCAACGGTTTGCATGTCGGTGTGGCGCTGTTCCTGCGGCACGATCCAGACCTGGCACAGGGCTTCCAGCATTTCCGGCAGGTCGACCAGCCCGCACAGCCGATCCACGGCGGCGGACTCGAGCACAATGCGCAGGTCGTAGAGCTCGTCGATACGGGCGAAGTCGAGCGGCTTGACCATCCAGCCGCGGCGGAACTCCACCTCCAGATAGCCTTCGCGCTGTAAGCGATAGAGGGCGTCGCGGACCGGCGTACGGGACACCTGGTAGCGCTCGGCGATCTGCGTCTCTGTGAAGCGGTCATGAGGCAGCAGATAGAAATCGAAGATTTCCTGCTTGATTCTCAGGTAGATCTGCTCGCCCAGGGCGTTGGTCTGGAACTGGGTCATGGGTTATCCCGGGTGTCCAAGGTGTCCAGGTCGATACTGACGTGGGCGGCGACGACCTTCCACTCCCCTTCCAGACACAGCCAGGTCTGCATCTGGCGTCCGACCCGTGCGGTAACGCCATCGCTGAATTCGGTGCTGACGGTGGCGCAGTCCTCGCCGAAGGTGGTGATCACCGTGTGGTGCAGACGTCTGCCCGCCCCGACCGGTTGGCAGAGCCGTCGATACGCGGCGATGGCCTCGCTGCCATAGAGATTTTCCGCCACCCCGAAGCGCACCGTGTGGGGCGACGACCAGAAGTACCCGTCGAGCGTTTCCAGCTCGTTGGCGATCAGCGCCCGCTCGTAATCGCGAAAGGCCGCCGTTACCGCGGCCACTACCTCGGGAAGATTGATTGCGGAAACCGAAGTCATGGCAGGTCCTTGTGCAGAGCGGCTTCCAGAGCCGCCAAAGAGGCCGTCCGGCCGACGATGCCGCCCTGGGCGACGATCATGTCCAGTGTCGCGCGTTTGAACGCCGGGAAATAGCTTTCCGTGGCGTCCTCGATCAGCAGACAACGATAGCCGCGATCATTGGCTTCCCGCATGCTGGTCTGCACGCAGACCTCGGTGGTGACGCCGGCGAACACCAGGTGACTGACGCCCTCGGCTTGCAGTCGCTCGTGCAGACCGGTCGCATGGAACATGCCCTTGCCCGGTTTGTCGATCACCCACTCGCCCTCTATCGGGGCGACCTCGGCGAGGAGCTGGTTGCCGGGTTCGCCACGAACCAGGATGCGCCCCATCGGCCCGGGGTCGCCGATCCGCAGTCCGGGCAGTCCGTGGGCGTGTTTGGCAGGGGGGCAATCGGACAGGTCGGGAAGGTGGGATTCGCGGGTATGGACCACCAGCACCCGGTGCTGACGGGCCAACGCCAGCAGCCGCTGCACGGCTGGGATGATGGCTTTCAGCGGCGTCACATCGTTGCCCAGCGCCGCGCCGAAGCCGCCAGGTTCGATGAAATCCCGCTGCATGTCGATCACCACGAGCGCCGTACTGGCCGGCTCGAAGGCGAAGGTGTCGGGACGGGCGCTCACCTGGATCATACGGCCTCCGCCTGCGTCGCACCGCCCGCCATATGGTGACCCAGCACGGCCCGGTCGGCCTGGGCGATGGCGGTCTCGAAGCCGATATGGCCGTCATGCATCACCAGAATGCGGTCGGCCAGTTCCAGCAGTTCATCCAGGTCTTCGCTCAACAGCAGCACCGCCGCACCGGAATTCCTGGCCGCGACGATCCGTTGGTGAATGAGCGCCGCCGACGCGAAGTCCAGTCCGAACACCGGATTGGAGACGATCAGTACCGCGACCCCCTCGGTCAACTCCCGCGCCAGGACGGCACGCTGGACGTTCCCCCCCGACAGGGTACCGATGGGCCGCTCCGGATCGGCCGGCGTCACCTGGAAGCGCGCGATAAGGTCGCGCGCCTGAGTACGGATGGCTCGGCGATCAAGGCGCCAGCCCTGGCGGCACAGCGGTGCCTGGTCGAAATTGCGCAAGGCCAGGTTCTCCGCCACGCTCAGGCTGGCGATGCAGGCATTGCGCAGCGGCTCCTCCGGCAGGCTGTAGAGGCGCAGGTGCTGCATCTCGCGGCGGGTGGCGTGATAGCGCTGGCCGTTCACCCGGATCTCGCCGGCACCGGCCTTGCGCTGCCCCAGCAGGGCCTCGGTGAGCTCACGCTGGCCGTTACCGGAAATCCCGGCGATACCCACGATCTCGCCGGGGCGTACGGCCAGCGACAGCCCGCTGACCGCCAGCGTCCCCTTGTCGCCTGGCACATCCAGCTTAACCACCTCCAGGCGAGGTGCCGCCTCGATCACGCCGGACCGCTCGAGCTTGGCCGCGGCGGCGCCCGCCTCGCCCATCATCCAGCTGGCCAGGAATTCGGGCGAAGTGTCTGCAACGGCTGTGCTACCAACCAGCCGGCCCTTGCGCAGGACCGTGACGTCATCGGCGAAGGCGGTCACTTCACGAAACTTATGGGTGATCATCAGCACCGAGATATCTCCTCGATGGGCCATCTGCTGCATCAACCCCAAGACTTCATCGGCCTCCTGGGGCGTCAGGACCGAGGTCGGCTCATCAAGGATGATGAGGTGCCTTTCCAGGTACAGCTGCTTGAGGATCTCGAGCTTCTGTTTTTCACCCGCCGCCAGGCTGCTCACGGGACGCTCCAGGTCCAGGCGGAACGGCATGCCCGCCATGAAAGCGGCCAGCCGCTCGCGCTCTTGCGACCAGTCGATACGCCAGGCCAGGTCGCCGCGCGACAGCACCAGGTTTTCCGCGACGCTGAGCCCCGGTGCCACGGTGAAGTGCTGATAGACCATGCCGATTCCGAGGGCGTGGGCGTCCCTCGGCGTGCGGATCTGTCGCTCGCGATCGTTCACCAGGATCGCGCCTTCGTCGAGCGGGCCATAGCCGACGATGCCCTTAACCAGGGTGCTCTTGCCCGCCCCGTTTTCGCCCAGTAAAGCGTGCACGGTCCCGGCCCTGACCTTCAGGGAGACCTCAGCCAGGGCGCGAAAGCTGCCGAAGGTCTTGCCGGCACCGATGATCTCCAGATCCAGGGCGCGCATGGCTCAGTCCCCTGCCAGCACGGCGAGCAGCATGGACGAGTCGCCCACCGCACCAAAGACCCCACCCTGCATCTTGACCATGTTGAGCGCGGCCAAGTGGTTGCCGTGGTCCGTGGCGCCGCAGCAGTCTTCGAGCAGGATGCATTCGAAGCCGCGGTCGTTGCCCTCGCGCATGGTGGTATGGACACAGACATCCGTGGTGATCCCGGTGAGGATCAGGTTGGCGATGCCGCGGGTGCGCAGGATGAGTTCAAGATCCGTGGCGTAGAACGACCCCTTGCCGGGCTTGTCGATGACGATCTCGCCGGGTAGCGGCGCCAGCTCCGGAATGATCTCCCACCCCGGCTCACCCCGGATCAGGATGCGACCGCAGGGACCGTCATCGCCAATGCCGGCGCCGATGTTCCGCGAGCGCCAGCGCTTGTTGGCCGGCAAGTCGGACAGGTCGGGACGATGGCCCTCCCGGGTATGGATGATGGGAAATCCCTGGGCCCGCATGACCTCGAGCACCGACCTTATTGGCTCGATGGGCGCGCGGGTCAGCGACAGGTCGTAGCCCATGGCATCGACATAGCCGCCGACGCCACAGAAGTCGGTCTGCATGTCGATGATCACCAGGGCGGTGTTGGCCGGATCGAGCCGACCGTCATAGGGCCAGGGGTAAGGCGCTGAGGCGAGCAGACGTGGACTCATGGGTCACTCCTGAGCTGAGGGCGTGAACGGGCGCTCCGGTGCGGGCATTCCGCAGGAGGTGCCATCGGTGTGGACCACCTGGTCCTCCCACGGCAGCCGATAGCGACCCGCCGCCAGGTCATGCATGTAGGTGTAGGGGCAATCCTGGGCGCCGCCCTTGACGGCGGAATAGCCACGGTGGCCGAATTGGTAGATGTTGTTCTCCACGCCCCAGTGCACTCGCGCTTCACGCACCAGGTCCGGACGCATTTCACAGCAGACGATCTCGTCGGCACGACCGCCGCCCTGGTTCATCACGCTACCGTCGAAATCGACGAACATGGCTTCGCCCATCGAGTCGAAGGTGCCATCGGACCCACACATGCAGACGCTCGCGGTCTGCATCAGATTGCAGAAGGCATTGGCCTGGTTGGTGATCTGCCAGGCATGACGGATCGGGGCGGTATAGCCCGCGGTACGAATCATGATCTCGGCACCCTTGTAGGCGCACTCGCGCGCCATTTCCGGGAACATGCCATCGTGACAGATGATCAATGCCAGCTTGCTGCCACGCGGACCGTCACAGACTGGAATGCCCTGGTCGCCCGGCTCCCAGGGCTCGACCGGCACCCAAGGGTGCATCTTGCGGTAGTACAGGCGGATCTCGCCGGTATCGTCGACGATGAGACCACTGTTGAAAGGGTTGCCCGCTGGATTGGCCTCCATGATGGAGAAGCAACCCCAGATGCGGTTATCGACGCAGGCCTGGCGTAGCGCCGCCACTTCCGGCCCTTCCAGGGAGCAGAGGATCTCCGGTGAGGTATCCATGGACAGCCCGTGCAGCGAGTATTCCGGGAAGACGATCAGATCCAGGCTCGGCATGCCCCGCCGGGCCTTGCCGACCATTTCCACCACCCTCTGGGTCTGCGCCCACAGGGCCTCCCGGGTATGGGGATCCGGCAGCGACAGCTGCGCCAGACCGATCACGACGCCATTGGGCGACTTGTTCAAACCACCAAGACCACTGGACATGAGCTTTTACCTCTAGCGGGTGAGACTGAGCTCGCCGGGAGCGCCAGTCAGGGTTCGATTTGGCCGGCAGGTGACGAACATCACCAGCAGCGTCAGGGCATAGGGCGCGGCGGCGAACAGGTAGTAACCCGTACTGATACCCACTGCCTGCAGGGCGGGGCCAATGGCGCCGGCCGCGCCGAACAACAAGGAGGCCCACAGGCAATTCAGCGGTTGCCAGCGCGCGAAGATCACCAGGGCCACGGCCATCAACCCCTGGCCACTGGAAAGCCCCTCGTTCCAGCTGCCGGGGTAATACAGCGAGAGATAGGCGCCGCCGACGCCGGCGAGAAAGCCGCCGACCGACGTCGCCCAGATGCGTACCCTGATCGGGTGATAGCCCAGGGCCTGGGCCGATTCGGCATGATCACCGACCAGGCGCAGCATCAGGCCCCAGCGGGTGCTGCGCAGCCCCCAGTGCAGCAGGATGGCCAGGGCTACACCCAGGAAGAACAGCACATTGATGTTCAGTGCCGAGCGCACCCGCTCATCCGCGGACCAGTGCCCCAGCGAAAACGACGGCAGCATGGGTGCCTGCGGCTGGATGAAGGCCTTGCCGAGAAAGAACGCCAGGCCCGTTCCCAGCAGGATCAGGGCGATACCGAAGGCGATGTCGTTGACCTTGGGTAGCGAGCAGACGATGCCATGCAGCAACCCCAACAGCAGGCCGGTACAGCCTGCCGCGAGCACGCCCAGCCAGGGTGAGCCGGACAGGTAGGACGCGGCATAGCCGGTCATGGCCCCCGCGACTAGGATGCCTTCCAGGCCCAGGTTGATGCGTCCGCCTTTCTCGGTGAGGCACTCGCCCAGACTGACGAACAGAAAGGGCGTACCCACCCGCACCGCGCCGGCCAGCAGCGCCAGGAAGAAGGTCAGCCAATCGAGGTTAGCCATGTTCGGGAACGCCTCCGACCGGGGTTGCCGCCTTCGCCAACAGCCGCAGACGCCAGGCCGTGAGGCGTGGGCTCAGGGCTTCCCAGGCCAGCAGATTGGTGAACAGGATGCCCTCGAGGATCAGCGTCGTCGCATCGGGCAGGTCCAGGCGCCGCTGCAACAGGCTGCCGCTGGCCTCTACCCCGCCCAGCAGCGTGGCGCAGAGGATGATGGCCAGGGGGTTATGCCGGGCGGCGAAGGCCACCAGAATGCCGCTGGTGCTATAGCCGGCGATCAGCGCCGCGTTCGCACTGCCCTGCACCGCCGCGACCTCGAACATCCCGGCGAGCCCCGCCGCCGCCCCGCCGAGCAGGCAGGTCATCAGTACCAGGCGATTGACGGAAAGTCCCAGCATCCGCGCGGTTCGCACGTTGCCGCCGACGATGCCCAGGGCGAAGCCGCTGACACTATGGCGCAACAGGACATAGGCCAGCAGGCAGGCGATGACGCCCGCCACCAATCCCCAGTGCACGGCAAAGGCGTCGCTCACGGTACCGATGAGATAGGTATCCTCGAGCGGTACGGTCGAGGGCTTGTTCAGACTCGCCGGATCGCGCAGCGGGCCTTCGACCAATTGCCGAAACAGCGCGATGCCGATGTAGGAGAGCAGCAGGCTGCCGATCGTCTCGTTGAGGCCGCGGCTCTGCCGCATCCAGCCCGCCAGCCCGATCCACAGACCGCCGACCAGCATGGCCGCCAGGCCCATCAGTACCAGCATCAAAGGCCCGGGAAGCGCGGGTAGCCACAGGGGCAGCACCGCGGCGGCCAGACCGCCCAGTACCAGGGCCCCTTCCCCGCCGATGATGATCAGCCCGGCCCGGGCTGGCAGCGCGACGCACAGGGCGGTCAGCATCAGGGGCGCGGCGCGCTGGAGGGTATTTTCCCAGGCGAAGGAAGAGCTGAAGGCGCCTTCGAAGACCAAGGCGCCCGCCGCCAGCGCCGGCTTGTTCTGCACGGCGAGGAAGAGCAGAAACAGTGCGCCCGAGGACAGCACGGCGAGCAGCGTGGGCAGTCCGGGCAGCGCCCTGGCCGCCAGCCGTTGCAGCTTGTGTTCGAGGCTATTCATGCCACCCTCAGATCTGGCCCTGGACGCCTTCGACCAGGTAGTTCATCCGCTCCAGCACCACGTCGGTCTGCGGCTGGCTGGTACCTTCCGCGATGACGACAGTGCCCTTGTTGTCCTTGATCGGGCCCTTGAAGATGACGAAGCTGCCCGCGAGCATCTGGGCCTTGATGGCGTCGGCCTGCTGCTTGGCCGCGTCGCTCACCTTCGGGCCGTAGGCCGAGGTCTTCACGAAGCCGTCCTTGAGCCCGCCACGCATGAAGTTGATCATCGGCTTGCCGGCCTGGGCGGCCTCGACATGGGCGCGATAAGGGGTTTCCCAATTCCACTCGGCACCGGTGAGATAGCCCTCAGGCGCCAGGGCCGCCTGGCTAGCGTGGTAGCCGCAGGTCATGACGCCCCGCTTTTCGGCGGTTTCGACGATCACCTTGGGACCATCCACGTGACAGGTCAGGACGTCGCAGCCGCGGTCGATCAGGCTGTTGGCCGCCTCGGCTTCCTTGACCGGCAGCGACCAGTCACCGGTGAAGATCACCGTGACGGTGATGCTCGGATCGACCGAGCGCGCACCGAGGGTGAAGGCATTGAGGTTGCGCAGCACCTGGGGCACGGGCTTGGCCGCGATGAAGCCGAGCTTCTTCGACTGGCTCATATGGCCCGCCACCACGCCGTTGAGGTACTGACCCTCATCGATGTAGCCGAAGAAACTGCCCGCATTGAGCGGATCCTTACCCTCCTGCCAGAGGCCACCGCAGTGGGCGAAGCGGACATCCGGATACTTCTTCGCCATCTTGAGCACATGGGGGTCGAAGTAGCCAAAGGAGGTGGGGAAGATCAGGGTGGCGCCATCCTGGCGGATCATCGCCTCCATGGATTTCTGCACCGCCACCGTCTCCGGGACATTCTCCTCTTCGATCACCTTGACGTTGGGCAGGGTCTTGATGATCGCAGCGGCCTGCGCATGGGCCTGGTTGTAGCCGAAATCATCGCGGGCGCCGACATAGATGAAGCCGACGACGAGGGGCTTGTCGGCAGCCCGGGCCAGGCTGAACGGGAGTGCGGCACTGGCGCCGATCAGCCCTGCCAGCTTGATGAAATTGCGACGGTCGATAGGATTCATGTCAAGGTCCTCGGTGGGTGTCGGGATCAGAGCGAAGCGCGATAGGCGCGCCAGCCTCCAAAGCGGGTGATGTCTTGGGCGCCATCGAGGCCGGCAGGCTCACAGATGAAGCCCTTGACCCAGCGTCCATCGGCCAACTCGACCGAGCCGATGCCGAGCGGCGCGGGAATCGCGGCGACGAAGGCGCCGAAGAGGCGCAGTGGCATGGTCCAGACCTCGAGGTCGATCGCCGCGCCCTCCTCCGCCACCCTGACCAGGCCAGGCTTGGCCGGCTGGGTATTGGCCAGGGCATAGAGTCGGTAGTGGTCACTGGTGGTGGTGCTGGACAGGCGCCGGGCACCGCTTTCGAGCAGTTGCCAGTTCAGCGGCTGGCCCCAGAGATGCGCGCCCACGACGGCCACTTCCACCTGGGGTTCACCGGCGTCCAGCGGCGCGAGGGCGATGGCGTCGCCTTGGTCTTCGCCTCCGAATAGCGATTGCCAGCGGGCGGCGGTCTCGGCCAGGTACTGGTCCGAACCAGCCCGGCCGATCAGGGTGATACCTGCCGGCAGACCATCGCCCCGGGGTACCCCTGGCAAAGCAAAGGCCGCCATGTTCATCAAATTGACGAAATTGGTGTAGTAGCCCAGGCGCGCATTGCTCTGGACGGGATCCGCCATGACCTCGGCGATGGTGGGCATGCACGGCGCCGTGGGCACCACCAGCAGGTCGAAGCCCGCCAGCAGTCGCTCGGCGTCCCGGGTCAGGGCTTGCAGCCGGTATTGCGCCTCAAAGGTATCGACCGCGGTAAAACGATCCGCGCCAGCCAGGATGCCCTTGACCACGGGATGGAGGGCAGCCGGTCGTTCAGCATAGAACTGCCCTACGGCAGCCCGTCTTTCGGCCACCCAGGGTCCCTGATAAAGCAGTGCGGCTGCTTCGGCCAGGACGGCATAGGGTATTTCGTCGATCGTGACGCTGGGATCCTGGCGCAACCGCGCCAGGCTCTGCGCGTAGGCTTGCGCGGCCTGGCCGTCGCCGAAGAATTCCGGCTGCGCCGGTACCGCCACCCTACGCCGCCGGCGCTGCACGGGCCGGGTCAGGGGTTGGCGCGCATAGGCGTCCTCGGCATCGTAGTGGGCCGCCACCTGCATGACCTGCCAGGCACTGGCGGCATCCGCGGCGAAGATGGACAGGGTATCGACGCTCCGGCAGGCCGGCACGACGCCGCGGCTGCTCAGCAGTCCCAGGCTCGGCTTGAGCCCGACGATCCCATTGAATCCGGCGGGCACCCGCCCGGAGCCGGCCGTATCCGTCCCCAGGGCGAAGGCGACATAGCCCAGGGCGACGGCGACGGCCGAGCCGGAGCTGGAGCCACCGGACACGTAGCGCTCATCGACCGCGTTGCGCACGGCGCCATAGGGCGAGCGGACGCCCACCAGGCCCGTGGCGAACTGATCGAGGTTGGTCTTGCCGACCAGGATGGCGCCGGCATCCAGCAGACGCTGGACGACGTAGGCGTTTTCCCGGGCCACGTAGGCGAACTCCGGACAGGCCACCGTGGTGGGGAGTCCTGCCACATCGATGTTGTCCTTGACCGCGAAGGGAATGCCAAAGAGTGGAAACCGCTCCTGCAGCGCGCCGCCGAGCTCGTTGGCCTGCTGCTCCAACTCCCGGGCCCGCGCCTGCAGGGCCGCCTGCGGCAGACGGTGAATCCATACCTCCGGTCGATCACTGAGCTCCAGCATCTCGAGCAAGGTCTGTACGGTCTGGCTGGGCGTCAGATCACCTGCGGCATAGCGCTGGGTCAGGGTACTGATGGGGTACGGATTCATGAGCATCCATTCCTGTATACAAGTGTGAATTCAAGATTTGCATGCTCTGTGCCAAGTTGTGCTTGGTGTCCAAGGGCGGCTTCTATTCCCCGTCCTTGAGCCTTCAGACACCAGCTAAAAGAACGGAGGTGACGGCCCAATGTGCGCCCCGTGCACCGGTAGCGTGCAGTCGGCTGATGCACGCACCGCTTTGGTTGGCGCCGCTTGGGCGGTTACGCCGGCCGCCAGTCGAGCACCTTCCATCCTGCGGCCTGGGCCTGAGCCAGCAGTACCTCGTCGGGGTTGACCGCCACCGGGTGCTCGACCTTGCTCAACAGGGGCAGGTCGTTACGGGAGTCTGAGTAGAAACTGGCGCCCGCCAGGGACTCGTGCTGCTCCTGAAGCCACTGCTCGAGACGGATCACCTTGCCCTCACGGTAGGTGAGCACGCCCGAGGTGCGCCCCGTATACCGACCTGCGACGACCTCCACGTCTATCGCCAGCACCTCGTCGATACCGAGGCAGGCCGCGATGGGTTGGACCAGGAAGGCCGCCGAGGCCGAAATTACCAGCAGACGGTCGCCCGCCTGGCGGTGGGCCTCCACGGTGCTGCGGGCGTCGGGATAGAAGCGCGGTGCGATGACCGTATCGAGGTAACCGTGCACCACCTCGGCCACCTCCTTGGGCGTCCGGCCAACCAGCGGTTCGAGGCTGAACGCCATGTAGTCTTCCATGGCCAGTTGCCCCTGGCCGTACAGGGCCATGAGCACCTGGTCGCGGCGCGGGAAGTCCTCGGCGTCTACCCAGCCGATGCGTGCCATCCAGGCACTCCAGAGGCTGGCGCAATCGCCGTGGATGAGGGTTTCGTCGAGGTCGAACAAAGCAAGAGCCATGGGAATTTTCCAGCGTGTTGAAGAGACGCGGCCGCCAACAGCGCGCTGGCGGCCGGGAGGGACGGCTCAGCCCATTGCCGGCGCTACCGCACCTTTGGCGGCCGGACGCGGGGCCACGCCGAGCTCGAACAGATCGGCGACCCGCCGGCTTTCCGCCTCACTGGGCTTGATGGCCAGAGCGCAACCCACAAACACCAGGGCATTGAAGATCACGCCGACGATCCCGCTGGTGAGCGAACCCAGGGCAGCGATGTCGTCCGGGTAGAGCACCGTCAGGACGATGGCGATGAGAATGCCGGTGAGCATCCCCAGGATGGCGCCCTGCTTGTTGCCCCAGCGGGTGAAGATGCCGAAGAACAGCGGCACGGCCAGCTGGATGATCCCCTGGTAGGAGATCTGGGCCAGCAGCTGCAGGCGTGAGTAGTTGAACGTCAGGTAGGCCACCACGGCGGCGGCGGCGATGAAGACGATCATTCCGCCCTTGGCCAGCGCGGTGAGCTGGCGGTCGGTCCGGGGCGTGGTCCAGGTCGCGAGATCATTAGCGAACTGCACACCGCAGACCTGCACGCAGCCGTCGACGTGACCGATGCTCGCGGCCAGGACGATGGCGATGGCCAGCGCCAACAGCCACGGCCCGCCGATATCGAACAGGGACAGGAACCAGCCCTGCTGCGGATGGGCCGCCACGTTCGGGTCCTGGCTGACCGCGGCGGCGAACAGCATGAGGATGCCGTAGAAGCCGCCCACCAGCAGGATGGTATAGACCGTGCCCTTCTTTACCGAGCGGACGCCGCTGGCGGTGTAGATGCGCTGGAAGCTCATGGGCCAGCACATGGAGCCGATCACCCCGGTGAAGATCAGGCTGAACATGTACCAGGCGCCATAGCCGGTGCCGGTGTCTCCGGGAATCAGCAGCATCTTGGCCGGCAGTTCGGCCAGGTTGGCGAAGGAGGCGTTTTCACTGCCCCCCAGCAGGAAGACGCAGAGCGCCGCGGCCAGGACGTAGGCGATCAGGCCCTGGTACATGTCGGTCATGATCAGGCCACGCATGCCCATGCTCACCGTCCAGTATTGGCGGATCAGCACCACCAGCACGCCCGCGGTCAGGCAGGCGGTGATGCCCCAGCTGCCGAAGCTGGCGAACTGGAACAGCATGGCCAGTGCCTGGATGCCCATGACCACCCAGGGGAATACCGAGATGATGCCGATGATGGAGGCCAGTCGCTTGACCGCCGGGCTGTCGAATCTCATGCCCAGCAGGTCAGGCTGGGTGGTGAGGTTGAATCTCTGGCCCCAGGTCCAGGCGCGATTGGCCATGAGGTACATGGCGGTCACGCCGAGGGTCGAATAGACCATGCCGTAGAAGCCGAGGGCCCCGCCCACCGACAACGAGAAGAACGCCGTGAAGGTAGCGCCCGGCCACCAGGAGTTGGTGTAGCACATGGCGATGTACCAGGGCCCGTAGGAACGACCGCCGACCGCGTAGTCGGCGAAGTCATGGCTCTGCTTGTTGGTGAGATAGAGCACGGCGATCATCCCGGCCAGGAACAGGCCGATGACGCCGAAGCTGATGAGCATATCGAAGGAGCTACCGGCAGGGATCATGGCTGGGTCTCCTTGGGGATGTCGCCATTGGCGGATTCGACGAGATAGAGCGCCGCTACGCCGACGCCGAGCAGTACGGCGATGAGGATCCAGTAGAAGATCGGCAAGGGAATGCCCAGTACCACTTGAGTGCTGCCGCTCACGCTGAGATAGAACGGCGGGAAGACCGCCATCAGCAGCAGGGCGCAGAAGTACAGACCGAAACCGCAGGTCTTGAGCGAGAAAGGACGGGAGGACGTCATGACGACACCCCCTTCCGGACGCCGCAGAGCAGCGCTGCGGAAGGTACACGAGGGGAAATGAGACTGTTCACGAGGGCTGGTTCCTGTGGCAGGCCGACGGTTGATCGAAAGAGGCTTCGCGAGGCAGTCGAGGGGCGCGCCTGCGCGATGAACAGGTCATCTGCAGGGGGACGCCGGTGTTTCCTATCGTTGTCGGCCACCTTCTGCGAAGTGGCTCGGGGATCCGTCAGACCTGCCTGAGCCAGGTCTCCCAGCGGGAATCGTGGATGACGCTGCGGGCGCGGCTGTGCTTGAGCGCGCCGTATTTGTAGAAGTCGAAGTCGATCTGCGAGACGGCGTGTTGCACCATGGCCCAGGTGGACCACTTGAGGTCGGCCAGCGCCTTGTTGACGTACACCCGCGCCAGCGTCTGAGGGGTCACGGCGCCGAAATAGTCTTCGAGCAAGGCCAATTCCATGTCCGGGGCGAAGAACATCTCGCCGAACCAGAGCGCCAGTTCATAGTGGCGATCATTGTTGGAGGCATATTCGAAGTCCACCAGCCGCACCTCGGCCGCGGCGTTGAGCATGAAATTACCGGCCAGGGTGTCGTTCATGCAGGGCGCCAGATCGACCCCGGACGCCTCCAGTGCCTGCCGGGCACGGCGATACTGGCGGTCGAGCCAGGCATGGTCATCGGGCCATTGCCCGCCCAGCTCATGCACCTGGCGCTGGTGCTCGTCGATCATGTCGAAGGCCGTCTTGGTCTGGATCAGCAACGGCTGGTCGTTGAAGGCCTTGAGTGCACGCAGCGCCCGGTGGCGGACGTCGCGATCGAGGAAGTCACGATTGGACGAGGCGCGCCAGCCCTCCATGAACTCGAAGACCTCCACGCCGTGTGCCTCGAGAAAGGCCACCACCGGGGCGCCATAACCGGTGGCCGCGGCCTTGAGGCTGGCATCGTGGGCGGTACGCCGGTCGATGAAGAGCTCCGTGCCCTGTTGCTGACCAGCGTATCCACCGCCGAGAGCGGCAGGGTGTTGATGAAGGTGCGGTGACCGAACTTGGCGTCGTCCGCCAGGATGACGCTGCGGCGACAGTTCACCGTCAGCGTGCGACGCAGATGCGCCTCGGGTTCCTCGTAGTCCATGAGCCCCAGCTCGGCATCCACCGCGCCGATCCCCATGAAGGCGATGTCGTAGTGAAAGCCC
Organism: Pseudomonas sp. 313; assembly: GCF_000316965.1. Lineage (NCBI taxonomy): Bacteria > Pseudomonadati > Pseudomonadota > Gammaproteobacteria > Pseudomonadales > Pseudomonadaceae > Pseudomonas > Pseudomonas sp. 313. Next base: position 43,509 of record NZ_ANBZ01000015.1, read on the forward strand.
GCGGCGAACGCCAGGGTATGCGGGCCGATCAGGGCGTTATCGTTGCGGCGGATATCCCCAGGGGTCATCAGCACCTGATTGGCGCTGTGCTGTGTGAGCAGCAGGCCAATATCCAGGGAGTTGGTCACCACCCGCAGGGCTTTGAACCGGGTGAGCTGCTGCGCGAGCGCCAGGGTCGTCGTACCGGTGTCCAGGAACAGCGCCATGCCGTCCTGGACCAGTTCCGCCGCACAGGCCGCCAGACGGGTCTTGGCGCGCGTCTGGATGCGGCTACGCACCTGCAGGGGTTGCTCTTCGTTGGGCTTGGGCAGCACCGCACCGCCATGGATCCGACGCAGCTTGCCGGCCTCCTCAAGGTGCTTGAGATCACGCCGGATCGTCTCTTCCGATACCTGCATGGCTTGCGCCAGGTCTGCGGCCTTGACGCGCTGCTGCAGGTTGATGAGACGCAAGATTTCGTCAAGGCGAGGCTGGTTCAGCATGGCAGGAGTCGTCCGCAACAGAGAGAAGCGCTCAGTGTAACGGGCTGCTCCGGCTGATTTCGCGCGGCGTGCGTGCAGCCTCGCCGCGACCTTGGGCGGCGAGAACAGGCGAGGCGATAGCGGGACGGATGAAGCCATGGAACGTTCCTTTCACGGATGGAGCGGTGAAAGGCAGGTTGGAAAGGTGGTGCAACGGGCCAGCCTCTTTAGCGGGCGAGCGCCGTGTGGATCAGGTCAACGCAGCAGGGGTGGTACTCTATGAGCCCAAGGCAGCAGGGCCTCGACGGCGGCGCAGAACTGCAGGACCGCGGCATCCGCATGCCGGGGCCCCACCACCTGCAGGCCAATGGGCAACTCGTCGGCACTCCAGGCACAGGGCAGGCTCGCCGCAGGATTTCCCGACAGGTTGAAGGGATAGGTAAAGGGGGTCCAGCGCGCCCAAGGGGTGCCGCTGCCGGCTGCCTCGTAGCCCTCCTCCGGCCCGGTCAGGTGGGCGGGAAAAGGCAAAATCGGCAAGGTCGGCAGCAGCAATAGATCGTAGGACTCGAACAACGCGTGGACCTGGTTGGCAAACATCGCGCGCTGCTGGGAAGCCGCAAGATAGTCGGCGAGATCGTACTGACGCGCCTTCTCGATCAAGGTGGCGAAGCCGGGATCGAGCTCGCCCAGTCGGCCGCCCAAGGTCTTGCCATAGGCGATGCCGCGCCCTGCTACCCAGAGCGTCTCGAAGGTCGTCAGCGGATCGCGCCAGTCCAGGGTCAGAC
>NZ_ANBZ01000016.1:0-14975 GCF_000316965.1 Pseudomonas sp. 313
CGGTCAGATGAGCGCGCGTGTGATGACAACGCTCGAGGGGATGTTTCCGCGGCTGGAGGTGTACAGCATCGACGAGGCATTCGCCGATCTGACTGGTCTGCAGAGTGACTTGGTCGAGCTGGGACGCGAGGCAAGGGCTCGGGTACTGCTTTGGACAGGCATCCCAGTGGGCGTTGGCATCGGGCCCACTAAGACGCTAGCCAAGCTGGCTAACTGGGCGGCCAAGACCTGGCGCAAATCGGAAGGGGTAATTGACCTGCGCGATCCATCTAGGCTCGATCGCCTGCTGCAGATGACTGACGTGAGCGAAGTGTGGGGCGTCGGCCGCCGGCTAACCGCCCGGCTTCAGCCGCTGGGCATCAAGACGGCCTGGGACCTGGCCCAGTATGACCCCGCGTCACTTCGCCGACAGTTCAGTGTAGTGCTGGAAAAAACAGCCCGCGAACTTCGCGGGATCTCGTGCCTGCAGCTTGAGGAGGCCGTGCCGCCGCGGCAGATAATCTGCAGTAGCAAGATGTTTGGTGCTCGGGTGCGCGAGTTACCGCCGATCCGCGAGGCGGTTGCCGCCTACGTGTCCAAGGCGGCAGAAGAGATGCGCGCGCAGGGTAGCCTTGCCGGTGCCCTGCAGGTAGCCATTCGCACCGGCATGCATAACCCCGACCAGCCGCGCTACGCCAACTGCATAAACTGCCCGTTACCGTACCCCACCGACGACACCCGCGTGCTCGCCGCAGCGGCGATTCGCGGCTTGGATGCTGTCTACCGCCCCGGCTATGCCTACAGCAAAGCTGAGGTGCTGCTGATGGACCTGCGCCGGCGTGGGGAATTCACAGGCGACCTATTCACGGCCGCACCTCGCCCTGCCGCTGATCGGCTGATGGCCGTAATCGACCGTATCAACGCCAGCGAGGGCAGGGGGACATTGCGACTCGGTCGCATCCCCGTCGCCCCTGAGTGGGCGATGCGGCGCGAGATGATGTCGCAGCGGTACACGACGAGATGGGATGAGTTAATGGTCGTGAGATGAGCGTTGCTTGGATTGCTGAGTGACAGCGATCGGCCAGAAGCACCCGTTCAGTCGTAGGATCTCAAACGCACGTGAGAGCGCTTGAAGGGGATTCACCCTAGTCCGATCAATAACCTGCAACCCGAAGCTTTGATTCCGACGGCGGAAGCATTTTTGCAGCCTGAGGCGGATGAAAGCGGGCAGCCTAAGCTACCCGTTTGCATCGGCGCATAGCATGTGTAGATCAGTCGTCCAGCAGGCTGCGCAACATCCAGGCAATCAAAGCCTCCTGTATCCCGCGTGAAGAAAGACGCTACGTTGCGCCCGTTCTTCCACGGCTTCGCTTGCCGCCCCGCTACGGCAGATTCGAAGCATTCATCGAAATGTCATCATTTAGAAGCAGTGCGTTAACAAGGAATTTCTACCCTTTGCATCGCGAACCGCAATTGTGTGGCCAGCAATATTGCGAAAGGTGATCAAATGACGCCCCATCCGATACAGGACGCCGTGCTGCGGGTCGACCGGTTGAGCGTCGTCTACCCAGGCGGCGTGACAGCCCTACGCGATACCTCGATTGCATTTCGGCGTGGTGAGTTCACCGTGCTGCTTGGTCTCTCGGGCGCAGGCAAGTCGACCTTGCTCCGTAGCCTCAATCGACTCGTCACGCCCACTCGCGGCAGTGTCACCAGCGAGCTCGGTGAGCTCGGCAGCGGCTCGGCCTTGCGTCAGCATCGTCGGCGTACCGCCATGATCTTTCAGCACCACCAGCTAATCGAACGTCAAAGCGCACTGGCTAATGTGCTTACCGGTCGGCTGGCCTTTCACAACACGCTCCGCTCGCTGTTTCCTCTGCCGCGTGCCGATCAGGAGATTGCGCTCAGTTGCCTCGCTCGGGTCGGTCTGGCAGACAAGGCGCTAAGCCGGGTGGACAAACTGTCCGGTGGCCAGCAGCAGCGGGTAGGCATCGCGCGTGCGCTAGCGCAACAGCCCGCGATCATTCTTGCCGATGAGCCGGTAGCCAGTCTCGACCCGGCCACTTCGGTCCGTGTTCTCGGACTGCTGCGCGACATCTGCAAGGAAGACGGCATCACCGCCATCGTTTCGCTGCATCAACTCGAATATGCCCGCCGCTTCGCCGATCGCGTCGTCGGGCTGGCCGATTCTCAGATCGTTTTCGATGCCGCGCCCTCGGAACTCACCGATGCGCAGCTTGAGCGCATCTATGCAGGCCGCTCTACGACTCAGCCAGCAACTGCTCCGGCTGAAACCCCTGTCATGCTCGCACCTTCACTGGAGATGTCCCGATGAAACGCTTATCCGCTCTCTTATTGACCTGTTTGCTGTCCGCTGTTTCAAGTCTGTCCGCCGTAGCGGCCGATGCCGATCCGGATGTGCTAAAGGTTGCGCTGCTGCCGGACGAAAACGCCTCGGAGTTGATCAAGCGAAACCAGCCGCTGAAGGATTATCTGGAAGAGCATCTGGACAAGAAGGTGCAGCTGATCGTAACCACCGACTATTCCTCGATGATTGAGGCGATGCGCTTTGGCCGTATCGACCTGGCGTATTTCGGTCCGCTGTCCTACGTCATGGCCAAAAGCAAAAGCGACATCGAGCCCTTCGCTGCCATGGTCATCGACGGCAAGCCGACCTATCGCTCAGTGATTATCGCCAATGTGGCGTCAGGCGTGAATGAGTATGCCGACCTTAAGGGCAAGAAGATGGCCTATGGTGACCGGGCATCGACGTCCAGCCATCTGATTCCCAAAACCGTGCTTCTTGAGACGGCCGAGCTGACGGGTGGGCAGGACTACGAACAACATTTTGTGGGCACGCATGACGCCGTTGCCGTCAACGTGGCGAACGGAAACGCCGATGCGGGTGGGCTGTCGGAGGTAATTTTCAATCAAGTAGCCGAACGTGGCCTAATCGATCCGAGCAAGGTGAAAGTACTTGGTTACAGCGGCGAATATCCCCAATACCCCTGGGCGATGCGCTCGAACCTGAGCCCCGAGCTGAAAACCAAGGTGCGGGATGTATTCGTCGGTATCGACGATCCCGAAGTGCTGCGCAACTTCAAAGCCGAGGCCTTCGCGCCAATCACCGACGCCGACTACGATGTGATTCGCAACATGGGATCGCTGCTCGGCCTCGACTTCGCCACGATGTGAGCACCGATATGTCTACTCATCATGACGTGCAGGCGCTGCCTGCAGAGCAACGCGAGCACATCCTTCGAGGCTTCGGCCTCGGTTGGTGGCGCCAGCTGGGGCAGGTGGCAATTGTACTCGGAGTGGTGCTGTTGGCCTGCTGGTACGTGGGGCTGCTCGATGCCACCACGCTGCTGAACGGGCTGCCCTCCATCGCGACCCTGGCAGGCGAGGCCATGCCGCCAGACTTTTCGGGCTATCGAAGCTGGATTCGCCCGTTGATCGACACGCTGGCGATGAGCATCGCCGGCACGGCCATCGCAGTGGTGTTCTCGCTGGTGGTGGCCTTCGTTGCAGCGCGCAATACGGCGCCGCACCCCCTTGTGTTCGGTGTTGCCCGGGTGCTGCTCAATGCCCTGCGGTCGGTGCCGGAGCTGATCATGGGCATCATCTTCGTTGCAGCCGTAGGGTTCGGCGCCTTGCCGGGCGTGCTTGCCCTGGGTCTGCATTCGATCGGCATGGTCGGCAAGTTCTTCGCCGAGGCCATCGAGCACGTCGACGAAGCGCCGGTGGAAGCCGCTCGGGCGGCGGGGGCTACGCCGATGCAAGTGCTGCTGCACGCGGTTTTGCCACAGGTGACTCCGCAGTTCGCCGACGTGGCGATCTACCGCTGGGAATACAACTTTCGCGCCTCCACCGTGATGGGCATGGTTGGCGCCGGCGGTATCGGCTTCGAACTCATGGGCTCGCTGCGCATCATGCAGTACCAGGAGGTTGCAGCAATCCTGCTGGTCATCCTGGCCATGGTCACGCTAGTAGACGCCTTCAGTGGCGTGCTGCGCAAACGTTTCAAATAGGACAAACCATGCTGCCGAAACTCGTTATAACTCACCGAGTACACGATGAGATCCTGCAACTGCTGGCGCCACATTGCGAGCTGATGACCAACCAGAGCGACAGCACGCTGACGCGCGAGGAAATTCTGCGCCGCTGCCGCGATGCTCAGGCGATGATGGCGTTCATGCCCGATCGGGTCGATGCAGAATTTCTCCAAGCCTGCCCCGAGCTGCGTGTGGTCGGCTGCGCGCTCAAGGGCTTCGACAATTTCGATGTGGACGCCTGTACTGCCCGCGGGGTCTGGTTGACCTTCGTGCCTGATCTGTTGACGGTCCCGACTGCCGAGCTGGCGATCGGACTGGCGGTGGGGCTGGGGCGGCATCTGCGCGCAGCAGATGCGTTCGTCCGCTCTGGCGAGTTCCAGGGCTGGCAACCACAGTTCTACGGCACGGGGCTGGATAACGCGACGGTCGGCATCCTTGGCATGGGCGCCATCGGACAGGCCATGGCTGAGCGCTTGCAGGGATGGGGCGCGACCCTGCAGTACCACGAGGCGAAGGCTCTGGATACACAAACCGAGCAACGGCTCGGCCTGCGCCAGGTGGCGTGCAGCGAACTCTTCGCCAGCTCGGACTTCATCCTGCTGGCGCTTCCCTTGAATGCCGATACTGAGCATCTGGTCAACGCCGAGCTGCTTGCCCTCGTACGGCCGGGCGCTCTGCTTGTAAACCCCTGTCGTGGTTCGGTAGTGGATGAAGCCGCCGTGCTCGCGGCGCTTGAGCGAGGCCAGCTCGGCGGGTATGCGGCGGATGTATTCGAAATGGAAGACTGGGCTCGCGCGGACCGGCCGCGGCTGATCGATCCTGCGCTGCTCGCGCATCCGAATACGCTCTTCACTCCGCACATAGGGTCGGCAGTGCGCGCGGTGCGCCTGGAGATTGAACGTTGTGCAGCGCAGAGCATCATCCAGGCGTTGGCAGGTGCGCGCCCAATCAACGCTGCGAACCGTCTGCCCCAGGCCGAGCCTGCCGCATGTTGAATCCGGTCTGGCTGAAGAGCCTGGTAGCGATCGTTCAAACAGGCAGTTTTCAGAGCGCGGCGAGGGCGTTGGGGCTGGCCCAGCCGACGGTGTCGCAGCACTTGCAGAAGCTTGAAGAGCAGGTCGGCGTAACGCTGGTGCAGCGCAGTCGTAGAGGCTGCCAGCCTACCACACGTGCGCTGGCCTTCATGCCGCATGCGACCGCCTTGCTCGACATGCACGCCCGGGCGCTAGAAGCCCTGCATGGAAATAGTGAGCGCGTCGGGGCCAGCTCCAACATCGGCACCTACCTTCTCCAGCCATTCGTGCGCAGCTATCTGACGACCGCAAATGAGAGGGGCGAGGTGGATCTGCGCATCGCCGCCAACCCGGATGTGGCCGACCAGCTACTGGCGGGCCAGCTCGACGCCGCGATCATGGAATGGTGGCTACCTCACTCCGACTTCGAACACCGCCTCTGGCGGGTCGAGCCGCTGGTACTTATCGTCAGCCCCGACCATCCGCTGGCTGAAGCAGGGTGCATAGAACGCGATCGTCTGGTGGACCTGCCGATGCTGGGAGGTGAACCGGGTAGCGGTACCGGACGGCTTCTGACCGAATACTTTGGCGAGCTGGGCGTGCCTCGCAGCGGTATGCAGCTAGGCAGCACCGAGGCAGTCAAACAAGCAGTCAGGGCGGGACTCGGCGTGTCGTTGGTGATGGCTTCCGCAGTACAAGACGAAGTTCGCAGTGGCGCGCTGGTAGCTCTTCCCATCCCGGGGCTTGAAAAGCGTCTCCAACTGATCTGGCGCAAACCGCCCGGAAATCTGCACCCGCCGGGATTTGTGCGGCACTTATTGGAAGAGGCAGATCTAGCTGGATAAGGTGATGGATGGTTGCGATCCAGCGCTTGGCTTGTCAGCCTAGAGAGAAGGTTGCTGAAACACGGCTTAGATCGTTTTTTGCAACAGACTCCGTCTTGCTTAAAAAGGGTGGCAACTATGCGTAACTGACTGAACCGGCTAGAGGACACTCATGTTTTGTGCAGAATGCTCAGCGACGTATTGAATCGCCCCGGCTTTTGTGGAGGCCGTTTCGTTTAAGTCAGGCCGCCATGGCCTGATTTGCTTGTTGCTGGTGGAAGTTTGCCTCAGCCTCCGCAGGCGGGATATAGCCGATTGAGCTCAGCAGGCGCTGGTGGTTGTACCAGTGCACCCATCTCAAGGTCGCCATCTCAACAGCTTCGCGGTTCTTCCATGATTGACGGTGTATCAGCTCAGCCTTGTACAGCCCGTTGATAGTCTCAGCCAAGGCGTTGTCGTAGCTGTCGCCCTTGCTGCCAACCGAGGGTTCAATACCGGCCTCTGCCAGCCGCTCGGTGTAGCGAATCGAGACATACTGGCTGCCACGGTCGCTGTGATGGATCAGACCGCCCGCGCAATGCGGCTGGCGGGCATACAGGGCTTGCTCCAGAGCATCCAGCACGAAGTCGGTCTTCATGCTGGTACTGACTCGCCAGCCGACGATGCGCCGTGCAAAGACATCAATCACGAACGCCACGTACAGCCAGCCTTGCCAGGTCGAGACATAGGTGAAATCCGACACCCACAGCTGGTTCGGGCGCTCAGCATGGAACTGGCGTTGAACACGATCCAGTGGACACAGCGACTTGTCGCCGGCCACCGTCGTCCGTACAACCTGGCCACGCCTAATTCCCTGCAACCCAGCTCGCCGCATTAGCCGCTCCACCGTACATCTGGCTGCCTCGATGCCTTCTCGTCGGAGCTGCTTCCAGACCTTCACCGCGCCATAGCACTGCATGTTGGCGTCCCATACGCGCTGGATTTCCAGGATCAACGCGTCATCACACCGAGCACGGCGACAGCGCAGTTCTGGGTTGCGCTGCTGCGCCGCGTGCCTGCGGTAACCGGACGGGGCGATCTGCAAAGCACGGCAGATCGACTCGACCCCGAGACGGTCACGATGCTGATCGACAAATGCCCTCAGGACTTGGTACGGCGGTCGAGCTCCGCCTGGGCAAAATACGCACTGGCCAGACGCAGAATTTCATTGGCCTTACGCAATTCCCGGTTCTCCCGCTCCAACGCCTTGATGCGTTCGCGCTCTTCGGTGGTCGGGCCTGGACGCTGGCCTGCGTCGATCTGATGACGGGGCTGGTGCACATCCCGAAGAATGCTGAGTACCTGATCGATCGAGTAAAGCGTCAAGTCAAGGGCGATGAGCTGGATAATCTGTTCTACCGAGCCAGCTACTTGTGTAAGAAAGCGACCAAGTCCTACGGGGATCGTCAACGAGGGTTCGGTACCAGCCGAGGGTAGTAGCTAACTGCTGCGCGATAGCGTCATGCCCATGGAATCCTGGCCTGCCAATGGTTTAGGCTCCGGCCAGGTATCTAAGGCTGACATGAGCGCTGCGAGATGACGGACAAAGGAGAGCGCTGCCGGCAGCATTATCAGTCGGTATACGAACGGAATCAGCCAGAGATCAGCAAGGGCCGTGCTCTTGATGAAAGCCTGCATCATTTCCTCGATCAACGCCCGGCGGGTAAGAACCTGTCAGCAATCGATCGTGCGCAAGGCCTGGCAACGGCATCGTTTTGGCTTGATGTGGATGCAGTAGCTGGGGCCGATCTCACCAGCCTGGCCCTCAGCCGGGTGTTGCATTTCGATAATGCAGCCAGTGTCGAGCTGCTGTTGCACCTCGCAACCCATAACCCGGAAACCCTCAGATGGGCGATTCGTTACGCGAAGCTGTTTGAGCGTACAGAATCGCCGCTGTGGCTTGCGCTGCGTGCGGCGCTCGTCGGGAATGAGTGGCAAGTTTTCTTCGGTGTCTGTGATCGCCTGCTTGATCAGCTCAGGCCTTTTGATGAGCTGATAGCCATGGCTGAAAAACAGCTTAAGCACTTATCGCTGCTGGAGCTGTTTTCCTACCTGAGTGTTCTGGCCTACCACGCATTTACCGAATACGGTTCCGATGATCCTTCCGGTCAGCAGTGGAAGGTCTACAACCGCATTATTCTGAACAAGCTCCATGCTTGCTCGGAGGAGGATTTCCGCCTAAGCGAATCACGACTCGGACAATCGCTGAAACGGCACCTGTCACCGATTATCTTTCCCGGATCCAGCAATTCTGACGTGGTGAAATGTCGTCAAAATCTTGAGTCTTTAGCCCTTTTGATCGGGGCCACTCAAGAGCGGATCGACTACGAAGATTCCATCGACTGGTTCTGCTTCGATCCGGAATGCCGTTATCAGCTGAAACCGGGCGAGTCGGTTATCTACAACCAGTCGAAGGCGGGAGCAGAGCGCTGGCAACGAACCGGGCGCAAGAGTGATCTGCTTTGGCACTACTGGATGAATCGTGCTGTGCGCGAATTCGCCCTCTCCGGCATGGCTGAACAAATCATCGGCTCGCCTGAGAATCATGAGCTGAACCAGCTGGCCTTTATCAAGGCGATTCGTAGCGAACTGCAGCTGCAGCAAATCTACGGCCTGGGTGATCGCGTCTCCCTCAGTGATGGTTCCCAGGTTCAGCTTCACCACTTGATGCTGGCGAGCGAGCTGACCTCGGTTTTCTTTCAGAAAGAGTTTATCCAGCCATTCCAGAGTCATCTGCGAGAATCGGGCGTGCTTGCCCAGGCGCTAGGGCGCTTGGCCATGAATGGCCTGCTTACTGGGGAAAACCGGTTCCCCATGACCTGGTCCGAAGAGCCAGAAAAGATCCGCAAGATCACAGGCTGGACTGTTTGCGACGAACACCCGAAAGGCAGCGCAGATTCAGCCAAGGCCATCCTTACGTTTTGGACCAGCGACTTCAAAGCGCTATCCCAGCAATTGAAGCTGCAGCCCGGGATGCCTGCACCGAGGCTGTACGAGCAACCCTTCTACAAAATCGGCCGCTACAGCTTTCAGTTCCCATGGGTTGGCGCGCAGCAGAACAACCTGACGGCAGCAATCAATAACCTTCGGCGAGTAAATGCCCGTCGGGCCGACATGCAGGCAGAAACCCAGCGGGTAGAACTGGCGTTGGCCGAGAGTCTTCGGCAACGAGGCTTTGCCGTTGAGGTGGGTTATCGGCCACTGGCGACCGAAGAGGACGATGCCGGCGAGGTGGATCTGATCTGCCACCAGGATGGTGTGCTACTGCTGCTTGAGGTCAAGTCAGGCTATATCCGCTCGACCAGGCATGAGGTTTGGCTTCATCGCACCAACACATTACGTAAGGCAGCCTGGCAGTTACGCCGCAAGCAGGTGGCGGTACTCAGTGCGCTGATAACTGATCAAGACCTACGCGCCAGATTGGGCTATCACGGCAAGCAGCCTGAAGCGGATCTACGTGCCTGGATCGTCGACACCTCCATTGAGCTCGATGGCCAGTCAGTCGATGGCTTCAGGGTGGTATCCCGCGAAGCGATGGAAGTTATTCTGCGTGATGAGAAGCAGCTACTCAGGACCATAGATCAGCTTGACGAGGAAAGTCAGATTTCGTTGTTTCCTGACGGGTTTACTGCTGGTCGATTTGTCGCAGTTGTCGAGTCCAACGAGCTGTGGCGGGGCATTTGCTAGTACTTGGATGGCAATGCTTTAGGTTCGGCCTGCTGTCTGCCCTGGGGCGGGGTATTTGGCGGCAGTAGGCGCACTGATATCTGTTCTCGTGGTTATCAAAATGCAGCGCATGGGTGATCAATATGGGGTAATGTGCGTGCTCTAAGGAAGGGTATGTGCCATCCCGCTAACGAAGCACAAGGATTCGCTAACCCGAACGAGCCAGTCACGATGTCGAACGAACAGCTTGTAGATCTAACCCAGCCACAGCGCGATCGGCTCGCGTTTGTGGAGTTGCGCGTGCGATTCACTGGGGAGATACGCCGCCAGGACTTGGTTACGCGGTTTGGCATCCAGTCTGCCGCCGCATCCAGGGATCTGGCGCTGTACAAGGAGCTAGCCCCCGGCAACATCGATTACGACTCCAAGGCTAAGTCATATGTCCTGGGGCAACGCTTTCGGCCGGTCTTCGACTTCCCGCCGGAGCGGGTGCTCTCGTGGTTGACCCAGGGATTTGGTGACGGCGAGCCGATGCGGCTCAAGGCGTGGGTTGCTAGCGAGAGTCCGTCGCGGCTCACCCACCCAGATCTGGACGTCCTTGCGAGTGTGACTCGGGCTATTCACCAAGAGTGTCCGCTTAGCATCGAGTACCACTCCATCTCTAGTGGCCGCACCAAGCGGGAGGTTGTCCCGTTCGCGCTGATCGACAATGGCCTGCGCTGGCACGTCCGCGCCTTTGACCGGAAGTCGCAGGAATTCCGCGATTTCGTCATCACCCGGATCAGGCACCCCATTGTCCTCAAGGGCCAGTCAGTGGCGGCTCATGAAATGAGCGATCAAGACATCCAGTGGACCCGGATCGTCGAGTTGGAGTTGGTGCCGCATCCGGATCAACCCCGAGCGGAGATCACCGAGATGGATTACGGCATGCGTAACGGCGTGCTGCGAATGAAACTGCGCGCCGCCACTGCCGGATACATCCTGCGCAAATGGAGTGTCGACTGCTCGCCGGATCATAGTCTGCGCGGGCACGAATTTAGACTCTGGCTGAAAGATCACCTGGCGCTTTATGGCGTCAAGAACGCTGTGTTGGCGCCGGGCTACCGCGCGCCCGACCAGAATAAGGGAGAGTAATAACGTGGCCTACGACCCAATACGTGCACTGGAGCTTCTTCGAATCGGTTCCGGACGTGCAGACGCAACCTTCCGCGATGACCAAGAAGATGCCATTCGCCACATTGTCGAAGGCAAAGGTCGTCTGCTGGTCGTGCAAAAGACCGGGTGGGGCAAGAGCTTTGTCTACTTCATCGCGACAAAGTTGCTGCGGGAGGCTGGGGCGGGGCCCGCGCTACTGATCTCGCCATTGCTGGCGCTGATGCGGAACCAAATTAGTGCGGCCGAGCGAATGGGAGTACGCGCCGCCACGATCAACTCCGATAACCAGGATGAATGGAAAGCGGTTGAAGCCAAGCTCCGCAGGAATGAAATTGACATTCTGTTGATAGCGCCAGAGAAGCTGGGTAACGACTGGTTTAACACTGAGGTGCTGGCAGGAATCGCAGGGCAAATCTCGCTGATGGTTATCGATGAGGCCCATTGCATCTCGGATTGGGGGCACGACTTCCGTCCTCACTACCGATTGCTGGAGCGTATCGCCAGAACGCTACCGGCCAATCTGCGCCTGCTGGCAACAACTGCAACGGCCAACGACCGGGTTATGGAAGACCTTGTGGCTGTGCTAGGCCCGAATATGAAGGTGCTGCGCGGTGACTTGAATCGAGGCTCCCTGACGCTGCAAACGATGCGCTTGCCTAGTCAAGCTGCCCGTATGGCATGGATCGCACAGCAGCTCAACTCACTACCAGGACACGGCATCATTTATACCCTTACTATCCGCGATGCTAATCAGCTAGCAGATTGGCTCAAGGCCAAGGGCTTTGCAGTAGAAGCCTACACACGTAAGGCGGGTGATCGGCGTGAGGAGCTGGAGCAAGCGCTGCAAGAAAATCGGGTTAAGGCCCTTGTGGCGACCACCGCGTTGGGCATGGGCTACGACAAGCCGGACCTAGCGTTCGTTATCCATTTTCAGATGCCTGGCTCAGTTGTCGCCTATTACCAGCAAGTTGGGAGGGCGGGAAGAGCGCTGAAATCTGCATATGGCGTGCTATTGAGCGGCGATGAGGAAGAGGGAATTACGGATTGGTTTATCCGTAGCGCATTCCCAACTCGCGAAGAGGTTGACGATGTCCTGGGGGCACTTGATGAAGCGCCGGAAGGACTTTCAATACCTGACCTCATGACCTGCGTGAACATGAGCAAAAGCCGCATCGAGAAGACTATCACGGCACTCTCTCTCGAATCTCCAGCGCCGATCGCCAAGCAAGGTACGAAGTGGCAGCTTACTGCAGCCGAGCTAGGAGACGGATTCTGGGCGCGAGCAGACCGGCTCACCAAATTGAGGCGTGCCGAACTCCAGCAAATGCAGGAATACGTCTCTCGGCCTTTCGGGCAGCATATGGGCTTTCTGATTGATGCGCTTGATGGCGATTCAAGCACTGTCAGCCCACCGTCGTTGCCGCCGCTGTCAGAATACTTAGATCAGTTGCTGGTTCGGGAAGCTGAGGAGTTTCTTTGTCGCACAAGTCTGCCCATCGAGCCTCGCAAAAAATGGCCCGTGGGGGGAATGCCGCAGTACGGAATTCACACCGCATCCACCATTCCCTATCAAGCACAGCCCGGCAAAGCACTTTGCGTCTGGGGCGATGCCGGTTGGGGTGGCTTGGTTAGACAGGGCAAATACCACGAGGGCCGTTTTTCTGACGACCTCGTTGCAGCGTGCGTGAAGATGATTCAGGAGTGGAGTCCTCAGCCGGGTCCGGCCTGGGTGACCTGCGTTCCATCGCTTCGCCATCCCGACTTGGTACCAGATTTCGCTCAGCGCTTGGCTGCTGCCCTGGGTCTACCGTTTCACATAGTCATCGCAAAGACAGACGCCAGGCCCGAACAGAAAACGATGGCAAACAGTACACAACAGGCGCGCAACATCGATGGTTCGCTCGCCCTCAACGGCCAGCCTATTCCTCCCGGCCCAGTCCTCTTGGTGGATGATATGGTCGACTCCCGCTGGACGCTGACGGTGTCTGCTTGGCTGCTGCGCAAGAATGGTAGTGGAGAGGTATGGCCGATGGCCCTTTCACAGACGGGGCACGACGAATGACGCCAGTCCTCTCACCAAACACCAAGGCGATCTTGCTGCTGACGGCGCCGCTCATTGCCGGCCGCGGCACGGCATCATCGGATCTGCTGACGCCTGGTGAATACAAACGTCTCGCGCGTCATTTGCGCGAGATCCAGCGCCAGCCTGCGGATCTGCTCTCGCCGGACGCAGCTGAGATCCTGCATGCGTGTCAACCGGTGATTGATGAAAGCCGCCTGCAGAAATTGCTAGGGCGCGGATTTCTGCTGAGCCAAGTTGTCGAGCGCTGGCAAGCACGTGCTATCTGGGTAGTCAGCCGCGCGGATGCAGAGTATCCGCGCCGCCTGAAAGCGCGCCTTCGTGAAGATGCTCCGGCAGTGCTCTACGGTTGTGGCGATATGGCTTTGCTTGAAACCGGTGGGCTTGCCGTTGTTGGATCGCGCCATGTGGACGAGGCCCTCACCGACTACACAATGGCAGTTGGCCGGCTCGCTGCTCGGGCAGGTAGAACGCTTGTCTCTGGCGGTGCCAAAGGCATCGATCAGGCCGCCATGCGTGGCGCCCTTGAGGCGGGCGGAAAAGTATGCGGCGTGTTGGCGGACAGTCTGGAAAAGACCACCATGAATCGCGAGCACCGCAACCTACTGCTCGATGGTCAATTGGTGCTGATTTCACCTTACGACCCGAGTGCGGGGTTCAATGTCGGCCACGCGATGCAGCGGAACAAGCTGATTTATGCATTGGCAGACACCTCACTGGTGGTAAGTTCCGACCTCAACAAAGGCGGTACTTGGAGCGGTGCTGCCGAGCAGCTCGACAAACTCAAGTTTGTTCCGGTCTTCATTCGATCGACGGGTGAGTCTTCCACCGGATTGGAGGGTTTGCGGAAGAAAGGTGCGCTTCCCTGGCCTAACCCGCAAGACGTAGATGCCTTCGAGGATGTGTTCAACGTGTCGGTTTCGACACCGACGGCATCCCCACAGACTGGTCTAGCGCTGTTTTCGAACGACGAGCCAATGCCGGCGAATGCCAAGCCAGTGGTGTCTGAACAACGCGAAACCGCGCCATCACCCCAGGCCGAGAGCGAACCATCGGCGCCGGTCGACGTTATTTCTGCTACGCAGCCCACCGCTGATGTATCCGAAGAACTTTCGCCAGTTAGACCAGAAGTCGCAGCGCCGATAGACGCCGCCAAGGAATCTACGCAGTCGGCATCGACCCCTGCCGAAGTGCTCTTCGCGGCCGTTCGCACAGCGATTCAGCAGCTAGTGAGTGTGCCCATGAAGGACACCGAAATAGCGGCCGGGCTAGACGTCTCCAGCGCACAGGCCAAGGTATGGCTACAGCGTCTGGTCGACGAAGGCGTATTGGAAAAGCAGAAGAAGCCTGCGGGCTACGTCGTCAAGCAAAAGCGGCTATTTGAGTAACCGATGAATACCAAGCAAGAACATAAGCCGCAGTGTGACTGCATTGATAGAGAAGGGCCATGCGTTTGAGCACCCAACAAATCACCCTCGGCCAGCTCGAAAATCACCTCTGGGAATCCGCCAACATCCTGCGCGGCCCGGTGGATGCGGCTGACTTTAAGACCTACATCTTTCCGCTGCTGTTCTTCAAGCGCATCTGCGACGTCTGGGACGAGGAGTACCAGGAGATTGTTGATGAGACCGGCGACGAGCAACTGGCCTGGTTTCCGGAGTCGCACCGCTTCCAGATCCCGGAAGACTGTCACTGGAACGACGTTCGCACCAAGGCCAGCAATGTCGGGACGGCCCTTCAGCGCGCGATGCGCGAGATTGAGAAGGCCAACCCCGACACCCTGTACGGCGTGTTCGGCGATGCCCAGTGGTCGAACAAGGATCGGCTGTCTGATGCCTTGCTCAAGGACCTGATCGAGCACTTCTCCAAGCTGCCGTTCGGCAACAAGAACGTCAATTCGGATCTGCTTGGCGACGCCTACGAATACCTGATCAAGAAGTTCGCCGACGCCACCAACAAGAAGGCCGGCGAGTTCTACACCCCGCGCAGCGTCGTGCGGCTGATGATCGACATGCTCGATCCCAAAGAAGCCGAGACCATCTACGACCCGGCCTGCGGTACCGGCGGCATGTTGCTGGCCGCTGTGCAGCACGTGAAGGAACAGCATGGTGACGTGAAGCGGCTGTGGGGCAAGTTGTATGGGCAAGAGAAGAACCTCACCACT
>NZ_ANBZ01000017.1:0-23309 GCF_000316965.1 Pseudomonas sp. 313
AAGAAAGTCGAACGGAGTTCGAGGATGCCGTTGCTGAAATTGCTGAGTGATGGAAAATTTCATTCCGGCGTCGAGCTTGGTGAGGCCCTGGGCGTCTCCAGGAGTGCCATCTGGAAGCGGCTGAAGACGCTGGAAGATGACCTGGGCGTCGAGGTGTTCAAGGTTCCGGGGCGGGGTTACCGCCTGGAAGAGCCCCTGTCGCTGCTCGATGCCCAACGGATCGCGGGGGAGGGTGGTTGGCCGGTAGCGGTCCTGGCTTCCATCGACTCCACCAATGCCGAGGCACAACGCCGTCTGCAACAACAGCAGCAAACGCCGTTCGCCTTGCTGGCCGAGCATCAGCAGGCCGGACGTGGCCGGCGTGGCCGCGCCTGGGTCAGTCCCTATGGCAAGAATCTCTATCTCACCGCCGTGGTCTCCAGCCAGGGCGGGATCCAGAAGCTGCAGGCCTTGAGCCTGACCATGGGCCTGGCGGTGATCCGTACCCTGCAACAGCTGGGAGTGGAGGATGCCTGGCTGAAGTGGCCCAACGACGTCCTGGTTCGTGGTCGCAAGCTGGCCGGTATCCTCATCGAATTGTCGGGTGATCCGCAGGACGTCTGCCAGGCCATCATCGGCATCGGTATCAACGTCAACATGCGCATGGCCAACGACATCGATCAGCCATGGATTTCCATGGCCGAGGTCCTGGGCGGTCTGCAGGATCGCAACCAGGTCGCCAGTCTGCTGCTGCGGGAGATTGACAGCCTGTGGCAGATTCACCGCCAATCCGGATTCGCCGCCCTGCGCGGCGAGTGGGAGCGTTATCATGGCTGGCAAGGTCGAGCGGTAACCCTGTCTTCGGGGGTTCGCTGTATTCAGGGCACAGTGGCAGGAGTTGCCGAAGATGGGGCTATCCTCATGCGCGTAGACGGGCAGACACAGGCATTCAGCGGTGGCGAATTGAGCCTGAGCCTAGATCATGATTCTTGAACTCGATTGCGGTAACAGCCTGATCAAGTGGCGACTGCTCGCCGCGGGAGCCGAAGTGGTCGACACCGGCATCGTCGACAGCGACGACGCCCTGATCGCGGCCCTGTCCCAGCCGGATGCTCCCACCCTGGCGGCCTGTCGGCTGGTCAGCGTGCGCAGCGACGAAGAGACCCAGCAGCTCAAGGAGCGGTTGACGGCGACCTTCGCCATTCCCTGTCACCAGGCCGTGCCGGTAGAGGTCTGGAATGGTGTGCGCAATGGCTATCGGGATCACCAGCGTCTGGGCATGGATCGCTGGTTGGTGATCCTGGCCGCGGTGCAACTGGCCGAGGGCAAGGCCTGCGTGGTCCTGGATCTGGGCACTGCGGTGACGGCCGATCTGGTCGACGCCCAGGGTGAGCATCAGGGCGGGTTCATCTGTCCGGGGATTCCGTTGATGCGTCGGGAACTGCAGACCCATACCCGTCGGATCCGCTACGATCCACATTGGGCCAGTGGTGAACGCTACGAGGCGCCGGGACGTACGACCATCGAGGCCGTGGAGCGTGGGTGTCTGTACATGCTCAAGGGCTTTGTCCGCACCCAGTACGAACTGGCTCAGGAGATGTTCGCCGAAGGCTGCGAGGTGTTTCTGACCGGGGGTGACGCGGAACTGGTCAAACATGTCGTTCCGGGCGCGCGGATCGTGCCCGATATGGTGTTTGCTGGATTGGCTTTGGCGTGTCCGCTCGAGAACGAATGATGCGTTGGTTGTTTCTGCTATTGGTGGTACTGAACGTTTTCTACTACATATGGCATCAACAGCAGGTGCCTTTGCTAGGTAAGGAAATCGCCCCTCTGACGCTGTACAAAGGCGAGCGTGAAAACATTCGTCTGTTGAACGAGACGGCATCTGGTGACGCTGCACGGCGTCAGTGACGGCGGTACCCTTCGATGAGGAGCGAAGATGCTGACGCTAGGTAATCTCTGCCTGTTGCTGGGCGCAGTCGGCATTGGTCTGTGGTTCTGGCACGCCCACGGCATTCGCGAGCAGGCACTGGTGCTGGCCGAGCAGGAGTGTCGTCGCCGCAAGGTCACGCTGCTCGATGGCGCCGTGGCCTTTTCCCGTTTTCGCTGGCTGGCCGATGCCAAGGGCCGCAAGCGCCTGGCGCGGTTGTTCTCCTTCGAATTCACCGTGACGGGAGAGGAGCGACTCGACGCCTCTCTGGCCCTGTTCGGCAAGACGCTGGCCAAGGTCGAGTTCGCGCCTTTCGTGGTACCCGAGGTCGAACGCCCGGCGGCGGATTCGGTGGTGGCTTCGGCCCCTGCCTATCAGGCCAAGCCCGAGCACGGCCAGGTGGTCTATCTGGATCAATGGCGACAGCGCCAGCGTACCGAGACCAACAGGCGCCAGGAGCCGGAGTGATCCCCGGCACTATCTCCTGATATTTTTTCCTTCCGTAGTCTGACGGTCAGTTCCGGCTGATCCGTTCTGGCTTTCTGCTTCTTTTCATGTGATCCCTGATGTTCAGCCCTCTCGTTACCTTTCCTGCGCTCTATTTCGCCACCCTCCTGATGTTGGCCGGCTCCGGTCTGTTCACCACCTATATCGGTCTGCGACTGACTGAGCAGGGGGCAGGGGATTTCTGGACCGGCGCCCTGATGGCGGCCTACTACTTCGGGCTGGTGTGCGGCGGCAAGTTCGGCCATCGGCTGATCGCCAGTGTCGGCCATATCCGTTCCTATGTGGCCTGCGCCGGTGCGGCCACCGTTACCGTGCTCATTCACGCCCTGATCGACGACCTGAACGTCTGGATCGCGCTGAGATTCATCATGGGCGTGGTGATGATGAATCAGTACATGGTGATCGAGAGCTGGCTCAACGAGCAGGCGGAGAATCACCAGCGCGGCAAGGTGTTCGCCGGCTACATGGTAGCGGTGGACCTGGGGCTGGTGATCGGCCAGGCGCTGCTGGCCTGGCATCCGCAACTCGACTACAAGCCGCTGTTGCTGGTGGCCATCTGCTTCGCCTCTTGCCTGATTCCTCTGGCGATGACGCGGCGGGTGCACCCGGCCAAGCTGGTGGCGGCGCCGCTGGAGATCCGCTTCTTCTGGCAGCGGGTGCCCCAGTCACTGGTGACCATCTTTACCGCAGGCCTGCTGTGGGGGGCTTCTATGGCCTGGCACCGGTGTTCGCCAGTCGCAGTGGCCTGGATACGGCGCAATCGAGCTTCTATGTCGGGCTGTGCATCGTCGCGGGCTTCTGCGCCCAGTGGCCGCTGGGCTGGCTGTCGGATCGACTCGACCGCTGCAAGCTGATCCGCGCCAATGCGGTGCTGCTGTGCCTGGCGGCGGTACCGCTGTGGGGACTGATCACCTTGCCCTATCCCTGGTTGCTGGCTGCGGGTTTCGTCTCGGGCATGCTGCTGTTCACCCTCTATCCGCTGGCGACCGCCTTTGCCAACGACCACGTCGAGCCCGAACGGCGGGTGGAACTGTCGGCGATGCTGCTGACCACCTATGGCGTCGGTGCCTGCATCGGGCCGCTGCTGGCCGGCGCGGCCATGGAGCATTTCGGCCCGGGCACCTTCTATGTGCTGACCTCGGCCTATGCGGTGATCCTGATCGTCTTCGTGCAGCCCCGTTTCGTCAGTGGCGAGCACCGGCTGGACGCGGCGCCGCTGCATCACGTAGCCATGCCGGATACGGTGAGTCCGATGGCGGCAGCGCTGGATCCGCGCATCGACGAGGTGCCACAGGAGCTGGTGGTGGAGGCCCCCGCCAGCATCGGGCCGGGTAGCGAAAAGACCTGATAGGCGAGCCCGGCGCGAGGCCGGGTAGGAAGGAGCGGGTAGCGCTTAGGCCTGACGGGTCTGGCCGGCCTTGATCAGGCGATCCAGGGTCTGGGCCGAGCCGTTTTCGGCCAGGGCGCCCTCCTGCAGACGATGCTGCTGACGCTCGATCAGTCGACCCACGGGACGCTGACCGCTTTCTTCGGCCACTTCGTCGCCACCGAGACGCTGTTGCTGGTCTTCGATCACCTGGCCCAGGGGACGCAGACTGGACTCTTCGGCGATCCGGCGGTCCTGCAGTTGGCGTTGCTGCTGCTTGATGACTTCACCCAGCGGACGCAGGCTGGATTCTTCGGCCAGGGTGCGTTCCTGCAGACGTTGCTGCTGTTGCTTGATCAGCTGGCCCAGCGGACGCTGGCTGGATTCCTCGGCGATCTGGGTGGCAGGGCTGGTGGGGGTGAAGGAGAAGTCCTGGGCGAAGGTGTTCAGGGCCAGGGCGGTCAGGGCGAAACCGAAGGCGATACGCAGGTTCATGATGGTGTCCTCTGGGGAAACTGTGCTGGAGTGAGTTCAGTATCCCGAGCAGGACCGCTCGAAAAAAAATAGACTGGCGAGATAGTGACTATCAGCGCCGTCGATGCCTTTCAAAAAACCTCTAGCCTCCCGTCGATGATTCCTGCTTTTCCGCTTCGCTCAGGTGCGTGCCACCGAACAGCTCGCGCAGAGCGGCGGCATAGGCACGCGTGCCTATCACCATGCTGTTGGAATGGGTCCCGCCCGGGATCAACAGCAGCCGCTTGGGGGGTTGCGCGGCGGCATAGAGGGCCTCGCTGAAGCGGGGCGGCACATAGCGGTCGTCGCTGCCGTGAACGATGAGCACCGGGATATGGATCTCCGGGATCTTGTCCAGGGAATCGAATTTCTCCGTCATCAGCCAGCGCAGGGGAAAGCGGGTGTCGACGACCGCCGAGGCGGCATCGGCCAGGGTGGTGAAGGTGGATTCGATGATCAGACCGGCCGCGGCGGGATAGTCGCCCGTGGGATCCCCGTCGCGGGCGATGCGCCAGGCCAGATCCACCGCCACGGCGCCACCCAGGGAATGGCCATAGAGGTATCTCTTGCGCGGATCGGGCTGCAGGCTCTGCAGGTGCTTCCAGGCGACCCGGGCGTCCAGGTAGACGCTGCGTTCGGAGGGAACGTCGCCAGGACTTTCGCCAAAGCCGCGATAGTCGATGGCCAGCACCGAGTAACCCAGTTGTCGCAGGGTGGCGATGCGCCGGACCTGGGCGGTGAGATTCCAGCGGGTGCCGTGCAGATAGAGCAGGGTGGGGGCGTCCGGGCGCCGGGCGGGCCACCACCAGGCATGCAGGTAGTCGGTGCCGGTCAGACCGTCCGGGACCGGCAGATTGAACTGGCGGACGCCTTCCGGCACCCCGGTGAACCAGCTGGCATTGCCGGGCTCGATGCTGAACACCCATTGACGTTCGCGGTAGGCCAGTTCCGAGCAGCCATAGGGGACCCCGACACCCACCAGCAGGGTAACGAAGAGCAGCGGGATCAGGCGACGGCGGAGCAGGGTGGCAAGGGGCATGGGTTTCTCTGGATACCGGAAGACGCAGGGTAGGGGCGTTCGTCGCCTGGCGCGAACCCCCGTTTCGGTTGGACAGTCATCCTAGAGACAGCGACTGCAGTGACCCCACATCTGAGGTAAGCCATGAGTGCTACGGCCAAGAAGAGCGATCCCGAACTCTGGGAAAAGGTGAAGAAAGAGATTACCGAGGGCGACAAGGGCGGCAAGCCCGGCCAATGGTCGGCGCGCAAGGCGCAACTGGCGTCCCAGGAGTACCAGAAGCGCGGTGGTGAATACCAGGGCAGCAAGGGCAAGGACAATCATCTGCAACAGTGGACCGACGAGAAGTGGGACACCCGCTCCGGCAAGAAATCCGAAGAGACCGGCGAACGCTATCTGCCGGAAAAGGCCCGGGATTCCCTAAGCAAGGAAGAGTACCAGCGCACCACCGCCAAGAAGCGTCGCGACACCCGGCGCGGCCAGCAGCATTCCAAGCAGCCTACCGATGTGGCGCGCAAGACGGCGACCGCGCGTGAGTCGGGCCTGGCTGGTCTGACCAAGGACGAGTTGATGAAGCGTGCCGCGCGTCGCGAGGTGCGGGGCCGGTCGCGCATGAAGAAAGACGAACTGGTGAAGGCGTTGCAAAAGGCAGGTGAGAAATGAGCACCAAGAAGGCTTCCAACGACGACAAGAAAGACGACAGGAAAGAGGTTCGCAGCGAATTCAAGCAGGTGGTCAACATGACCCCCAGCCAGCTGCGCAAATGGCTCAGCGGTGATACCAGCAAGGGTGTGGGCATGACCAAGGGCGGCAAGAAGGTCACTGCCGCCAACGATGGCAAGGCGGTCGGCCATGCCATGGGTGAGCGCATCCTGGAGCTAAAGGGCAAGCGCCAGGCTGAGCTGGAAGACGATGACTACCAGGCCATGCGCAAGGTCATCGGCTATGTGCATCGCCATCTCAAGCAGCGACCGGAGGGCGATATCGAAGACTCGCGCTGGCGCAAGTCGCTGATGAACTGGGGCCATGATCCCTTGCGCGACAAGCGCAGTGCCTGATCCCGACGAACCGCAGCCCAGGCTGCGGTTTTTCGTTGCTAGGGAGTGACTGGCCGAATTTGTGGGCAACTGTGACGCCGCAGCGCGGACGCAAAGGAGTAGGGTAGCCGCCTATCTATCTGAAATCCTTCAAGGAGTTGTGAATGGCACCCCGGGATCTGTTGCTGGCATTGGTCGTCATCCTGGCCTGGGGGGTGAATTTCGTCGTCATCAAGATCGGCCTGCATGGCGTGCCACCCATGCTGCTGGGCACCCTGAGATTCTGTCTGGCGGCCTTTCCCGCCATTCTCTTCGTACGGCGGCCCCAGGTGTCCTGGCAGCTGCTACTGGCGTACGGCCTGACCATCTCGCTCGGTCAGTTCGCCTTCCTGTTCTCGGCCATGTACGTGGGGATGCCAGCGGGGTTGGCCTCGCTGGTATTGCAGGCCCAGGCCTTCTTTACCCTGGCCTTCGCCGCGACCTTCCTGGGGGAGAAGGTACGGCGGGCGAGTCTGGTCGGGCTGCTGGTGGCGGCCTTGGGGCTGTTGCTGATCGGTACCGAGCATGGCGTCACCATGACCCTGGCCGGTTTTCTGCTGACCCTGGCGGCGGCGGCCATGTGGGGCCTGGGCAATATCGTCACCAAGAAGATCGGCAAGGTGGACATGCTCGGCCTGGTGGTCTGGGGCAGCCTGATTCCGCCCATCCCCTTCTTCCTCCTGTCGTTGCTGTTAGAAGGCCCGGAACAGATCGCCACGGCGCTGACGTCGCTGTCGGGCGGCTCGGTCTTTGCCATCGTCTACCTGGCCTTTATCGCCACCCTGGTCGGCTACGGCATCTGGAGCCGGCTGCTGTCGCGCTATCCGGCGGGCCAGGTGGCGCCCTTTTCGCTGTTGGTGCCGGTGGTGGGGCTGACTTCCGCCGCGGTGCTGCTGGGGGAGCAGATGACCATCCAGCAAGCGGTAGGTGGCCTGGCGGTCATGTTCGGCCTGTTGATCAATGTCTTTGGCGGTCGCTGGCTGGATGCGCGGGACAAGGCTTCAGCCTCTGCATGATGTTGCACGTTTATAAATGATTGTGCATGATCTGCTGATCCTCCTGGAGTATCAGCATGACTGCATCCATCCACCTCCCCGAAGAACGCCAAGCCGCGATCCTGGCCCTGTTGCGTGAGCAGGGCCGGGTCCTGTCGGCCGAACTGGCCGCCACCTGGGGCATTTCCGAAGACAGCGTACGTCGCGACCTGCGTGAACTGGCCCGCCAGGGCCTGTGCCGCCGGGTGTACGGTGGGGCGCTCTCGCTGCTAATACCGCCGCAGGCACTGCCGGCGCGGATCAGCCAGGACGAGACGGCCAAGCAGGCGCTGGGCCACGCCGCGGCCAGGCTGGTGCAGCGGGGGCAATTGCTGCTGCTGGATGCTGGCTCGACCAATCTGGCCATCGCCCAGGCGCTGCCCACGGATCTCGACCTGACCGTGGCCACCAATGCGCCGGTGATCGCCACGGCGCTGCTGCAGCGCCCGGGCATCCGGGTGCTGATGATCGGCGGCCTGGCTGCGCCGCAGTCCGGCGCCTGCCTGGGCGCCCGGGCCCTGCGTGACCTGCGTGGCGTGCGCGCGGACCTGGCCTTTCTCGGGACCTGCGCCCTGGCGGTGGAAACCGGGGTGACCGGCTTCGACCTGGAGGAGGCCGAGTTCAAGGCGGCCGTGGCCGAGCAGAGCACCCAGGTCGCCGTCGCGGTGACCGCCGAAAAGCTCGACAGCGTGGCCTTCTATCACGTGCTCCGGCTCGATCAGCTGAACCATCTGGTGTTGGAGCCGGGGTTGAGCGAGGAGCGCCTGCAGCCCTATCGCGATGCCGGCCTGCACCTGCATTCGCTCGCCAGCGACCGCTGATCTCTCGCCCAAGGATTCTCATGACCTCTGCCGTACTGCGTCGCCAACGCCGCGCCACCTTTACCGTCTTTCTCGCCAATGGTTGCGGGATCGGTGGTTGGGCGGCCGCCATTCCCGAACTCAAGCGCGATCTGGCGCTGGGCGACGGCCAGCTGAGTCTGGTGCTGCTGGCGGTCGCCCTGGGCGCCCTGCTGACCATGCCCTTCGCCGGGGTGCTGGTGCCGCGCCTGGGCGGTACCGGACGCCTCACCCGGCTGAGCATCCTGGCCTTCGTGCTGGTGCTGATCTGGCCTGGGGTGGCGCCGTCGCTGGGCTGGCTGCTGCCTTGCGCGCTGCTGCTCGGTGCCAGCAATGGCCTGATCGACGTGGCCATGAATGCCCATGCCAGCGATGTCGAAAGCCGCTGGAACGGCCCGCTGATGTCGTCCTTCCATGCCGCCTTCAGCCTGGGCGGATTTCTCGGTGCCGGCCTGGGGGCACTGGTGCTGCACCTGGGCGCCTCGGCGCTGGTGGTGTTGCTGGCCGCTGCCCTGGTGGCGCTGGTGCTGGCCTTGCCCGCCGCCCTGGCCCTGGACGAAGGCGATCGCAGTCCGGTGAGCCATGCCCTGCGGCTGCCGGATCGACGCGTGCTGGCGCTGGGGTTGATCGCCATGGGCTGCCTGATGCTGGAAGGGGCCATGACCGACTGGAGCGCCGTCTACCTGGGCCAGGTGGGCGGCGCGAGTCCGGTGGTGGCGACCCTGGGCTATGCGGCCTTTTCGCTGACCATGCTGGTGGGGCGGCTGTTCGGCGACGGCATCCGCGCTCGCTTCGGCGGCCCCCAGGTGATCGTTGGCGGGGCCCTGCTGGCGACCCTGGGGCTGGCCCTGGCGGTAATCCTGCCGGCGCCCTGGACGGCGATCCTCGGCTTCGCGCTGGTCGGGCTGGGCCTGTCCAATGTGGTGCCCGCGGCCTTCAGCGCCGCCGGCCAGGTGGCCGAGACGCCGGCTGCGGGCATCGCCATGACCGCCACCGCCGGTTATCTCGGGTTCCTGCTCGGTCCGCCGCTGATCGGTGCCGTGGCGGGGCAGGTGGGACTGCGTGGCAGTCTGCTGTTGTTGACCCTGATCGGGGTGGCGGTGGCGCTGCTGGCGCTACGCCAGCGCAAGGCATGACGTCTATTCAGGGAACCCCGCTGCGCTGAGCAGACCCAAGAGGGAACGGAAATCCAAGGAGGCGGCCATGACGCGCCCACGCAAGATCCTCGCCTGGCTGCTGGGAATCATCCTGCTGCTGTTCGTGCTGGTGGTGGTGATCCTTGCCACCTTCGACTGGAATCGGCTCAAGCCGACCATCAACGAGCAGGTGTCGAGCGCCTTGCACCGGCCCTTCGCCATCGAGGGCAACCTGGGCGTGGTCTGGCATCGCGAGCCGGATCAGGGCGGCTGGCGCGCCTGGATTCCCTGGCCGCACATCGCCGCCGAGGACCTGACCCTGGGCAACCCGGACTGGGCCAAGGAAAAGACCTTCGTCCACCTCGACCGGGTGCAACTGCGGATCTCCCCGCTGGCACTGCTGGCCAAGCAGATCTATATCCCGCGCATCGACCTAAGCGGGCCGGTGGTCAATGCCCAGCGGCTGGCCGATGGGCGCAACAGCTGGACCTTCGAGACCGCCGAGAAGGACCCCAAGGCCGAACCCTCGGCCTGGACCGTAGATATCGGCACCATTGGCTTCGACGCCGGCCAGGTCGGCTTCGACGATGCCCAGACCGCCACCCGGCTAAGGGCGCGGATCACCTCCCTGGATGCCCCCATCGCCTACGCCGATCTGGTCGGCAAGCAGGGCACTTCTCGCCAGCGCTCCCACGTCAAGCAGACCCAGCCCTTCCAGTTCGCCTTGGCGGTGGACGGCAGCTACAAGCAGGTCCCGGTCAGTGGCCGGGGCCAGATCGGCGGACTGCTGGCCCTGCAGGACGCCGATGTACCTTTCCCCATCCAGCTCGATGCGCGGGCCGGCGAGACCCGTGTCCAGGTCTTTGGCACCCTGACCGATCCGCGCCGCCTGGGCGCCCTGGATCTGCACCTGGTGCTGGAAGGCAAGAGTCTGGCGCAGCTCTATCCGCTGACCGGGGTCACCCTGCCGGAGACGGCGCCCTACGCCACTGATGGTCATCTCACGGTCAAGCTCAATGATCCGGCGGGTGCGCGCTTCAGCTATGAAGACTTCAACGGCCGGGTCGGCAAGAGCGATCTGCACGGCGAGGTGCTGTTCACCGGCGGCAAGCCGCGTCCCAAGCTCAGTGGCACCCTGCGCTCCGATCAGTTGCTGTTCGAGGACCTGGCGCCGCTGATCGGCGCCGATACCAAGGAGCAACAGGCGGCCAAGGGCGAGACCAACCAGCAGCCGGCGGACAAGGCACTGCCGGTCTCCGAATTCCGCACCGAGCGTTGGCGCGCCATGGATGCCGACGTGCGCTTCACCGGCAAGCGCATCGTGCAGAACGCGCAGCTGCCGATCACCGATCTGAATACCCATGTCCGCTTGACCGACGGGGTACTCCTGCTCGACCCCCTGCGCTTCGGCGTGGCCGGTGGCGATCTGAACACCACAGTGCGCCTGGAAGGCGACAAGACGCCGCTGCAAGGGCGGGTCGATCTGCACGTGCGCCGGGTCAAGCTGAACCAGCTGTTCCCTACCGTGGAGACCATGAAGCGCAGCATGGGTGAGCTCAATGGCGATGCCACCCTGAGCGGCATCGGCAATTCGGTGGCGGCGCTGCTCGGCACCAGCAACGGCGAACTCAAGCTGTTGATGAACGACGGCCGCATCAGCCGCAGCCTGATGGAGCTAGCCGGACTCAACGTCGGTAACTACCTGGTCGATCGGTTGTTCGGCGATGACGAGGTGGAGATCAATTGCGCGGTCGCCGATCTCGACTTCAAGAAGGGCCTGGTGCAGCCCCAGGTCTTCGTGCTCGACACCGAGAACGCCCTGATCAACATCACCGGCACCATCAACCTGGCGAGCGAGCGACTGGATCTGACCGTCGATCCCCACAGCAAGGGCCTGCGCATCTTTTCCCTGCGCTCGCCACTTTATGTGCGGGGCACCCTGAAGAATCCCGCGCCGGGGGTGAAGGCACTGCCCCTGGCGGCCCGTGGCGCGGCAGCGGCGCTGCTCGCCACCTTCGCGGCGCCAGCGGCCGGTCTGCTGGCGCTGGTGGCGCCCAGCAACGAGCAGGGTGCCCAGTGCAGTGCGTTGTTGCAACAGATGCGCACAGGGCGTTGAACTCCTGCGCTAGAGCCGGTTCGTGCGCCTTGACAGACGACCGTTCGGCGGCGTCTGACGGGTGGAAAAGAACCGCTCTGGTTGCCCAGGCTCTATAGAAATAACCCGAGTCGGGCAGCCTTTTCGCGGAGATCCCTCATGCGTGACGACACCGATAGCCATTACGAAATCCACTATAAATTGCTGGGCGAAAGCTATACCGACCGTATCAGCAATCTGGACGTGCCCATCACCGACGTGGTCCGTGACTTGGCCTGTCGGCACCTGGATGCGATCAACGACGAGCGCTTCCACCTGGCCGACATCGAGTCCGGTCAGGCGCTGGTGGCGCTGCACGATGTGTCCATCCATCGCGTCGCACCGGAAGCCCCATGAAGCGGCTACTAGGCGGTGGGTTGCTGGCCCTGACCCTGACGGGGCTGGCGGCCTGTTCCACCGAGACGGTAGTGACCCTGCAGGACGGTACCCAGTACATCACCGAAGATCGTCCCAACACCAAGACGGCCGACGGCTTCTATGAATTCACCGATGTGGCGGGTCGTCACGTGCGGGTGAAGGCAGCCGATGTAGCCACCATCAAGGCGGAAGACTAATCAGGAGACTGCCATGCCCCGCGGCGACAAATCCAAGTACAGCGACAAACAGGAACGTAAGGCCGAGCACATCGAGGAGAGCTACGAGAAAAAGGGCGTCTCCAAGGATGAAGCCGAAGCACGGGCCTGGGCGACGGTGAACAAGCAGTCCGGCGGTGGTGAAAAGGCAGGTTCCGGCAAGGCCAAGAGTGGTACCGCCAAAAGCGCGGACCGCAAGGATTCCGCCCGGCGGGCGGTGGCGACCAAGCAAGGCCAGTCGCCCAACAGCGGTCGCGCTTCAGCGCGGCATTCGCGCACTGGCAGCACCTCGCTAAGTGACCTGACTCGCGAGGAGCTGGTGAAGAAGGCGGCTGAGCAGAACGTCCGCGGTCGGTCGCGAATGAAGAAGGACGAGTTGATTCGTGCCCTGAGCTGAGGCAAAGACACAAATAAAAAAGCCGGACAATGTCCGGCTTTTCTTTGCCTGGCGTTTAGCTGGGTAGCAGACGGCAGGTGAGGCTCTTGATGTAGCGGGTCTCCGGGATGGCCGGGTGCACCGGGTGATCCGGGCCCTGAGCGCCGCGTTCGAGGATCTGCAGGTTGCGATCCAGATGGCGGGCGCTGCCGAGCAGGATGTTTTGCAGGTCGTCTTCGGGCAGGTGCATGGAGCAGGAGGCGCTGACGAGGATGCCGTCCTTGTTCAGCAGACGCATGGCCTGTTCGTTGAGGCGGCGATAGGCGGTCTCGCCGTTCTTCAGGTCCTTGCGCTTCTTGATGAAGGCTGGCGGGTCGGCGACGATGACGTCGAATTTCTCTTCACCGGCCTTGAGCTCCTTGAGCGCTTCGAAGACATCGCCCTCGACGCACACCAGCTTTTCCGCCAGGCCGTTGAGGGTGGCGTTGCGTTCCACGCCGTCGAGGGCAAAGCCCGAGGCGTCCACGCACATGACCTCGCTGGCACCGAAGGCCGCGGCCTGCACGCCCCAGCCGCCGATGTAGCTGAACAGGTCGAGCACCCGCTTGCCTTCGACATAGGGCGCCAGGCGCGCACGGTTCAGGCGGTGGTCATAGAACCAGCCGGTCTTCTGGCCTTCGCGGACCGGTGCCTCGAAGCGCACGCCGTTCTCTTCCAGCGCTACCCAGTCCGGTACCTCGCCGTAGGCCACTTCCACGTAGCTGGAAAGACCCTCGGCCGTGCGGGCGCTGCCATCGTTCTTCCACAGCACGCCCTGGGGCTTGAACACCTGCAGCAGGGCGGCGAGGATGGCCTCGCGCTGGCGCTCCATGGTCGCCGAGGCGATCTGCACCACCAGGATATCGTTGAAGCGATCCACCACCAGGCCGGGCAGGAAATCCGCATCGCCATAGACCAGGCGATAGCAGTGGCTGCCGAACAACCGCTCGCGCAGGCTCAGGGCGACCTTGAAGCGATGCACCAGCAGCGACTTGTCCAGCGGATAGCCGGTGTCGCGGGAGAACAGGCGGGCGCAGATTAGGTTGTTGGGCGACAGCGCCACCAAGCCCAGCGGCTTGCCGCTGGTGGTTTCCAGGATGGCCTGGTCGCCCGGTTCGAAGGCGGTGAGCGGGGTGGCGACGACGTCCACCTCGTTGCTGTACACCCAGAGGTGCCCGGCGCGCAGACGGCGGTCGGCATTGGCTTTGAGGCGCAGGCGAGGCAGGGTCATGAATCACTCCAACGAAGGGGGCAAAAGCGCGGAATTATAGCGCAAAGCCACCTGCCTGGGCCGGCCGTCAGTCCCGCTGGCTGACCTCGATATCGCTCAGTCCGGCTTCCTGGGCACGACGGGCGATGCTCGGCTGGGCATGGCGCTCCCAGGGCGCATCGACCACCACCTGGGGTTCCTCGACGTGCTTGATCAGCAACTGCAGCACGGCTTCCTCCTCGGTGACAGGCTCGAAACTCTCCAGTTCGTGGGTGAGGGGCTCGCCATTGAGGCGATAGCGGATCTGGTAACGGTGCAGGGTCTGCATGGGGGTACCTCGGCAGCGGGGGATAAGCGATGGACTCCGCCAGGCGGCCGCGGTTGCGTCAGAACCTGTTCACGATCTGCTGCGCGTCGGCCAAACGGCGTTGAAAACGCCCTGGAAGGCCAGCCTCGTCAGAATGCTCATTTACCACTTGTAAACCCGAGCGCGGGTCCGATCCGCTTCCTCAGGTATTTTCGTGGGGCCGCCTAGGCCTTGTTTGGCTCTAGCTCGCCAGATCGTGAACAGGTCCTCAGCCGCCGAGGGTATCGAGGATCGGGCAGTCGGGGCTGGCATCGCCGTGGCAGCAGGAAACCAGTTCGCCCAGGGTGCTGCGCAGCCGCGTCAGCTCGGCGATCTTCAGATCCAGCTCGGCGATGTGCCGCTTGGCCAGCGCCTTGACGTCGGCGCTGGCGCGCTGCCGGTCCTGCCAGAGACTGAGCAACTGGCGGATCTCCTCCAGGCTGAAGCCCAGTTCCCGCGAGCGGCGGACGAAAGCCAGCACCCGCAGATCTTCGGCGCCGTACTGGCGATAGCCGCTGTCGGTACGCCCGGCAGGCGCCAGCAGACCGATGCGCTCGTAGTAGCGCAGCATCTTGGCGGTGAGCCCGCTGGCCTTGGCGGCCTGGCCGATGTTCATGACAAGAGATCTCCAGACGGGCGCCAGCGGCCCAGCAGCAGGGCATTGGCCAGGACACTGACGCTGGAAAAGGCCATGGCGGCGCCGGCATAGACCGGGTCGAGCAGGCCAAAGGCCGCGAGCGGCAGGCCGATGACATTGTAGACGAAGGCCCAGAACAGATTCTGGCGGATCTTGCGCTGGGTACGCCGGGCGATGTCCAAGGCCGCTACCACCTGGCGTGGATCCTCCTGCAAGAGGGTGATGCCGGCGGCATGGCGCGCGGCGGCGGTGCCCGAGCCCATGGCGATGCCCAGCTCGGCAGCGGCCAGTGCCGGGGCGTCGTTGAGGCCGTCGCCGACCATGGCGACGCCGCCCTGGGTCGCTTGCAGGCGGGCGACCACCGCGGCCTTGTCGGCGGGCAGTACCTCGGCCTCCCACTGCGCGATGCCCAGCGCCGCGGCTACCTGGCTGGCGCTGCCGCGGTTGTCCCCGGTCAGCAGCCAGCTGTCGATGCCGTCGCGGCGCAACCGGGCGATGGCCGCATTGGCCCCTGGGCGAAGCTCGTCGCCAAAGGCCAGCAGGCCCAGCACCCGCGGTTGGGCGCCGGTTTCCAACAGCCAGGACAGGGTCAGTCCCTGGTCTTCCCAGGCGCGAGCGGCGTCGGCCAGGGGGCCGGCGTCCAGCTGCCGTTCGGCCAGCAGGCGGGCATTGCCCAGCAACAGCGGCCGTCCTTGCCAACTGCCCTGGAGGCCGCGGCCGGGGAGGGCGCGGACGTCCTGGGCGGGCGGAGTGTCCAGGTCACGGTCACGACAGGCGAAAAGCACCGCTGCGGCCAGGGGGTGTTCGCTGCCGCGTTGCAGGCTGCCGGCCAGACTCAGCAACTCGGCTTCCTCGATGCCAGGCGCCGTGGCCAGGTGGCGTAGGCGCAACTGGCCGGCGGTCAGGGTGCCGGTCTTGTCGAAGACCACGGTGGTGATGCCCTGAGCGCGCTCCAGGGTTTCGGCGTCCTTGATCAGGATGCCGTGACGCGCCGCCACTCCGGTGCCGGCCATCAGCGCGGCTGGCGTCGCTAGACCCAGGGCGCAGGGGCAGGCGATGACCAACACGGCGACGGCGGCGAGCAGGCTGGGCTCCAGGGCGTGACCGGCCAGCAGCCAGCCGAGCAGGGTGACCAGCGCCAGGGTCACCACCACGGGGACGAACACCCGGCTGATGCGATCCACCAGTTGCTGGATGGGCGCCTTGGTGGCCTGGGCGTCTTCCACCAGGCGGATGATGCCGGCCAGCACCGTCTCGCCACCCAGGGCGGTGACCTCGACCTGCAGATTGCCCTCGCCATTGATGGCGCCACCCACCACCTCGTCGCCGGGGCCCTTGGCGACCGGGCGGCTCTCGCCGGTGAGCAGGGCTTCATCCACCTGGCTTTCGCCTTGCAAGATGCGGCCATCGGCGGGGATGCGTTCACCCGGACGAAGCTGCAGGCGATCGCCCAGGCGCAGCCGGTTGAGGGCGACCTCCTCTTCGTTGCCGTCGGCATCCAGGCGGCGGGCGCTTTCGGGGCGCAGAGCTTCCAGAGCGCGCAAGGCCGCGCCAGTACGGCGCTTGGCACGGGTCTCCAGATATTTGCCCAAGCGCACCAGGGCGATGACCATGGCCGCCGTCTCGAAGTAGAGATGGGGGCTGCCCTTGACCAGCCAGAGATAGAGACTCAAGCAGTAGGCGGCGCTGGTGCCCAGGGCGACCAGCACGTCCATGTTGCCACTGCGGGCGCGCAGGGCATGCCAGGCGCCACGATAGAAGCGCGCGCCGATGAGGAATTGCACCGGTGTCGCCAGCAGAAATTGCAGCCAGGCGGGCGGCATCAGGTGCCAGCCGAAGGGCGTCAGCAGCATGGGCAGGATCAGCGGCGCGGCCAAGAGCAGCGTCAAGGCCAGCTCCAGGCGTTCCCAGCGCAGGCCCTGACGTACCGGGGCAGGGCGGTCGTCTTCGGCCAGGCGATCCTCGGCGCCGTAACCCGCCGCTTCTACCGCGACGATCAGGGCCTGCGTCTCGACCGCGGCCAGGGTCTTCACCCGGACTCTTTCGCTGGCCAGATTGACCTCGGCGGTCAGCACCCCGGGCACCGTACGCAAGACCTTTTCGATACGCCCGGCGCAGTTGGCGCAGCTCATGCCGGACAGTGACAGGTCATGCTCGACCTCGGCCACCCGGTAGCCAGCCGCGCTGACCGCCTCGGCCAGCGCCGGTGCCGCGTCGATTGGCGCGCTGACGCGAGCCTTTTCGCTGGCCAGGTTGACGCCGGCCGCACTGACGGCCGGGACCTTCTGCAGGGCGCGCTCGACCCGCCCGGCGCAGGCCGTGCAGGTCATGCCGCTGATGGAGAGTTCGAATTCGTGCATGGGCACCTCCTAAGCTCAGTGTTGACCTTGACCTCGGGTCAAGGTCAACACTGGAACCCGGTCCTGGCGCTGGCGTCAGGAGAAAGAGGTCAAGACAGACAGGAGCAGACCATGCATGTCATCAAGGTAGTCGGAATGAGTTGCGCCCACTGCGTGAGCGCGGTCGAGGCGGCGGTCCTCAAGGTCGATGCCCGGGCGCGGGTCGAGGTGGATCTGCAGGCGGGCGAGGTGCGTATCGACAGCGCCGAGGTTGATGCGCCCTTCCGCGCGGCCATCGAGCAGGCGGGCTATACCGTCGTCGACTGAGTCCAGTCGCGCACGATGGCGCGGAAGAAGGTGGTGAACACCTGATCGGCGGCCAGCAGCGGGGCGAAGGTCTGTTCGTCGCGCAGCAGATCGGAGAGGGTGCCGAGAAACAGGCTGTGCAGCATCCGACTGGCCAGTTGTGGCGTCACGCCCGGCTGCAGGCGGTGCGCCTGGGCGGTGAAGAGGGCGTCGGTAATGCGAATGAACTGCCGCAGGAACTGCAGATCGCGTTCTTCGGCCTCGCGCAGCTCTTCGGTGAATTCGCAGCGGTGCAGCATGATCGTCATCACCCGCTGCTCGCGGCCAGGCTGGGTGAACTTCGCCATGCCTTCGATGCACAGTTTGAACAGCCGTTGCAGGCTATCTTCCTCGCCGTCCACGCGCAGGCGCTCGCTCAGTTCGTCGGCGGGGATCCTTGTCTGGCTAAGCATTTCGTGGAACAGGTGGGCCTTGTTCTGGAAATGCCAGTACACTGCACCCCGGGTGACGCCGCATTCGCGGGCGATCATTTCCAAGCTGGTACGCGCCACGCCATTGGTCAGGAACAGGGCTTCCGCCGCATCGAGAATGGCTTGGCGGGTCTGTTCGGCTTCTTCTTTCGTACGACGCATGGGCGATCTGACTGGCAGTGGGTCTGCCACGCAGTCTAGCGCGCCTCGGCGCTTTTACAAACATGATTGTATGTAACTGCGCGACACTTCCGCTTCCATCGGATCAGGCTTCATGACTTTTCGCTTATTGTTGATTCTCGGGGCCCTCTCGGCCTTCGCTCCCTTCGCCATCGACATGTACCTGCCCAGCTTCCCGTCGCTGGCACTGTCGTTCGCCACCGACATCGAACACGTGCAGCTGAGTCTGGCGGTGTATTTCGCCGGCCTGGCCAGCGGTCAGCTGTTCTATGGCCCCCTGGCGGACCGCTTCGGTCGCCGCCTGCCGCTGCTGATCGGCATCGGCCTGTTCTGCCTGGCGTCGCTGGGCTGCGCCCTGGCGCCGAGTCTGCCCTGGCTGATCGCCGCGCGCTTCGTCCAGGCCCTGGGCGGTTGCGCCGGCATGGTGATCGCCCGGGCCGTGGTGCGGGATCTCTGCGAGCCGATGGCCGCGGCGCGGGCCTTCTCGCAGATCATGCTGGTGACCGGGATCGCCCCCATCATCGCGCCCTTCGCCGGCAGCCTCCTGCTCAGCACCTTTGGCTGGCAGGCGATCTTCGTCAGCCTGGCGCTGTTCGCCGCCGCCTGCGGTACCGCCGTGGCGCTCTGGTTGCCCGAGTCCTTGCCGGCGCACCATCCACGGCCGCCGCTGCGGGGGGCCTTGCGCAACTACCTGCGGCTGCTGCGTGATCGCACCTTCATCGGCCACACCCTCACCGGCGGCATCGCCATGGCCGGCATGTTCGCCTACATCTCCGGCTCGCCCTTCGTGCTGATCGAACTCTACGGCGTCAAACCCGAGCACTACGGCTGGGTCTTCGGCCTCAACGCCGCTGGCTTCATCCTGCTGGGGCAGCTCAATGCCCGCCTGGTGGTCCGCCAGGGACCGGCCTTCTGGTTGCGTCGCGCGGTGGTGGCCTATGCCGCGGCGGGGCTGGTCCTGCTGCTGGTGGGTGCCTTCCAGCCCAAGGCGCTGCCGGTGCTGATGATTCCATTGTTCTGCGCCATCGCCCTGCTCGGTGGCATCGTGCCCAACGCCTCGGCCTGCGCCCTGGCGGGGCAGGGCGCCAATGCCGGCAGTGCCTCGGCGCTGATGGGCAGTCTGCAGTTCATCCTGGCGGCGCTGGCCTCCAGCAGCGTGGGCGCGCTGCACAACGGCACCGTGGTGCCCATGTGCGCGGTGCTGGCGCTCTGTGCGGTGGCGACCGCGCTGATGGCCCGCTGGACCCATAGATCCACACCCACCTGAAGCGGAGTGGATTTTTCCCGGCCAGGCAGGTCAGATAGGCGAACCCTCACACTTCCAGGGACGCCGACATGACCTTCGCCTACTGGTGCATCTTCCTCGTCTATCTCGTGCCCTATGGCGCGGCCTATTACGCCAAGTTCAAGGGCAGCGGCTTCACGCCCGAGGACAATCGGGATCCGCGCAGCTTCCTCGGCAAGCTGGAAGGCGCCCGGGCCCGGGCCAATGCCGCCCAGCAGAACGCCTTCGAGATCAATCCGCTGTTCGCCGCGGCGGTGATCGTCGCCCACGTCACCGGTGGCGCCGACCAGGGCACCATCAACTTCTGGGCCTTCCTCTTCCTGCTCAGCCGTATCGCCTACACCTGGCTGTATATCCGCGACCACGCCACCCGCCGTTCCCTGGCCTGGGCCGGTGGTTTCTTCTGCTGCCTGTGCCTGTTCATCGCCGCGGCCTGAACCTGCGGTGAGCCGACGTCATCGGTCTTGACCGGCGGCGTCGGCTCCGGCTTCATTAGCGGCCTATCTTTCCTGGCCAGCCGCCATGACTTCCGCTTCGCCCGCCCAGCAGGTGCTGGAGCATTTCGCCGATCTGGCCCAAACCCGTGGGTACACCCTCGATAGCGCTCAACAGGCCGCCATCGAGCGCTTCGCCGTCTTGGCCGACGAACTCCTGCGCCCGCGCCTGTTTCGCCGCCAGACGCCGCGCAGCCTCTATCTCTGGGGGCCGGTGGGGCGTGGCAAGAGCTTCCTGCTGGACGGCTTCTTCGCCGCTCTACCATTCGCCGAGAAGCGCCGCGTGCACTTTCATGCCTTCTTTCGCGACCTGCACGAGCGCATGTTTCGTCAGCCAGCGGGTGGCGATGCCCTGACCGCCAGCCTGGACGACTTGCTCGCCGGCTGCCGACTGCTCTGTTTCGATGAATTCCATGTGCATGACATCGGCGATGCCATGCTCATCACCCGGCTGTTCAAGGCCTTGTTCAGCCGCGGTGTGGTGCTGATCACCACCTCCAACTATCCGCCGGAGGGGTTGCTGCCCAATCCGCTCTACCACGAGCGCTTCCTGCCGGCGATCCGGTTGATCGAGACGCGCATGGACATCCTCTCGGTGGCCGGTCCCCAGGACTATCGCGGCGCCAGCCCCGCCGAGCCCGATCCCTTCGGCGTTGGCGCCTATCTCTGGCCGGGTAGCCCGGAGCAGCGTCGTCGGCTGACGCTGCCGCCATTGGCGCAGACCAGGATCGAGGTGCCGGTAGGCCATCGCAGCCTGCCCGCCATCAGCGCCGCGGAGGGTCTGTTGCACTTCAGCTTCGCCGACCTCTGCGAAGGCCCCACGGCAGTCCTCGACTACCTGGCCCTGAGCGAAAGCTGGCAGCGCTGGCTACTCGATGCGGTGCCGCCGCTGCGCGACGCCAGCCCCGCCGCCCGTCAGCGCTTCATCAACCTGGTGGACGTGCTCTATGACCGTCGCCTGGCGCTGTTCCTGATCAGCGCCGCGCCGCTCGACGAGACCCTGGCCGACAGTGAGATCGCCGACATGTCGCGGACGCGTAGTCGGCTGTCACAGCTGCGGCAGATCGGCCCCGGTTAGTGCTGTTGCCGTAGCTTCGCACTGTCCAGATGCCAACGGCGCTGCTCGGCCGAGGCGCCGTCGACGTCGTTGAGCCGGCGCAGCTGATAGCTGCCGCTGAAGGTCTGGCGGGTGCCGTCGGTGAGACGTGCCTTTACCGTCACCGGGATACTGACATAGCTCGAGCCGGCCGCGCCCTCGACCGGACCGGGCTGACCTAGGGTCACCTGCACGCTGCGGGTCCGGGCATAGCCCTGGCGGAATTTCTCGTAACTGTTGCCGGGTTGGCCGTCATCTCCCCATAGCTGCCAGGCGGTGCCGTAGTCCCGCGCATCCAGCGCCCGGTAGTAACGCTGGACCACGGCCGCCGCGGCCTCGGCGCTGCTGGGCAGTGGACCGCAGCCGGGTTCCTTGGCCGCCTCGCCATCGCCGAAAAGGGCGCAGCTGCGGGCGATCTCGTCCTCTATCAGGGCACAGCTGTTGGCGGCGTTGCAGGGCGGTCGCGTGGCGGGGGAGAGCGCCCGGCAGCTGGTGGCCAGGGCCTGAGCCGGCTTTTGCCCGATGTCCTGGGCGCAGCTGCGTGGCGCCCGCTCCGTGGAGCCCAGGGCACCGGTGGCCAGGGACAACAGCAGGAGAGGGCAGAGCAGCAGGCGGGGAGGCATAGACGCGATCCTTGGGCAAAGGCTCAGCCTAGCAGGCCGAGGTCGAGGTGGAAAAAAGCAGGTGACGGTCATCCGTCGTCTGGCCAGCTGGCTGACGTAAAAGCGTCATACGGCCGGCGCAGGGTAGCCAGATCCCGTGTCGGAGTTCGCCCCATGCCTTCGTCCAGTCCAGCCGCCTCCCTGTCGCCGCTGTCCCATCCCCTGCACAGTTCGCGCAAGCCCGGTCCGCTGCGGATCGTGCTGTTCATCGTGCTGCTGCTGACCGGTCTGGCCGTGACCCTCGGCGGTATCCATAACGATGTCAGCGATGCCCAGTCGCCGCCCACCACCTGGCTGCCCTTCGCCGGCCTGGCACTGGCGCTGGTGATCGCCCTCGGCTTCGAATTCGTCAATGGCTTCCACGACACCGCCAACGCCGTGGCCACCGTCATCTACACCCACTCGCTGCCGCCCAATGCGGCGGTGCTCTGGTCCGGCTTCTGCAACTTCCTCGGGGTGCTGTTCTCCAGCGGTGCGGTGGCCTTCAGCGTCATCGCCCTGCTGCCGGTGGACCTGGTGGTGGAGATGGGCGCAGGCCGGGGCTTCGCCATGATCTTCGCCCTGCTGATCGCCGCCATCGTCTGGAATCTCGGCACCTGGTGGCTGGGGTTGCCGGCGTCGTCCTCCCATACCCTGATCGGCTCCATCATCGGCGTCGGTCTCATGCATGCCTGGCTGGGCGGCCTGGATGGCAGCAGCGGCGTGGACTGGGGCCAGGTGGCCAAGGTCGGCTATGCGCTGCTGTTCTCGCCGCTGATCGGCTTCGTCTGCGCGGCGCTGCTGTTGGTGCTGCTCAAGCGGATCGTGCGCGACCAGACGCTCTATCAGGAGCCGAAGAGCGCCGAGCCGCCGCCGCCGTGGATCCGCGGCCTGCTGATACTGACCTGCACCGGGGTATCCTTCGCCCATGGCTCCAACGATGGCCAGAAGGGCATGGGCCTGATCATGCTGATCCTGGTCGGCGCCCTGCCGACCGCCTATGCGCTCAACCGAGCCGTGCCGGCCACGGCCACGCCAGCCTTCGCCGCCGTCGCCGAGGTCACCGCCAGCGGCCTGCGCCAGGCGGCGCCCCAGGCCGCACCGGCCGATCCCCATGGGGTGCTGCTGGAATTCGTGCGTAAGCGGCAGAGCAATCCGGAGGTGCTGCCGGCGCTGGCGGCCATCACCGACGACATCGCCCGCGAGGTGCGCCAGTACGGCGCCCTCAACAACGTGCCGGCGCAGAGCATGCCCAACGTACGCAATGCCATGTACCTGGCCTCGGAATCCATCCGCCTGCTGGAAAAGGAGCACCTGCCGGGGCTGGCGCCCAAGGCGCAGGAGGATCTCAAGGAATTCAAGCGGCAGATCGACCAGGCCACCCGTTTCATCCCGCTGTGGGTCAAGGTGGCGGTGGCCATCGCCCTGGGCCTGGGGACCCTGGTCGGCTGGCGGCGCATCGTCATCACCGTCGGCGAGCGCATCGGCAAGACCCACCTGACCTATGCCCAGGGCGCCTCGGCCGAGCTGGTGGCCATGGGCACCATCGGCGCGGCGGACGCCTTCGGCCTGCCGGTCTCCACCACCCATGTGCTCTCTTCGGGCGTGGCCGGGACCATGGCCGCCAACGGTTCCGGATTGCAGTGGGCCACGGTGCGCAACCTGGCGCTGGCCTGGGTGCTCACTCTGCCGGTGGCCATGGCGCTGTCCGCTTCACTCTACTGGTTGCTGGTGCACCTGTTCTAAGAGCCTGTTCAAAATCTGC
>NZ_ANBZ01000018.1:0-13160 GCF_000316965.1 Pseudomonas sp. 313
CAGGAGTGCGTCCTTGTAGGTTGGGCTGAGCGCAGCGAAGCCCAACACTGCCCCGGGCCGAGCTTCGGTTGTTGGGCTTCGACGATGGAGCTGTCTCCACCCAACCTACGACAGGGGGCGTCCGTGTAGGTTGGGTTGAGCGCAGCGAAGCCCAACAAGGCGGTCAGCCCCTTACCGCATCCAGTACCGCTTCCAACGGATGACGCAGGCGGCGGTCGTCGAGGCGCTTGACCTGGCTGCGGCAGGAGTAGCCGGTGGCCAGGGCTTCGCCCTGTTCCGCCGGTACCGCCAGGGCGCGGGCCCAGGACTGGTCGTAGATCACCTTGGAGGTCGCCAGGTTGCGCGCCTCGTGGCCGTAGGTGCCGGACATCCCGCAGCAGCCGGTGCTTTCCGGCTTGAGGCCCAGACCCAGGCGTTCGAACACCTGCTGCCACTGGCTGACGCTCGCCGGGGCATTGGTCTTTTCGGTGCAATGGCCGAGCAGGCGATAGACCTTGTCACCGACCACCTGCTTCTCTTTCGGCAGCACCTGCAGCAGCCACTCCTGGGGCAGCAGCACCTCGGGCATCCGGGCGATGCCGGGGACCTTGGGGTATTCCTGGCGATAGACCAGGGTCATGGCTGGATCCAGGCCCACCAGCCTGACGCCGAAGCCAGCCAGGCTGGCGAGTCCTGCCGCGTTGCGTCGCGCCGTGCGCTCGAAGGCGCCGAGGAAGCCCTGCACCTGCAGCGGCTTGCCGTTGGCGCGATAGGGCGCGAGGAACACTCGCTGGCCGAGCCGCGCGGCCAGTTCGAGAAAGGCTGCGGTGAGCGGCGTCTCGAAGTAGCGGGTGAAGGCGTCCTGCACCAGCACGATGGTCCTGGCGCGTTCTTCCTCGCTCAGGGCCAGCAGCCGCTCGGGGGTGGCGATCTGTACCTGCCATCGATGCATGACCGGCACCAGGTCGAAACGGCTGAGCAGGGGGCTGTCGACCATGCCGATGCGCTCGGCGAACAGCCGCTGGATGGGTGTGGCGCCCATGACGGCGTTGTAGAGACCGGGGGCGCGGGCGAACGCCGGCAGGCTGAATTCCAGCGAACCGATCAGGTAGTCGCGGATGGGGCGCAGGTAGCGACGGTGATAGAGTTCCAGAAAGCGCGAACGGAATTCCGGCACATTGACCTTGATCGGGCACTGGCCTGCGCAGGACTTGCAGGCCAGGCAGCCGGCCATGGCGTCGTAGACCTCGTGGGAGAAATCTGCCTCGGCCTGGCGGCCGTTGCGCCAGCGCTGGGGCAGAGCCTTGAGCCAGTTCAGGGCGCCACGCGGGGCCGGAGCCAGGACATCGATGCCGGCCTGGCCTTGCAGGCGCAGCCATTCGCGGATCAGGGAGGCACGGCCTTTCGGCGAGTGAATGCGCTGGCGGGTAGCCTTCCAGGACGGGCACATGGCGTCGTCGGGATCGTAGTTGTAGCAGGCGCCGTTGCCATTGCAGTGCATGGCGGTGCCGTAGCTCTGCCAGACGCGCTCGTCGAGGGTGCGGTCCAGTTCGCCCCTGAGGGTCACGCCATCGACCTTGAGCAGCTCGGCGCCACTGGCGAGGGGCGTAGCGATCTTGCCCGGATTGAGCTGGTTGTGCGGATCGAAGGCACCCTTGAGCGCCTGCAGCGCGGGATAGAGGTCGCCAAAGAACGCTGGCGCATATTCCGAGCGCACGCCCTTGCCGTGTTCGCCCCAGAGCAGTCCGCCGTATTTCTGCGTCAGTGCGACCACCTGGTCGGAGATCGGCCGCACCAGCGCCGCCTGGCGCGGATCCTTGAGGTCCAGCGCCGGGCGCACGTGCAGCACCCCGGCGTCGACGTGGCCGAACATGCCGTATTGCAGGTTGTGGCCGTCGAGCAGGGCGCGAAATTCGGCGATGAAGTCGGCCAGGCGCTCCGGCGGCACCGCGGTGTCCTCGACGAAGGGCTGCGGGCGGATCTCACCCTGGACATTGCCCAGGAGCCCCACGGCGCGCTTGCGCATGGTGTAGACGCGGGTCACGGCATTGCGGCCGATGGCTAGGGTGTGACCGAGGCGCTCGACAGTGGGGTCCTGGCGCAGGTGCTCCAGAAAGCCCTGGACGCGGATGTCCACTGCCTCGGGATCATCGCCGCTGAATTCCACCAGGTTGATGCCCAGGGTGGGGCGCTCCACATCCTCGGGAAAGTATTCCGCCACGCTGTGCCAAACGATGTCCTGCATGGCCAGCAAGAGCACCTTGGAATCCACCGTCTCGATGGACAGCGGCTTGAGTTCG
The DNA here is from genome assembly GCF_000316965.1 of Pseudomonas sp. 313. Lineage (NCBI taxonomy): Bacteria > Pseudomonadati > Pseudomonadota > Gammaproteobacteria > Pseudomonadales > Pseudomonadaceae > Pseudomonas > Pseudomonas sp. 313. The sequence continues at coordinate 2,280 of NZ_ANBZ01000018.1, forward strand.
ATCAAGGCGCGGGCGTCGCGCAGGGCGTCCATGAAGCTGCCATAGCGGACGTTGACCAGCACCGAGTACTTGGGAATCGGCAGGACATTGAGCTTGGCTTCGGCGATGAAGGCCAGGGAGCCTTCGGCGCCGCAGAGCACGCTGTTGAGGTTGAACCGGCCATCCGGCTCGACCAGGTGCGCCAGGTCATAGCCGGTCAGGCAGCGGTTGAGCTTGGGAAAGCGCGCCTCGATCAGTTCGGCTTGATTCTCGGCGATGTCCCGCGCGCAGCGGTAAACCGCGCCGGTGCGGTCCTGGCGGGCGCAAAGGGCGTCCAGCTCGGCGCTGTCCACCGGGCGACTCTGCAGGCGTTCCCCACCGATCAGGTAGGCGTCCAGTTCCAGTACGTGGTTACGGGTCTTGCCGTAGGTCACGCTGCCCTGGCCGCTGGCATCGGTGTTGATCATGCCGCCGAGGGTGGCGCGGTTGGAGGTGGACAGCTCCGGGGCGAAGAACAGCCCGTGGGGCCTGAGCGCCGCGTTGAGCTGGTCCTTGACCACCCCGGCCTGTACCCGTACCCAGCCCTCTGCGGCGTTGATCTCCAGGATCCGGTTCAGGTGGCGGGAAAGGTCGACCACGATACCGTCGGTGAGCGACTGGCCATTGGTGCCGGTGCCGCCGCCGCGCGGGGTGAGGACCACGCCCTGGAAGCGCGACTCGCCCATCAGTTGGGCCAAGCGCTGGACGTCGGCGCTGTCCTTGGGAAAGACCGCGGCCTGGGGCAGGCGCTGGTAGATGGAGTTGTCGGTGGCCATGACCGTACGGCTGGCATGGTCCGGTGCGATCTCACCCTGGAAGCCGCTGGCGGCGAGGGCGCTGAGGAAGTCGGTGTAGGCGGCGGCGAGGGGCGCCGGGGCCGGCAGGCGGGCGATCATGTTCATCAGGCGGGCTCTCTGGCGGCGGATGGCCGTCTCCTTCAGCGAACGAAGGAATGGCATCGACCTTTTCTGGCTATAGTAGGCATTCTCACCACAGCGCGCCGGGGCCACAACCGAAGATTCCGCCGCCTATGCCGGAAGATCCTGAATGAATCACCGTCGCCTGACGCCCTCCATGTCACTGCTGCTGGCCTTCGAGGCGGCGGCGCGCCATGAGAGCTATACCCGGGCGGCCGAGGAGCTGTCGCTGACCCAGAGCGCCGTCGGCCGCCAGGTGCAGGCCCTGGAGCAGTTGCTGGGATTGACGCTGTTTCGCCGCGAGGGGCGGCAGATCGTGCTCACCGATGTAGGCCGAGCCTACAGTCGCGAGCTGGGCCTGGCCCTCGGGCAGATCCGCAGCGCGACCCTGCAGGCCATGGCCTTCGCCTCCGGCCAGGGCACCCTACGCCTGGCGGTGCTGCCGACCTTTGGTTCCAAGTGGCTCCTGCCGCGTCTGGGCGACTTCTATGCCGCCCACCCCGGCATGCTGGTGCACCTGCATTCGCGCATCCAGACGGTGGACTTCGCTGCCAGCGAGATCGATGCCGCCATCAGCGTCGGCAGCGGCGACTGGCCGGGGCTCTGTGCCCATCCGCTGCAAGCCGAGCAGCTTGTGGTGATTGCCAGCCCGACGACGCTGGCCGAGTTGCCGGATGCGACGCCGGCGACCCTGGCTGGCCAGCTGCTCCTGGGCGTGGCCAACAATCCCCAGGCCTGGGGTGAATGGTTCCGCCACCATGAGCTGCCGCATCGGGCCATGCGCCCGGGGCCGAGTTTCGAGCTGACCTCGCACCTGATCCAGGCGGTGCGCGCCGGCATCGGCATCGGCCTGGTGCCGCGGGTGCTGGTGGAAGACGAACTGGCCCAAGGCGAGTTGCTGGCCTGCGGACCGGCGCTGGTCAGTCGCCGCAGCTATTACCTGGTCTATCCGCCACGCAACGAGGGACTGCCGTCGCTGCAGGCCATTCGGCAGTGGCTGCTGGCCGAGATCAACGAAGGAGAGGGACAGCCATGAGCAAGCCGGGACAGCGGGTACTGGCCGCGCTGCGGCAGATGATTCTGTCCGGCGAGCTCACGGCGGGTGAGCGGCTGGCGGAGATCCCCACCGCCGAACGCTTCGCCGTGTCGCGCATGCCGGTGCGCCTGGCCCTGCGCACCCTGGCCCAGGAGGGCTTGCTGGAGCGCAGCGGCGCCCGGGGCTATCAGGTGAGGGCACTGACGGGCGCGGATCTGGAAGGCGCGGTGGAGGTGCGCGGTGTGCTGGAGGGCCTGGCTGCGCGCCAGGCGGCCGAGCGCGGCCTGGACGCTACGACGCGCGCCAGGCTGGAAGACTGCCTGCGCCGAGGCGATCTGCTGTTCGCCAAGGGTCACGTGCTGCTGGAGGATCTGGAGGAGTACCACGATCTCAACCGGGCCTTTCACCAGGCCATCGTCGCGGCCAGCGGCAATCCGGCCATCGGCTTGGCCCTGGGCCGCCACGAGCATCTGCCCTTCGCCTCGGTAAGCGCCCTGGCGGTGGATGCCGAGGATCTCGAGCGCGAATACCGCCGCTTCAACTTCGCCCATCTGCAGCACCATGCGGTCTTCGATGCCCTGGTGCGCGGCCAGGGGGCGCGTGCCGAGGGCATCATGCGCGAGCATGCCCAGGCGACCCTGGGCTATGCGCGGTGGTTCGGTGGGGAAGAGGGCGAGGCGGGGGCGATGAAGGTGCTGGTGTAGGGCGGGCCCTCACCCCGGCCCTCTCCCAAGGGGAGAGGGGGAGGTAGGGCGGGCTCGGGTCATCAGAGGTCCAGTACCAGGCGCTCGCCCTTGGCGCGGGAGCAGCAGGGGGTGAAGCGGTCGTTGGCGGCGTGCTCGGCTTCGGAAAGAAAGAGGTCGCGGTGCTCGGGTTCGCCGGCCAGCACCGGGGTCAGGCAGGTGCCGCAGAGCCCCTGGCCGCAAGAGACCGGCAGGACGATCCCGAGGTCGGCAAGCACCTCGACCACGCTGCGCTCGGCCGGTACCTGCACGCGGCGACCGCTGCGCGCCAGTTCCACCTCGAAAGGGCGTTGCTCGCCCTGGGCCGCGGGATCGGTGGCGAAGTATTCGCGATGAATCTGGCCGGGTTGCCAACCCTGGGCCTGGGCGGCGTCCACCACGGCGGCCATGAAGCCGGCCGGTCCGCAGACATAGAGGTGGTCGTCCGGCGCCGCCGGGCCGAGCAGGTGCTGGAAGTTGGGTCTCAGCGCCGGATCGTGCTGGTCGAAGTGGACCCTGACCTGGTCGGCATAGGGCCGCGCCTTGAGCCAGGGGATGAAGGCGGCGTGGTCGCGATCCCGCACCAGGTAGCGCAGGCTGAAACGTGCACCCTGCTGATAGAGCTGCTCGGCCATGGCCAGGATCGGGGTGATGCCGATTCCGCCGGCCAGCAGCTGGGTGCGGCGGGCACTCGGTACCAGTGCGAAGAGGTTGCGCGGCTCGCTCACCTGCAGGCGATCACCTACCTGCAGCCGATGCATGGCTTGGGAGCCGCCTCGGGAATCGGCGACGAGCAGCACGGCGATGCGATAGCGGGTCGGGGCGGGCTCGGGTGCGGTGCAGAGCGAATAGTGGCGGACCAGTCCGTCGCCCAGGGTGATCTCCAGGTGAGCGCCGGCGGCGAAGCCGGGCAGCGGGCCGCCGTCGGCGCGGGCCAGGTCGAAGACCAGGATGGTCGGGGCTTCACGTTGCACGGCGGTGACGATCAGATCGAGCATGACTGTCTCCTAGGCGATCTGCCGGACCGGGATGCCGGTGGCGGCCTGTTCGGCGGCCAGCAGGCGGTCGATGATCTGCCGCGACTGCACGCCGCCGGCATCGATATTGAGCTTGAGCAGCCCGCGCTCGGGATAGCGCAAGAGGTTCTGCTGCTGGCGTTCGAGCATCTCCAGGTCTTCGCCGAAGATCTTGCCCTGGCCCTCGCGGATGCTGGCGGTGAGCTCGGCGTCCTCCGCCTTGAAGTTGCGTGCCATGCCCCAGAAGTACCAGATGGAGGTCTCGGTCTCGGGAGTGATGAAGTCCACCACCACGCTGGCGGCCTTGACCGTCGCCGGCGCGTCGTAGCCACCATGGCCGGCATGGGCCACGCCCACCTCGATCATCACGTGGCTGGGCGGAGTGAAGCGGCAGATCTGCCAGCGATCCACTGGGACGTCATCGGCCAGGCCATTGCCACGTAGCGCCATGCGCCAGAAGGGTGGGGCGGAGATGTTTTCCATGTGCCGGCTGGTGATGACCTCGTCGCCTTCGACGCGGGTGGCCGGCGGCGCCTCGTCGATCTCCTTCTGGCCGATGCTGGAGGCATGGACGTAGGTCTCGTGGGTGAGATCCATGAGGTTGTCGATCATCAGCCGGTAGTCGCACTGGATATGGTAGAGACCGCCGCCATAGGCCCAATCGGGGCTTTCGGCCCATTCCAGATAGGGAATCAGGGCCGGATCGGCCTTGGCCTGGTCACCTGGCCAGACCCAGATGAAGCCGTGCCGCTCCACGGCGGCATAGGGGCGTACCGCGGGAAAGACGCCGACCCGCTGGCCTGGCATGCCCAGGGTCTTGCCGCCGCAGCCCATCTCCAGGCCGTGATAGCCGCAGACCAGGGTGCCGTCGCGGACGAAGCCCAAGGACAGCGGCGCGCCACGGTGCGGGCAGAAGTCTTCCAGGGCCACCACCTGGCCGTTGGCATCGCGATAGAAGACCAGGGGTTCGCCGCAGATCTGGCGCCCCAGGGGTTTGTCTTGGACTTCGTCGGGGGTGCAGGCGACGTACCAGGCATTCTTCGGGTACATGATCGGGACCTCTTGTTGTTGTCTATTGGATCCAATAATCGATTGAGATCATCCAGGGTGTCAATGCGGCTAGTCGGTAGCCAAGAGCGATTGCTGCTCGATAATCGCCCAATAAATACCCGTCGCTTAGAGCCAATCCGGTCCCGAATGGCCTTGATTGAATGGGTTTCCAAGTGTTGAAGCGGCTGGTGACACCGCCACGGGTGGGACTCGGATAGGCCGAGGCATCTTGTGAATTGGATCCATATTTGCCAGCTTAAGCAGGCTGAGATTCCAACAACAAGAACCCAAGGATGCTCGCCATGTCAGTACTCGTCGCCGTCTTTCCGTCCACGCCCGGGCGCGGCACCTGTCGCCGCCGTCACCTGCTCAGTGCGCGAGGTGGGCTATGACCGACCTGCGCGAGATCATCGACCAGGGATCCATGCGTGGTTTCCAGTACCTGGCGGTGCTGGTCTGCATCCTGCTCAACATGATCGACGGCTTCGATGTGCTGGTGATGGCCTTCACCGCGGCCTCGGTATCCCGCGAGTGGGGGCTCTCCGGCGCTCAGGTGGGGCTGCTGCTCAGCGCCGGTCTGGTGGGCATGGCGGCCGGTTCGCTGCTGCTGGCGCCACTGGCCGATCGCTGGGGCCGCCGCTGGCTGATCCTGGTCTGCCTGCTGCTCTCGGGGCTCGGCATGCTGCTCTCGGCGTTGGCCGGATCACCTCTGCAACTGGCGCTGCTGCGTGGCCTGACCGGATTGGGCGTGGGCGGGGTGCTGGCCAGCAGCAACGTGATCGCCAGCGAATACTCGGCGCGCCGCTGGCGAGGTCTGGCAGTCAGCCTGCAGGGCATGGGCTATGCGCTGGGGGCGACCCTGGGTGGACTGCTGGCGGTCTGGCTGCTGTCGCACTGGGGCTGGCGCGCGGTCTTCTGTGCCGGCGGTCTACTCACCCTGGGGGCCATCCCGCTGGTGCTCGTCGGTCTGCCCGAGTCCCTGGATTTCCTGCTCACGCGCCAGCCAGCCGGCGCCCTGGTGCGGGTCAATCGCCTGGCCAGGAGACTCGGCCAGCCCGAGCTCGCCGTGCTGCCGCCGCGGCTGGAAAACTCCACAGCGGGCGGTACTGTCGGCCGGCTGCTGGCGCCTGCCTTGCGGCGCACGACCCTGCTGGTGTGGACGCTGTTCTTCCTGGCCATGTTCGGCTTCTACTTCATCATGAGCTGGACGCCCAAGCTGCTCACCACCCTGGGGCTGTCCGAGCAGCAGGGGGTGGCCGGTGGCGTCCTGCTTAGCGTAGGCGGCATCTTTGGCGCCGCCCTGGTCGGCCTGCTGTTCGCCCGCTTGCCGCTGTCCCGGGCGCTGGGTGGCTTCATGCTGACCACCGCGCTGCTGCTGGTGGCCTTCGCCCAGATGGGCAGTTCCTACCTGGGTGCCCTGGCCATGGGGCTGCTGATCGGGCTTTTCGCCAATGGCTGCGTCGCCGGACTCTATGCGCTGCCAGCGCTGGCCTATGCCGCCGAAGTCAGGGCCACCGGGGTGGGCTGGGGCATCGGCATCGGCCGTCTTGGCGCCATCCTCTCACCGGTGGTGGCCGGGCTGCTGCTCGACAACGGGTGGCCCCCGCTGCGCCTGTATCTGGTCTTTGCCGGGGTGTTCGTGGCGGCAGGTCTGCTGCTCCTGCTGACTCGTCCCGAGCAGCGACCTACGGCCACGGAGGTGAGTCGGCGGCAGAGCGAGGCGCTGGGCTAGCCGCTTTTGGCAAGGTCATCCTTTTGCCGAAAATAGTTAATTGACTTAACTAATTCCCTGGCGTAGCTTCGGCTCCATACCCACCCAACAACAAGAGGCACACGCCATGGGCAGTTACGACGGACGCTGGCAGACGGTCAAAGTGGACATCGAGGACGGTATCGCCTGGGTGACGCTCAATCGTCCCGAGAAACGCAACGCCATGAGTCCCACCCTCAACCGCGAGATGGTCGAGGTGCTGGAGACCCTGGAGCAGGACGCCAGCGCCGGTGTGCTGGTGCTGACGGGTGCCGGTGATGCCTGGACCGCGGGCATGGACCTCAAGGAGTACTTCCGCGAGACCGATGCTGGCCCCGAAATACTGCAGGAGAAGATTCGCCGCGAGGCCTCCCAGTGGCAGTGGAAGCTCCTGCGCATGTACGCCAAGCCGACCATCGCCATGGTCAACGGCTGGTGCTTTGGCGGCGGCTTCAGCCCGCTGGTGGCCTGCGACCTGGCCATCACCGCCGACGAGGCCACCTTCGGCCTGTCCGAGATCAACTGGGGCATTCCGCCGGGCAACCTGGTGAGCAAGGCCCTGGCCGACACCGTGGGCCACCGCACCGCGCTCTACTATGTGATGACCGGCAAGACCTTCAGCGGTCCCGAGGCCGCCGCCATGGGGCTGGTCAACCAGAGCGTGCCACGTGAACAGTTGCGTGAGGTGACCACCGCCCTGGCACGTGAGCTGCTGGACAAGAATCCGGTGGTACTGCGGGCCGCCAAGGTCGGCTTCAAGCGCTGTCGCGAACTGACCTGGGAGCAGAACGAGGACTACCTCTATGCCAAGCTCGACCAGTCGCGTCTGCAGGATCCGGAAGGCGGTCGCGAGCAGGGCATGAAGCAGTTCCTCGACGACAAGAGCATCAAGCCCGGGCTGCAGACCTACAAGCGCTGAACCGCCACCGCCCCCACGCACAACAACAAGAGGTAGCGTCATGGTCGAGGTATCCCTGCTCATCGGCGGCGCCAGCCGCCCGGCCGGTAACGGTCGCAGCTATCAGCGTTGCCATCCGGTGACCGGCGCGGTGGTCTCCACGGTGGCCGCCGCCACCCCGGAGGATGCCGACGCCGCCGTCGCCGCGGCCCAGGCCGCCTTCCCCGCCTGGGCCGCGCTACCGCCGGGCGAGCGGCGCCGCCGGCTGCTGGCCGCGGCCGACGGGTTGGCCGCACGCAGTGACGAATTCGTCGCCCTGGCCGGGGAGACCGGCGCCATGGCCAACTGGTACGGCTTCAATGTCCACCTGGCGGCCAACATGCTGCGCGAAGCGGCGGCCATGACCACCCAGATCCAGGGCGAGGTCATTCCTTCCGATGTGCCTGGCAGCTTCGCCATGGCGCTGCGCCAGCCCTGCGGCGTGGTGCTGGGCATCGCCCCCTGGAACGCCCCGGTGATCCTCGGTACCCGCGCCCTGGCCATGCCGCTGGCCTGCGGCAACACCGTGGTGCTCAAGGCCTCGGAGCAAAGCCCGGGCGTGCACCGGTTGATCGGCCAGGTGCTGCAGGATGCCGGCCTGGGCGACGGTGTGGTCAACGTCGTCACCAATGCTCCGGAAGATGCCCCAGCCATCGTCGAGCGGCTGATCGCCAACCCGGCGGTGCGGCGCGTCAACTTCACCGGGTCCACCCGGGTCGGTCGTATCGTCGGTGAGCTGTCGGCGCGCCATCTCAAGCCGGCCGTGCTGGAGCTGGGCGGCAAGGCACCGCTGCTGGTGCTGGAGGACGCCGATCTGGATGCCGCGGTCGCTGCGGCGGCCTTCGGTGCCTACTTCAACCAGGGGCAGATCTGCATGTCCACCGAGCGCCTGCTGGTAGACAGCCGCATCGCCGACGCCTTCGTCGAGCGCCTGGCGGCTAAGGTGCGCACCCTCAGGGCCGGTGATCCCAGTGCAGCCGATTCGGTGCTGGGCTCCCTGATCGACGCCAGCGCCGGCACCCGCATCAAGGCCATGATCGACGACGCCGTGGGCAAGGGCGCGCGCCTGGTCTGCGGTGGCGAGCTGGAGGGCAGCATCCTGCAGCCGACGCTGCTGGATGGCGTCACCGCCGAGATGCAGCTCTATGCCGAGGAGTCCTTCGGTCCGGTGGCGGTGGTGATCCGTGCCGAGGGCGATGAGGCCCTGCTGCGCCTGGCCAACGATTCCGAATTCGGCCTCTCGTCGGCCATCTTCAGCCGCGACACCGCCCGTGCCCTGGCGCTGGCGCAGCGGGTGGAGAGCGGCATCTGCCACATCAACGGCCCCACGGTGCACGACGAGGCGCAGATGCCCTTCGGCGGCGTCAAGTCGAGCGGCTACGGCAGCTTCGGCTCGCGCGCTTCCATCGAGCACTTCACCCAGTTGCGCTGGGTGACGCTGCAGACGGGGCCGCGCCACTACCCGATCTGATCAGCGTCCGCCGTCCCTCGCTCCTGTCGCGACAACAATAAGAGGCGCCCTCGGGCGCCAGCCCAGAGGAGAATTCAAGGTGAGTCACGTCACGCACACCCGCGCGCCCGCCGATCAGCCGCTGCGCTATCGCCCGGTGACCCTGGGACAACCCGGCGTCACCGTGGAAGAGCGGGGTGGACTGCTCTACATGGCCTCCCAGGAAGCCCTGACGCCACCGCCGCCGCGACTGTTGGATCGGCTGCTGCACTGGGCCGAGGTGGCACCGAACCGCACCTTCTTCGCTGCCCGGGACACGGGCGGTGCCTGGCGCGAATTCTCCTATGCCGAGATGTTGCAACGGGTGCGCCAGCTGGCCGCCGCGCTGCTGGAGTTCGGCCTCTGCGCCGAGCGTCCGCTGGCGATTCTCTCCGGCAACGACCCCGAGCACCTGCAACTGGCGATGGCGGCGCTCTATGCCGGCATTCCCTTCTGCCCGGTGTCGCCCGGCTATGCGCTGCTGTCCCAGGACCACGCCAAGCTGCGCCATGTCTGCGGCCTGCTGCAGCCGGGGCTGGTGTTCGTCAGCGACGGCCCGGCCTTCCAGAAGGCGCTGGACGCCGTGCTACCCGCCGACGTACCGGTGATCGCGACCCGTGGCCAGGTGCAGGGCCGCAGCACCCTGGCCTTCGCGACGCTGCTCGCCCGTGGTGAACTGGCCGCCGCCGAGCGCGCCTTCTCCGCCACCGGGCCGGACAGCATCGCCAAGTTTCTCTTCACCTCCGGCTCCACCAAGCTGCCCAAGGCGGTGACCACCACCCAGCGCATGCTCTGCGCCAACCAGCAGATGCTGCTGCAGACCTTTCCGGTGTTTGGCGAAGAGCCGCCGGTGCTGGTGGACTGGCTGCCCTGGAACCACACCTTCGGCGGCAGCCACAACCTGGGCATCGTGCTCTACAACGGCGGCACCTTCTATCTGGACGAAGGCAAGCCGACGCCCCAGGGCTTCGGCGAGACCCTGCGCAACCTGCGCGAGGTATCGCCCACCGCCTACCTGACGGTGCCGCGCGGCTGGGAAGAGCTGGCCAATGCCCTGGAGCGCGACGCCGAGTTGCGCGAGCGCTTCTTCGCCCGCATGCGGCTGTTCTTCTTTGCCGCGGCGGGGCTGTCGCAAAGCGTCTGGGATCGCCTGGATCGCATCGCCGAGGCCCACTGCGGCGAACGCATCCGCATGATGGCCGGTCTGGGCATGACCGAGGCCTCGCCCAGCTGCACCTTCACCACCGGACCGCTGTCGGTGGCCGGCTATGTCGGGGTGCCGGCGCCGGGCTGCGAACTCAAGCTGGTGCCGGTGGCCGGCAAGCTGGAAGGGCGCTTCCGTGGTCCGCACATCATGCCTGGCTACTGGCGCGATACCGCCCAGACCGCCGCCTGCTTCGACGAGGAGGGTTTCTACTGCTCGGGCGATGCCCTCAAGCTGGTCGATCCGGCCAATCCGCAACTGGGCCTGATGTTCGACGGCCGCATCGCCGAGGACTTCAAGCTGTCGTCCGGGGTCTTCGTCAGCGTCGGTCCCCTGCGCAATCGCGCGGTGCTGGAGGGGACGCCGCTGGTGCAGGACGTGGTGGTGGCGGCGCCGGATCGCGAGTGTCTGGGACTGCTGGTCTTCCCGCGCCTGGCGGATTGCCGGCAACTGGCCGGGCTGGACGACGGCGTCGATGCCGCCACGGTACTGGCCAGCGCGCCGGTGCAGGACTGGTTCGCCGCCTGGCTCAAGCGCCTCAATCGCGAGGCCTCGGGCAACGCCAGCCGCCTGGAATGGATCGCCCTGCAGGAGGAACCGCCATCCGCCGACCGTGGTGAGATCACCGACAAGGGCTCGCTCAACCAGCGCAGCGTCCTGACCCATCGCGCGGAACGACTGGAAGCCTGCTATCGCGGAACGGCGCCGCTGTTGATCAGGGCGTGACGATAGGTACCGGGGT
>NZ_ANBZ01000019.1:0-3101 GCF_000316965.1 Pseudomonas sp. 313
CTTCACCGGGCGACTGATGGTGCGCTACGGCAAGGAGCGCGTGACCGCCGTCGGCATGGTGCTGCTCGCCGCCTCCGGGGTGGTGGCCCTGGGCGGGCTCGGCCTGTCCCACTTCTGGGGCTCGCTGGCGCTGTTGGGCATCGGCTGGAATTTGAGTTTCATCGGCGCCACGGCGATGGTCACCGACTGCCACACCCCGGCCGAGCGGGGCAAGGCGCAGGGCATGAACGACTTCTTCGTCTTCGCCGCCACGGCGGCCGTGTCGTTCCTCGCGGGGTCGATCCTGCACAGCTCGGGCTGGCAAGCGGTCAACTGGATGATCTTCCCGGCCTTGGCGCTGATCTTGGTGCCGCTGCTGTGGCAGGGGCGGTACGGTTGCAACTGACTTGACTTGGGGCATTGATCGAGGACTGGAAGCCGATAAGTGGCCCGTTCCGGCACTACACGACTTGTCTCCACTGCTGAAACTTCGGAAAGCTACTTTGCCGTTCCACCTTTATTGATGGTCAAAGAGTTGTATGGACAGATGAATTTAGTTAGTTAGTTAGTTAGTTAGATTTATCAAGAAGCAGTTTAACCACGGCTTTGGCTTTGCGAGCAGCGTGCAGATCTCCAAGAACGTGAGCCTGAATAATCGCCCCTTCAAGCAACATAGCAATTGTTTCAGAGATTTGAACTATCGATTCTCTGGACGTTATGACAAGTGAAGTGTGGTGTGTGATCCATCGCAGCATAGCCTCTTTGTTTCGGGCGCAAAGCTTATGTATATCATGATCCGGATTGCTGAATTCGGCGCTGACATTAATGAAATAACAACCCAAGAAAAGTGGCTTGGATTGATCGAGACCCTGAAACAGATCGTCAAAAGCATCAAGCATGGCATACAAGGCGTCCCTACCTGGCGTCGCTTCGTGCAAACGCAAATCGAGCCAAGAGAAATACTGCTGATCACAATATTCGACGGTCGCAGCAATTAGATCTTCCTTGCTGGAGAAATGGTTATATAGCGTTTTCTTGGCAATGCCGGACTCTTCAAGTACCCGATTGATGCCAACAGCATGAATGCCGTACTTATAAAAAAGGTTAAAGGCAGTTGCGACTAACTGTTCTTTTTTGTCCATGATGTTATTCATCGTTGTGAGGATTCATACGCGACATGTTGACACAAGGAGACAGGGTTGTCTACAATCCCTCAAGGAGACCGATCTGTCTCTTTCTTTGCAATTTCCTTGAGGCTTCTTTTATGAACACGACAACAGCGGCTTCCGCACAACAGCCCTCCGTCATCTATGATCTAGTCACGATAGGTTCCGGTTCGGCGGCTAGAGCCGCAGCGAACGAAGCACGTAGGCTCGACAAAACAGTCGCCATGATCGAACAGGGGTTGGCAGGAGGGACCTGTCTCAATGTAGGATGCGTTCCTTCAAAGACGTTGCTTGCGGCGGCTTCTGCTCGCATGTCTGCTGCGCATGGGAAGTTCCCAGGTATAGCGACCTCGGCCGGGCCTGTCGACTTGTCTTTGCTTGTCAGAGATAAAGATCAAATGATCGGGCACTTCCGGCAGTCTTTCCATGTACAAGCACCCAAGGATGCAGGTATTGCGGTATTTCGCGGCAAGGCGACCTTTGTAGCGTCAGATGAGCCAGATATCGTAGCGCTCGTCGTCGCGGACTCAGACGGAAACACAAACCTGGTGTACGCCAAGCAGGTACTGATCGCCAGTGGGGCAGCGCCATTCATTCCTTCCATTCCTGGCCTCAGTGAGGTGGACTTTCTCACTTCCGGCTCGGCCATGTCCCTTGAGCAGGTGCCTGAGTCCATGCTGGTCGTCGGCGGCAATGCGATCGGTCTGGAGCAAGGTCAATTGTTCGCTCGACTGGGCAGCAAGGTTGAAGTGGTCGAGATAGCTCCTCGAATTGCACCGTTCGAGGATCCCGCGATTTCTGCGGCACTGGAGCAGGCGCTGTCAGCGGAGGGCATCATGTTCCATACTGGCGCCAATCTGACAAACGTCGTACCACACGAGAGCGGGGTGCTTGCAACTGTCGTCGCCGAAGGACGTACTCAGCAAATTTTCGCCCATAAGATTCTCATAGCGACGGGGCGCCGTCCGGCAACTGAAGGACTCAACTTGGATGCTGTCAATGTGTCCAGGGGCGATCGAGGCGAAATAATTGTGGACGAACATCTGCGAACCTCAAATCCTCGCATCTGGGCAGCGGGCGATGTCACTGGTATGGCTCAATTAGTGTATGTCGCTAGTGCGCAGGGGACCGTGGCCGCGAGCAATGCTCTGGGCAACGAGCCTCGGTCCCTAGACTACACCGCCTTGCCCCGCGTCATTTTCACGTCGCCCGAGATGGCTGCTGTCGGCATGACTCCTATGCAGGCTGAGGCGGCCCAAATTGCCTATGATGTTCGTGAAATTCCGGTTTCCTTTGTTCTACGTGCTATTGTAAGTCGTCACGACAAAGGGATAATCAAGATGATATCCGAGCGTGAGACAGGAAGGATTCTGGGTATTCATATGGTAGGCGAATCTGCTGGAGAGGTTATTGCAGCTGCAACCTATATTATCTCCGCAGGACTTACGGTTGACCAACTTGCAAAACAGTGGTCTCCGTACTTCACTATGGCGGAGTCGCTTAAAAACGTAGCAAGCAGTGCGCCAACTTTGGAAGATTCGGCTAATGGCTAAATCTTATTATTACTATGCGCTTAAATTTCAAGGGATCGTTTCAGGGTAAAGTTTCCTGATGTGAGCATGTTTGAGTTTTTTGCTATGGCGGGATCGCTCAATGGGCTTCCCGCCTTTTTTGTGGTGAATCATTAAAGAATTTGCCGATCTTGAATATATGCATAAAAACTCAGGGGGTGCCGTTCAGTCTGTTGACGAGAAAGATAGGATTCTTTTACTGAGAAATTCCCGTCAGAACTTCAATTTATCTTCTCTAAATTTGAAAGGTTGTCAGGCAATTCATGCGCGATGAGTAGACACGCTGGCCTGCTTCAGTGCCCCCGAGTACTGCGACCAGAAGGAAAGGGGTTATTCGTTTCATAGTTCGATTTCCTGCTGTGGGCTACTGCTTCGCAGCCGCCGT
>NZ_ANBZ01000020.1:0-35770 GCF_000316965.1 Pseudomonas sp. 313
TTGATGTACCTCTCGCGAGCTTTGCACACGTAAGGACACGCGAATATCCCGCTCCGCTAGATCAAATTCCGCCAGCGCCCGAGGCGTGAAGGTATTGCCGACCACGGGATGCACCGCAATGGCCAGCCTTCCAGTACCGGATTGCTTCAGGCTCTTGATCCGGTGCTCGATGGCATCCATGCCCACGAACAGCTTATCGTCCACCATCAGGGCGTGCGCTTCCTCGGTTGCGACCAGCCGGCCACCCGTTCGGTGAAAGAGCTGGATTCAGTCGCTCCGACCATTCCCTTGTTTCTGGTTGCCCCAAGTGGTACTAAAAACAGCCTCAAAAGCCCGCCCAGTGCGGGCTTTGTTGTTTCTGGTGGTTCCATGTAGTCTCTGGTCATTCCACCGCACCGTGTATGCCGATGTGTATGCCGCGGGAAAATTCGAACCAAAGGCATACAAGGATGAAGCGCCAGGACATCAAGCGTCGCTCCCTCTCCGATACCACCCTCTCCAGCCTCGAGCCTGAAGCCGCTGTCTACCGCGAGCAGGATGGCAACGGCCTGTACTTCCGCGTCAAACCCAACGGCCAGAAAAGCTGGGAGCTTCGCTACAACAAGCCCGACGGCAAATGGTCTTGGCTTGGCCTGGGCGCCTACCCTGCCGTGACCGGTGCCGCCGCCGCACCAAGGCTGCGGAGCTGAAAGCCGAGGCCGCCAGCGGCAAGAGCCCTATGGTGACCAAACGTGAGCGCAAGGCCGCCGAGGCGCTGGCCGCAACCAACACCTTCGAGAAGCTGGCTCGCGAGTGGTATGACGCTCGCAAGCCGCGCTGGGAGGAAGGCACCGCCCGACGAATCATCGGCGCCCTCGAGCTGCATGTCTTCCCGGCCTACGGGCCGCGTCCCTTCACCGACATCATGCCCATCGAGTGGATGGAGTTTTTAAGGGGCATGGAGCGCAAAGGCATCATCGACCAGATGGGCAACGTGCGCCGCTTCTGCAAGGAGATCTACGACCTTGCCAGGGTCACCGGGCGGGCCACGCACAACCCGCTTGAAGGGCTGCACCGGTTCTTGCAGACCAAGCCGGCCAAGAACTACGCCCACGTCTCGCCGCCGCGTCCGCTGCGATGTTCGCAAGCGACGAGGGCCGCGCCTGGCTACAGCTGGCAGGACGTCAGCAGGCACGGCACCTCCGCGCAGTCCTAGGCGAAGGGATGGTCGCTAGCAGCGATTGCGAGCAAGCGGCCCGAGGACGCTTCGAACGTTTGCTGGCAAAGCTGGTGGACGCGGCTGGGATCGGGCTCGAGCCGGCCGACACAGATCCGCACGAACAGGCGCTGCAGGTGCTTCCCGCCGTAGCCTACGAACTCACGGGCCAGGAAGCATCGAGTCCCACAATGCTCGCCCGGAAGCGGGCCAACCTACTTGTGCTGCTCGAGGAGAAAGGCCAGCAGCGCACCGCCTAGCTCTTCCTGGCCAGCGACAGGCCGCCTACGGGCGGCCTTTCTCATTCGACGTCATTCGCCACACCTGCCATTGGAGGAGCAGCAAGCAGCTACCGAAGCGCGATGTTCAGGCTCAGCGATGACAGCTAGCGCCTTACTTCCGCAGCATGAAGGCGCAGGGTTATCTTGCATTGAAGCGGGTCGTGCCTCCTGTGGCCGTGCAACCTGCCCTTCCGCACCACGGCGCCATGCGCCGTAGGCTTCACGACTAACCTGCCAAGCCGAGTGCAGGAACAGCGCGGCGATGGCAAGGCCGACCAGGACGTCTGGCCAGAGGCTGCCAGTGACAGCCACCAGGACGGCGGCCAGCACCACGCTGGTATTGGCGACCAGATCGTTCCGTGAGCAGATCCAGGTGGACCTCATGTTGAGATCGTCCGCCCGATGGCTGTACAGCAGATAGAAGCAGTAGGTGTTGGCCAAGAGTGCAACAAGTCCGACAGTGCCCATCCAGTCAGCCTGGGGCACCTCCTGCAAGATCACCTTGCGCACCGCGTCCGCAATCACCAGCACGCCGAACAGCAGCATGAAGCCACCTTTCACCAGGGCAGCACCAGCGCGTGCTCTATCGCTCCGATGCAACACGAACAGCGTCAGGGCATAGACCGAGGCATCGCCGAACATGTCCAGGGAATCCGCTAGCAGCGCCGTCGAGCCGGCCAGCCAACCGGCAGTGAACTCCACCCCGAACATGACAGCATTGACCGTCAGCACGATGTAGAGGACTCGACTCTGCCGACTCCGCAGCTGAGCCAGCTCACCAGCCTTGTTTTCGCAGCAACTGTCCATGGCAACCTCTCTGCAACACTCAGGATTTGGCTTAGGCTGAGGGTTATAGTCACTATAAGGTCAATGCCATGAACGCTTCTGCCTACACCATCGGTCAGCTAGCGAAGGCCACGGATACCAAGACCGTCACCATCCGCTACTACGAAAAAGAAGGCTTGCTGCCGACCTCGATGCGCTCAGCATCTGGCTACCGGCTGTACGGCCCGGCCGAACGGGATCGGCTGCTCTTCGTCAGACGTGCCCGCACCCTGGGCTTCAGCCTTGAAGAAGTCCGTGAGCTACTCGGCCTGGCGGATCGGCAGCAGGCGCCTTGCGATGCCGTGGATAGTCTGGTTGCAGAACACCTACGACAGGTGCGGCAGCGCCTTGCCGACCTGCAAGCCCTAGAGGGCGAATTGCAACGTCTATTGGCGTGCTGCCACGGCGGGACCATATCGGAATGCCGGATCATCGAATCCTTGGCTGGCGTCTCGAAAGCAGAGGGTTTGGCGGTGCCCTGACGGCGGCCGACAAGCGTTGCGTTCCCAGGTGAACGCCACCGGCCACCACAGCCTTATCACCTGGCGCGCGCTGTTGTCCTCCCGCCACACCTGCGGGCTAAATGTGTCGGTTTTTCTGCACCCCTGCAGGACGAACGTTTCCACATGGGACGTGGCTTAGACTATTGTTTGATAGGCAACGAAAAACCTGCAAAACCCTGCACCACCATGGGATTTTCCGTCGCCGCTCACCAAAGCGGATTCAATCTGCACGATGATGAGCGCCTCGATGAAGCAACCGTATAGGCAGCTATCTAGGATAGACCTAACAGTTATCGAGAGGTACCAACGGCCCTAATATTGGCATAGCAAGGGATCAGAATGGGACGCATCATCGAATTCCCCTTTGAAGATAGGTTTATACCGCTAGCAGAGAAGAGCCTATTTGAAGATGAAAACTGCTTTTCAATTATTATTGGAAGAAATGGTACAGGAAAAAGCAGACTCTTAAGCGAAATCGTCTCTAATTACTCAAAAATGATTGACGAGAAAAGCACTTATTTTTTTCGTGCCAATGACTTTATTCCATCAAAGATTTTGGCCGTATCAACTAGCCCTTTTGATAAATTCCCCAGCGTACCCAGGAGCAAAACTACTAGCTTCCGCTCAATATATTCTTATATTGGCATGCGCAGCTCCGGCATGTATGCGACGAATGCCATGGCCTTGATGTCATCAGCCACCAAAGGACTAATAAACAAGTATCTAGAGTCTGAGAGACACGAAAATTTAAACGAAATATTCAGACTATTGAAAATTGAGGCAAAACTAAGCTTTGTTTTCAAATTAAACATAAACAGAAAAATTGCTATAAAGGATCCCGAAAACCCGGATCAAAGATACTTTGTCGACTACGAAGATGTAGGGATATTGCTTACGGACACCCGTGGCAACGCAATAGACGATAGTTTTGAAGAAATACTTGAAGATCGCATATTTGAAAACTTTAGATCTTTACCGCAAGAGATAAAAAACGACATAGCACATGCTCTGAATTACACAATGGAAAGGCTGGACACCAAGAGAGACAGCCTATTCAAACTAGACTTTGACTATATAAGCAGATACCGAGAAGGATTTATTGACAAGCATTTCGCTATGGCTGTGCTAACTTTGCTAAATCACAACATAGTAAAACTTTTTGATTTAAAAATCTGGAAAGAACACGAGCCCGGTGACACTCGAGAATTGTCCCTAAGAAGGGCCAGTGAAGTGACCCCCGAAAGTTAGACATCGGGATCGAGCTTCATCGATCGAGTTACTCAAAGCAAGGGGGCTCTCCCAGCAAGGGCATCACCGCCGACGGCCATCCAGCGCATGACTGTTCATGGAAAACAAGTCGTTGCCTCCATTCCTACCTGCTTTTTGCGATAGCTCGTTGCGACCTATCCGTTCTCGACTAGCCTGATATAGCGTGATGTCGACTGAGGGCTAGAAGATGGATAGCTTACGAGAGCGCTTGGAAGCCCTGGACCCACCGGTGAAATCATTTTTGGATTGGCGCGCTGACGGCTGGCTCGTGTGCTTGGTGGATCCCTCGGTGCCCGCGATGGTATCCCGCGTCATCGAGTGGTCAATCATGAAAGATATTGGCCAGACCAATATGATCATCCTGCATGCGGTCAATGAGTTGCGGCGCAAAGGGTCGCATCTCCCACTTGAGGCCGATACGGCTCTCTTGGCAAGCCGAATGTGAGCGCCCTAGGCCCAGAAGAAAAAGGCCAGAACTCCCGTGCTGGCCTTGGCTCAATGCCTTGGGGGCTGACCGAGCCCAAAGCCTAAGTATAGATTGATCAGAAAATCGCGCGACGCAGATGGCGGCGTGCTAACTGGCGGAGATGTAGGCCTATTTAGACGCTTCTGACTTTCTGGGATTTAGCTGCAATAGACGGGCCTGAAACTGTTTCTCGGCCTCTAGGGCTGCACTGTAGTGGTCCACTCACCCCGGACACCTTTTTAGGCGAAGATGATCGCCACACAGAGGTGTTCCATGAGCAAACAACGTCGTTCTTTTACGCCCGAGTTCAAGCGCGAGGCCGCAGGTTTGGTACTGGATCAGGGCTACAGCTGTATCGATGCAGCCCGTTCGCTTGGGCTGGTCGAGTCGGCACTACGCCGATGGGTCAATCAACTGCAGGCAGAGCGCGGCGGAGTCACACCGGCGAGCAAGGCCCTTACGCCCGAGCAGCAGAAGATCCAGGAGCTGGAAGCGCGGATCAATCGCTTGGAGCGGGAGAAATCGATCCTAAAAAAGGCTACCGCGCTCTTGATGGCCGAGGAACACGAGCGCTCGCGTTGATCGATCAGTTTCGCAGCGAAGCGCCTGTCGAACTGCTGTGCTCGGTATTTGAAGTCACCCGCTCGTGCTACTACGCCTACCGTCGCAGGCAGCGCTCACCGGACATTGCCCGGCTAGCGTTGCGGGTGCGAGTGGGCGAACTCTTTACCCAGAGTCGCCGCGCGGCTGGCAGCCGAAGCCTCACGCATCAACTGCGTGAAGAAGGCATCGTGATTGGGCGATTCAAGGTGCGTGCGCTGATGAGCGAGATGGGCTTGGTCAGCAAGCAGCCTGGCGCGCCTGTCTGCAGACGGAAAACCGAAGAACGGCCAGACATACCCAACAGACTGGAGAGAACCTTCGAGACTTCGTCACCGAACCAGGTGTGGTGTGGCGATATCACCTATGTCTGGGCGCAGGGTCGCTGGCATTACGTCGCGGTAGTCATGGACTTGTTTGCCCGTCGCGTCGTGGGCTGGGCGTTTTCCGCCACGCCTGATGCTGATTTGGTCATCCAGGCCTTGGACAGGGCTTACGAGCAGCGCGGTCGGCCTCGAGAGGTGCTCTTTCACAGCGACCAGGGGAGCCAATATGGCAGTCGACGCTTTCGCCAGCGGCTTTGGCGCTACCGCTTCAACCAGAGCATGAGTAGACGAGGTAACTGCCTGGACAACTCACCCATGGAGCGGCTGTTCCGTAGCCTCAAGACGGAATGGATACCAACCCAGGGTTACCTGAGTGCTACGCAGGCACAACAGGACATCGGTCGGTTCCTGATGCAACGCTACAACTGGCAACGGCCGCATCAGTTCAATGGCGGGCTACCGCCCGCCATTGCCGAGGAACGACTTAAACCAGTGTCCGGGATTAGTTGACCACTACACACCTACACTTCATGCCGTGAGCAGGCGGGCTTACGTCCCCAGTGGCAGTGTTGTGTCAGGGTGCAGTCTACGCAAGGTGACTACCGGCGCTCAGCCTAGATAGCTACCAAAAGTCATAAAAAGATGAGAGCAGTGCAATCCCAATCACTAGGTTTCCTAGTACCAAGACAGCAGTAGCTAGACGGCTGTCGGGATCTCTCACCAGGCCGAGCCCTGCGTGGCTCGGGTCGAGGGGCTCCTTTCCGTGAGAGTCTCATCCTCGTCCGGCCGCTCAGCCAGGTAACGCTTTCCAAGCCCACTGATCACTTGCTCCCTGGAGCAGGCATCAGCGCATATTTGGTCCTTGAGCGTGATGCTCAGATTAGGGTGAAGCATGTTACCTAAGCGGAGTTCTTTGTCGCCGATAGTCATAGTCGTCTCGATATAGCATGGATTCTCAGGCGGTAAAGGCTTTGGGTAGACACAGCTTGTGCATGGGGAGTGCAGCCCTACGGATTCAAAAGTGCTCAGCTTGTGAACACGATCGGCGAAGCTGTCGAGACAGCTGCGGTGAGTGATCACCTTCTATGCCTAAACGTGACCTGACTGAGGGTCATCAGTGGACGGGCCCGTTCTGACTCGACCCACAAGATCTGTAGCGCTATCATCTAAGAAAGCGATGATCGCGATAACCATAATGGCCGCATGCCAGCAAGCCTGCTGATAGATGCCACCAATCCTGCTTCCCCTACCTAATGATCGTGCAGCCTTTGCCATGGCGGGCTTTGTCGCTTACAGGGATCAGGCGCTTGATTTGAAGAGGCTTGAACTGCACTTTCGGCAAGCGCTTGCCTATCTGTCCGCCTTGAACGATGTGCAAGCCATCGTCGCAGAAAATCTTCACGCGTTCGCCCCGGTGCTCGACAGGCTCTGCCGCTAACCCTTTCGTCGTTTGGGTTCGCTCGATTTGCTGTGAAGCCGCTTTTTTCTTGATCATCCATCTCACCTGAGAGCTACTGCCGTGCTCGATCACACGCTTCCGTATCTGCCTGACAGTGAGATGGTCACCGCCTTGCGCGAGCATGACTGGTCCGCTACTCCGCTGGGGAGGCTCGAGGATTGGCCTGCGTCCTTGCAATCCAGTGCTGCCCTGATGATCAGCACGGCTAGCCCGATGTTCATTGTGTGGGGAGATAGCCTTACCTATCTCTACAACGACGCCTGTGCGCCTATTCTCGGTTTGCGCCATCCGGCTGCCTTTGGCCAGAGCTTCCGAGACGCTTGGCCGGAGGTTTGGCCGGAGCTTGCGCCCTTGGTCGCGCGTGCCTACGGCGGCGACGCCTTTACGCAGAGTGATCTTCCATTGCGTCTCGAGCGCCTGGGCTACGCCGAAGACGCCTTTTTCACCTATTTCTGGACTCCTATTCGTCTGGATGACGGTACGGTAGGCGGCTTTCTAGGCGGCTGCATTGAAACGACGAGGCCGGTTCAGCAGCAACAAGCATTGGAGAGCGCCAACCAGCAGCTCTGCCTGCAGATCCAGACCGGCCAGGAGGAGCGAGATCGGCTCAAGTCACGTGATTTTCTGAACGTATTCAAGGATCGCATCCGGGATCTGGATGACCCGCTCGACATGGCGGCCATGGCCGCTCAGGTGATGGGAGCGCGGCTTGATCTTCAAGCCGCGGCCTATGCGGTCATGGATGAGGACGGCGTCTATGTCCACGTTGAGCGGGACTGGACGGCTGGAAGCGGCACGCGCTTGGCCGGCCGCTACCTCTTCGAGGAGTACGGCTCCTATGTGGAGGATCTGCGCCGGGGTCAGACTGTGGTCATCGATGACGTGGCGTTGGATCCTCGCACTCACGATCAGGTCACTCAGTTCTCGGCCATCAACGTCCAGAGCTTGATTAACTTTCCGATGATGGAGCGCGGCCGCTTTGTCGCCGCGTTTTTTGTCGTGTGCGCACATCCCCGGCAGTGGCGAGAGGATGAGATTGCCTTCGTCAGGGATATCGCTGAGCTCACGCGCTACGCCGTCGAGCGCCGACGGGCCGAGCAGCGCTTGCAGGCGTTGAATGCGACGCTGGAACAACAGGTGGTGCACCGAACCCGCGAGCGTAACCGGGTCTGGGAAACCACCAACGACCTCATGGGTAGCGCGACCGTGTCAGGCTACCTCAAGATCGTAAACCCGGCCTGGCAGCAGCTGCTGGGGTGGAGCGAGAGCGAGCTATTAAGTCGTCCCTTCATCGATTTTGTAGATCCCGAGGATCACCCTGGCGCGCTACAGGTATTAGAGCGTCTGGCTCAAGGCGAGACCATCACGGGCTTCGTAGACCGCGTCATCACCCGTGAGGGTGAGCGGCGCACCATCATGTGGACCGCTGCGCCAGACCCTGGTACCGAGCTATTTCACTTTGTCGGCCGCGACCTGACTGACCAGCGTGAGATCGAAGAAGCCCTGCGTCAGGCGCAAAAGATGGAGGCAGTCGGCCAGCTGACGGGTGGATTGGCTCACGACTTCAACAACCTGTTGGCCGGCATCTCAGGATCACTGGAACTGATGGCCGCGCGGATCAGCCAAGGCCGCGTCAATGAGCTGGATCGGTATCTCACAGCCGCCCAGGGCGCCACGAAGCGCGCCGCGGCGCTGACTCATCGCCTGCTCGCCTTTTCGCGTCGGCAGACGCTCGCCCCCAAACCGACCGATATCAATCAGCTGGTCAGCGGTATGCTCGACCTCATTCAGCGTACGGTCGGGCCCGCTATCGAGGTGCAAAGCGTCGGCACCTGCGGGCTGTGGCCGGCGCTGGTTGATGCGTCGCAGCTAGAAAATGCCCTGCTCAACCTCTGTATCAATGCGCGGGATGCCATGCCCAGCGGTGGCAAGATCACCATCGAAACGGGCAATCGCTGGATTGATCAACGCGGTGGCCAAATGCACGACATTCCGGCCGGTCAGTACCTGTCGCTGTGTGTTTCGGACAATGGCTCGGGCATGTCCAAGGCTACTATGGCCAAAGCCTTCGACCCCTTCTTTACCACCAAGCCGTTGGGCATGGGGACGGGGCTGGGCCTATCGATGATCTATGGATTCGCCAAACAATCTGGAGGCCAGGTTCGCCTCTACTCCGAGGAAGGCGATGGCACCATGGTCTGCATCTACCTGCCTAGGTATGTCGGCAAAGCTGATGTTGACGTCATAGCAGGTCATCTCGGCGAGCGTGAGACCGCGAGTACGGGTGAAACCGTATTGGTGGTAGACGATGAGCCCACGGTGCGCATGCTGGTTACAGAGGTACTGGAGGAGTTGGGCTACGTCGTGATTGAAGCCGCCGACAGTATCTCCGGACTCAAGGTGCTGGAGTCGGATGTGCGCATTGATTTGCTGGTGTCCGACGTCGGCCTGCCGGGTGGCATGAATGGCCGGCAAATGGCCGATGCTGCACGGACCAGTCGACCTGATCTCAAGGTCCTGTTCATCACCGGCTTTGCCGAGAATGCGCTATTCAACAACGGCCAATTGGAACCGGGCATGTCGGTGCTGACCAAGCCCTTCGCTATGGACGTCTTGGCCGCGCGCATGCGGGAGCTCATCGGGACGCCGCCATGATGCAGATGCCGTCGAGTAAAGACAGTGGCATTGGCAACCCCTAATAATCATCTTAATCTGACCGCGTTCAGGCGATATTGCGCTTGAGCTGCCCCGTCAAGCATGCCGGTATCAGGCTTCGCAGCGCTGCCGGTTGGTGCACCTTCAACTTTAGCCGTCACTCGCTGACAAGGCGCTTTCTTTGGCTTCGGATCGAAACGCTCTCTCTCTCGACGAATTGCGTCGGGAAAATGCTGACTTGCGCAAGCGGCTCGATCGCGCCGAGCGCTCCAGTCGTCTTGTACTCGACAGCGCGCTGGACTACGCCATCGTCGTGGGTGATATGACCGGCAGAATCACGGACTGGAGCGCCGGCGCTCACCAGATTCTGGGGTGGTCACGGGACGAGATGCTGGGGAAATCCATGCACCGGTTCTTCACCGCTGAAGACCGCGATATGGGGGTGCCAGAGCGAGAGATTGGCCTAGCGATCAGTCAGGGACGAGCCATTGATGATCGCTGGCACCTGCGCGCCGATGGCGAGTGCTTCTGGGCCAGTGGCTTGATGATGCCCATGTGGGACGAGGGGCATCTCGTGGGTGTAGTGAAAGTCATCCGTGACCTGACGGATCGGGTCGAAGCGGAGCAGCGCCGGCAACTGCACACGGAACAGCTGGCTCAGCAATTCCAGCAGCTCGCAGAGAGCATCCCTCAACTGGTGTGGATCTCGGACGTCCAGGGCCGCGACCTCTATTTCAACCCTCAATGGGAGACATTCTCCGGCCTTTCGACCGAGCAATTGGTCAACAATGGCTGGCACTCACTTATCGCTGAGGAAGCGCGACAGCACATCGTTGCTGAGCGCGCACAGGCGATGGCTGACGAGCGCGACTGGGAGGCCACCTTCCAGATGCAGACCGTAGGTGAGGGGCCACACTGGTGCCTGTGCCGTGCCTTGCCCATCCGCAACCTAGAGGGAGAAGTCATCCGCTGGTTCTCGAGCTGTACAGACGTCGATGCGATACAGAGCCGCTCCACTCGTTTCGAGCAGGACGCCGTAGCGCTACGGTCCGTCAACGTCAGCCAGGAAGTCGCACTGGATCGAACACGCCAAGATTTGAGCGATGAACGACATACCCGCGAGTCCGCCGAGGATCAGGTGCGCCAGCTTCAAAAGATGGAAGCGGTCGGCCAACTCACCGGGGGTATCGCCCACGACTTCAACAACATGCTGACCGTCATCATGGGCGGCTTGAACATGCTGCAAGCCCGGTTACAGCGGGGCGACACCCAGGTGGATCGCTATGCTTATCTGGCCTTGGAAGGTACTACCCGCGCTGCGGAACTCACGCATCGGCTGCTGGCCTTTTCTCGTCAGCAAGTCTTGTCGCCGGAGCCGGTCGATCTCAATCGATTGGTCACCGGCCTCTCAGGTATGTTGCAGCGAACCCTGGGCAGTGCCTACCAGGTGGAATTCGTCCGGCACGCCGGGTTGTGGCTGACACAGGCCGATATCGGTAGCCTGGAGCAAGCCATCCTCAACCTGTGCGTGAACGCCCGGGATGCCATGGAAGACGGCGGCCGCATCACCGTTGAGACCGGCAACGTCTACATCGACGACTACTATGCAGGCCAGCACCAAATCGAGCCGGGCGAGTATGTCCTGGTGGCCGTGACGGATACCGGAAGTGGGATTGATGAGACGACGCTTAAGCGGGTGTTCGAACCTTACTTCACCACCAAGGACGTAGGCCGAGGCACAGGACTCGGGCTCTCGCAGGTTTATGGATTCGTCAAACAATCACTGGGCCACATCAAGCTCTACAGCGAGCTTGGGCATGGCACCGCGGTCAAGATCTACTTGCCGCGCTATCGGGGTGATGCCAAACCTACCGAGCGTTATGCTACTTCGACCGATGTCATTCCGGTCGCCCAGGAAGGCGAGCTGATCCTTGTGGTGGAAGACGATCCGCGGGTGCGCGTCATATCGGTCGAGTCCCTGATGGAGCTGGGTTATCAGGTGCTTGATGCCGACAGCGGCGCGATGGCGCTCAACCTGCTCACCCAGCATCCGGAGATCTCCTTGGTGTTTACCGATGTTGTCATGCCCGAGATGACGGGGCGTCAATTGGCCGATCAGATCGGCCTGTCGCAACCCTCTATGCGGGTGCTCTACACCACGGGCTACACCCGTAATGCCATCGTCCACAACGGGACGTTGGATCAGGGGGTCGCCCTGCTGCCCAAGCCCTTTACGCTGCGGGATCTGGCCGTCAAAGTCAGACAGGTGCTCGATAATTGACCATCCGTCAACTTCAAGCAACGGCACCAGCATCGGACGGTCTACCAGGCGTTGCCATCCAATATGTCGGCTGTAGCCTTCAAGTGATCAATTTTGCTCCCACTTCAGATTTTGGTCGTCGACGACGAACCGCTTTTGCTATTGCTTCTGTCAGAAATCGTCTCCGATATGGGCGCCACCGCCGTAACGGCTGACCGTGCCGACCATGGCTTGTCTTACCTAGAACAGCATGCCGGTGAGATCGCCTTGGTTGTCACTGACGTCATGATGCCCGGGCGGCTCAACGGCTTTGACTTGGCGCAGATCGTAGCGGACCGTTGGCCTGCGCTGCCGGTGGTGCTCACGTCCGGTTATAGCGGTACTGAGCATCACAGCCTGGCCCCTAACGCAGCCTTTATCGCCAAGCCCTGGACCTACCAGCAGATCGAAGAGGTCATTCGAGAGCGGTTGTCAGCAGCGTAGGTGCCGTTGATACCAGCAACACCGGTGATGAGGTAAGTCCTCAAGGCACCTGTTAAAATGAGCGTTTGACCTCACCCTTGAGCAGCTGATGCTGAACCTTACGGCTATACGTGTTGTGGTGGTGGAGGACAATCTGACGCTGGGTCAGATTCTGGATGATTTCCTGAAAGAGAACGGCGCGACGCTCCACCACTTCGCCAGCGGCGATGATGCTCTCGTTGCTGTCCTAGGCGGCCTGCGTCCTGACTTGCTCATTACCGATCACCTGATGCCTGGACAGCTTAAAGGGGCAGAGCTTGCCCAGATGCTCTTGAGCCGCTGGCCGGACATGCCGACGATCATCACGACAGGTTATGAGTACTCGGTGAGTGCCGAGCTTCCCGCCCACGTCGTCTTTCTGCAAAAGCCTTGGCTGTACGAAGATCTCGAGAGAGCGATACGGCAAGCGCTCCACTAGCTACAGTCATCGCGGGCTGCCGCTTTTGCCTTGCGGTATCCGACGGGACTGCGGCCTCCCAGTAACAGCTTGATGCGCTCGTGATTGTAGTAGTGGATATAGTCTCGAATTGCCGCCGCTAACTGTTGCACTGTGGCAAATTTTGCGCAGTGAAAGAGCTCGGATTTCAGCACTGCGAAGAAGCTTTCCATCGCTGCATTGTCGAGACAATTGCCTCGCCTGGACATGCTCTGGGTAATGCCATGCTGGCGAATCGTCTGTTGGTAGGCAGGGTATTGATAGTGGCAACCCTGATCGGAGTGAATCAGCGGTTTCTCGTCAGGTCGAAGCGTTTTTATTCCGCTCTTCAACATTCGCAAGACCATATTGAACGTCGCGCGCTCACTTATCTCATAAGCCACGATTTCTCTATTGAATAGGTCAAGGATCGGCGACAGGTAAAGCCGATCTTGATTGACGCGAAACTCGGTAATATCAGTCGCCCATCGCTGATTGGGCTGCGGTGCGGTGAAGCGCCGCTCTAG
This sequence comes from Pseudomonas sp. 313, assembly GCF_000316965.1. Classification (NCBI taxonomy): domain Bacteria; kingdom Pseudomonadati; phylum Pseudomonadota; class Gammaproteobacteria; order Pseudomonadales; family Pseudomonadaceae; genus Pseudomonas; species Pseudomonas sp. 313. Next base: position 13,304 of record NZ_ANBZ01000020.1, read on the forward strand.
AAGGTTGGGGGCAACGTAGGACTCAGGCCCTGTGAAGGGGCGGTAACGACGACGTCGCAACGTGCACTTCAAAGACATTTCGCCCATCAAACGTTGTACCGCTTTGTGATTGATCTGCTGCCCTTCGTTGCGTAATGCCTGGGTGATTCGACGATAGCCATAGCGACCCCGATGACAGACGAACATCGCTCGGATGCTCTCCTTGCGCGCATGCTGTTTGTCCGGTTGGCGTGCAACGTTGAGGTGGTAGTAAAAGCTGCTTCGAGGAAGCCCTGCCCCTTTGAGAAGCGCATCAAGCGGATACCGTGACCGTAGCTCCTGCACGATAAGTGCCTTCTGCCGATTGTCCAAATCGCTGTCTTTGAGACCCAGGCTCATGGCCTTGCGCAGGAAAACGTTTTTCACCTGCAGATAGGCCACCTGCCTTTCCAGCTCTAGGACGGGGCTTGCGACGTTGGACTTGAAAGCGGATGGATCTGGAGTGGGAGAAAGGGGCAAGGCATCACCTCTACGTTTGCTGGCCAACCCCTCGATACCATACTGCTGCCACGCGTTGACCCAGCGCTGCATTTGGGAGCGATTGAGGTTGAACCGCTCGCTTGCCCGTCGGATGGATAGCCCTTCGACGATCTGCCGTACAACCTCAATCTTAAAATCGACATTGTGGTACCGATAGCGCTGCTGTAGACCTACTTTTCCGTGACTGGCGTAGGTGCCAATCCACCCCTTTACCTGTACCACGCTGACGCGGTGCTCTTTGGCAAGTTGGCCGTAGGTGCGGTCTCCCCTTTGATACTGGGCGACGATCTTCATTTTGAAAGGAAGGGAATACTTGGGCATGGGCACCTCCAAGGTGGTGTCCAGCTTTCGGGGGTCACTTCACAGCTCCGGCGAACAATGCATGCTCGTAATGACACTAGGCATTGCCGGACAGATCGAACATCGATCCTTGATATTAATAGATGAGCCGGAGATCAGCTTACATCCAGCTTGGCAGGAACAGTTCATAAAAACTCTAACGACTGTTTTCTCTCAATACAAAGAGTGCCATTTCATAATAGCAACGCATTCACCCCAGATTGTTTCTCGACTTTCTGCCGAAAACTGCTTCATAACAGTGATTGACGAAAACAAACTCCATCGATCAAATGATTACCTAGAAAAATCCGCAGATTATCAGCTGGCAGAGCTTTTTGACGCACCTGGGATAATGAACGAGTACATCACCAGATTAGCGTTTTCATTGCTCACAAAAATCAGATCGGAAAAAACCATATCCGACCAGATAAAAGCCGAGATGAGAAAGCTACAGACAATGCAGCGCAAACTGGAAGCAGCGGATCCAAATTTTGAGCTGATCAACACTGTTGTGGATGTGTGCCAATACTATGCCACTGATAAATAACCATTATATTTTAGACGATGAGGATAAACAGATAATTAGCGATTTAGTCGCACAAGAGGGACACAACCATAAAGACTGGTCTAAAGATGAGCTAATGAAGTTACGCAGTAAAGTCCGTGAATTTTACCGTCTTGAGCAGAAAGGAGTATGTCCTTACTGCAAGGGAACTTTGTCCGTAACTGCCGCAGGAAACGCGACTGTGGAGCACATATTGCCAAAATCGAAGCATGTAGCGTTTCTATTTGAACCCAAAAATCTATGTGTTATCTGCGCAGACTGCAATCTTGCAAAAAATGATAAAGCCATTCTAAACGAGGAAGAAACGGAAACTCTTAACGGGGATGCTACAAATTATCCAAAATCCTCTGAGCGTTTCAAAATTGTTCATCCGTCGATAGACGAATACGACGAGCATATAAAGGTACATCGAAACAAGCTTTACTCCGACAAAACTGACAAGGGCTGGTTTACAATCGGCATCTGTAAGCTTAACAGATACACCAGAAAATTCGGGTTTGAGCCTGAAGCATTATCAGACTACGCACTATTCGAGCAACTACAAAAGTTCAAGGATGGAAGTGAGGCGGAACGCGATGAAGTAATGAGAAAGCTCAGAGCATTAATCCCCACAAACACGTAAGCCCTGTAAAATTGAATGACCATAACAGACAATGAGGATTGTGATATTTAGCAAATTCTTATTAATCAGCAATCATACTGCGGAGTTACTCCCGACGCTCATTTCAAATTAAGCCACCAAAGAGTCACACAGAAATTCTCTAGCTTATAATAAACTTAATTAATTATTAAAATTTGTCTTTAGTCGTTGTGGACCACAGAAGCAATGGCTGTCACTCGAATAGACCGCAAGCAGCCACGTTCTAACAAAGATTCGGTTCCTTCCACGAAAAGAAAAGACCTTGGAACCATCAGATCCAGCTCAGCTTATCAGCAACCGTGTATGCCTACTTGTATGCCTCGCCACCCGACGCCCAGCCAAGAGCAGTCATTAAGCGGCCTTCAAGGTTAAGTGTTGACGTAGTCGCTGTTTCTAACTTGCGAATCGCCTGGCTGACAGCGGGCTGGCTTACGCTCAATACCCGTGCCGCCTTGCTGGTGCTGCCAGCGTTCTCGATTAACTTTATTACACCTATCTAAACCTCTTATATTAAAGCCATAGTGTCAGTATAACTTAATCTCAAGCGACACTCGTATCACATAGTCACCAGCTATTCGATGCTACTTCATAGCTTTCTGAATACATGCCACAGCTATCTATACAACTTTAAGAGACCGTACTGAGCATGTGATACTTATAGAAAATGCCGACATTAGTCCGATGACCGTACCCATAGTATGATCGAGACGATGGATCAGTATCAGCTAATAGGCAATCTTTAGACACCCTATTTCATCTGCCTCCGAAGAATCAAAAGATGTGCAGATTGATAACCGAAGCCACTCAATTATCAGTTTTTTTGTTAAGCTTTGTATTCTCTTTTTCTGTTAATGCTCGATGATAAGCACGATCTCTATCAACCCTACCTTGGTCCGCGCGGAATTGCTCGTTTCGTTGTATCGACCGCTCTGCGCCATCAGCAGCGTACAGCAAGCTAGATACGGAAAAAAGGAGCGTTACAAAAGCCATTTTTGCTAAAATCATAATTTAAGCCCTTAGGTTTTAACTCTGAAAACCAAACCACTTCAACTGACTCTAGGTTAAGTTGAGGGAGAATTTACAAGATTATCAGCCTTCGACAGGCTAATTAATAACCAGAGGCACAGCCAGCAAAACTGGCTGTAGCCGTCAACGAATCAATGACCTCAACTTTTTAAATATCTAATTCGTATTATCCTGAAACCGCGCATCAACAACATGAAACCTTTCAGACTTGAATGGCACCCGAACCCTCCCATCGGCCCCACTACTAAGTAAACGATTTACACGCTCGGCATCAGCGGGAATGCTTGGATAGCGACTACTAGCAACGTTAGCCGCCGAGACAAAAGAAGAAAAAATAAGCAAAGAACCTAAGACCGCCTGTTTATATCTCACAACGGCACCTCTATCATTTGAGTTAGTCGAAATCCAAAACCTTGACCTTACTTTACCTAGAACGCATATCGAGAGAATGACGTTGCAATTACAAAACTGTTATGAATGAGAACTCGATATTAAGATTACAAAATTGTAATTTAGCAGCAATCGTCCTGAAAGGATTACTCTTTGAAAATCACAGGACTAACAAAAAATACATCAGTATCGACCTGCCTCACCCCAAAGGAGCACCGTCTTGCAAACCAACGTTATAAAGACCTTAATAATTCCATTTATTTTTATACCGCAGGTAGTGAGTGCGAATTCAGCTTCAGAAAACTCTGGAGGCTTCTTAGAAGATAGCTCACTTTCAATTATGAATCGGAACTATTACTTCAATAGGGATTTTAGAAAGGGCCAAGCAAACTCTGCAGGCAACGGCTACTCTGAAACTTGGGCGCATGGTCTATTAGCCTTTTATAGATCAGGATATACACAAGGTACCGTAGGCGTTGGGGTAGACGCAGTTGGGCTTCTTGGCCTACGTTTAGACAGCGGAAGGGGCCGAACGGGCCAGGGCGGTAGCGTTAACTTGCTTCCCGCAGACGCGAACGGTGATCCCACGACCGAGTACTCCAAATTACTTGGCGCCGTAAAGTTGAAATTCTTAGATACTGAGGTAAAGCTTGGCGACGTATTCCCTACTACACCTGTTGTGCATTTTGGCGACTCACGCCTACTTCCACAAAGCTTTAAAGGCATTACCGCAACGAACAACAGCTTCGACGCCATAACTATTAATGGCGGGCGTTTACACGCCATGAGCCAGCCGCAGCAAAGCGAGACGGGAAGTGATTTTGTAACCTTCTATGCTGGTCAAGTGAAGTCGTCTTACCTTTCTTACCTCGGCGGTGAGTACAAGATAAATGAGTACCTCACAAGCAGCCTCTATACAAGCAAGTTAGATAATTCCTGGCGCCAATACTATTTTGGATCCATCGCCAGCTATCCTATTAACGATAATCTAGCTCTAACAGCGGGGTTAAACTTCTATAGATCGGTCGACGACGGTAGAAAGTTTCTTGGGGAGTTTTCCACAAATATCTGGAGTGTTAGCAGTGGCATTGTAGCGGGTGCGCACTCTATAACCATGAGCTACCAGCAAAACAACGGGGACAACGATTTCGACTACCTGAGACAATCTGACTCAATTTACCTTAACAACTCCATTCAGTATAGTGACTTCAACTCCCCGAAAGAGCAGTCAGTTCTTTTACGCTATGATATAAACCTTGCGCAGTATGGGATTCCTGGGCTAACTCTGATGGCCCGATATGGGAAGGGCTGGAATGCGGACTACTCGAACGCAAACTCCGTATATATGCGGCGTGACGAGAATGGTCTACCATTACAAAACCAACATCGCTGGGAGCGTGATATAGAGGCGCGCTATGTAGTGCAGAGCGGACCTGCGAAAGATCTATCATTCCGGTTGAGACAAGCTACCACGCGCGCAAGCAAGTTTGAGTCAGACCTAGATGAAATCAGGATCATTACCGAATACCCCCTCTCCCTGCTTTAATTGAAATTTATTTACGTACATCTTTGTTCTCCTTTGGTTAGGGTGTACGTCTTAGGGTGCCAATTGGCACCCTTTTTTTGGGTCTAATTTCTGGGAATAGCCGCGCAGCTATGATAGTTAACCTATCGCCCAACTGAATCGCCTCTAGTTTCGTAGACACCTCCAAGCTTCATAATGACGCCCATTAGGAGGTGCTATGAGCGACCAACGTTACCCCGAAGAATTCAAAATCGAAGCGGTCAAGCTAGTGACCGAGCGTGGCCTCCCCGTTACTGAGGTAGCGGCGCGGTTGGGCATGTCGGTGCATAGCCTGTATGCCTGGATCATGCGCTACGGCAAGCCCTAAGAACAGCGGCAGCAAAAAGACGATCAGCATGCCGAATTGCGTCGTTTGCGCGCCGAACTCAAGCGGGTGACCGAAGAGCGAGACATTTTTAAAAGGCCGCCGCGTACTTTGCCAAGGAGTCCGGCTGGAGTAGGCCTTCATCAGCTAGCTGTCGGTGGAGTACCCGGTGCGACGTCTCTGCCAGACGCTCCAGGTGCATCCCAGCGGTTACTACGCCAGGCTGGCCGAGCCGAAATCCGTACGCGCCAAGGAAGATCAGCTCCTGCGCGGATTGATCAAGCATGCCTGGTTGGAAAACGGTGGAGTTTACGGCTACCGCAGGGTCCACAACGATCTGCGTGAGCTGGGGGAGTCCTGTTGCCGGCACTGTGTGGCTCGCCTGATACGGGAAGAAGGGCTGCGCTCGCAGACCGGCTATCGTCAGCGCCCCGGCTACTACGGCGGCAGGCCGACGGTGGCCTCGCCCAATCGCCTGGAGCGGCAGTTCGACGTCGGTGAACCGAACAAAGTCTGGGTCACCGACATCATCTACATCCGTACCTATGAGGGTTGGTTGTACTTGGCGGTGGTGCTGGATCTGCTTTCACGCCAGGTAATTGGCTGGTCGATGAAACCACAGATGTGCAGCGACTTGGCCATTGATGCGTTGCTAATGGCGGTGTGGCGGCGCAAGCCCAAGCAGGAAGTGATGATTCACTCTGACCTTGGCAGCCAGTTCAGCAGTTCGGACTGGCAGATTTTCCTCAAGGCCAACAGCCTGATCAGCAGCATGAGTCGACGCGGCAACTGCCACGACAACGCGGTGGAGGAAAGCTTTTTCCAGTTGCTGAAGCGCCAACGCATCCGACGAGAAACCTACGGCACCCGCGAAGAAGCCCGTAGTAATGTGTACGATTACATCGAGATGTCTTATAACCCTAAACGATGGCACGGCAGCGCTAGGCAGCTATCGCCATAGAGTTTGAGAAACGCTATTTCCAGAGCTTGGAGAGTGTCTAGGAAAGCGGGGCCGATTCACATCGGCGCCATCGATGCAGCCGGTGCCTAACTGCCGCTACTCATGTCGATTAAAATTTTTGGTTCGCCAAGCCTGTACAATCGAATTTTTATGCGCATCGCCCCCCTTGTGATGATGGAGATCTGCTTCGTGTCTTCACGCGGCTCAAGCCGCGGCAGATATCAAAAATCTGACGCTACACTTCGATGGGTGCTTCTATGTCCTAATTAATACGACGCGAGCGCGGCACTAGCAGGTCAGTACGTTGGGGCCTATTGACCAACCAGACGGACGGAACGAAGTGAGATCGGAGATGCTTCCTTGCCGTTTAGCATTCTTGATCAGCTGCAACACTGTGCCTCTCATGCTCGTATGTCCCTAGCGCTATCTAGTTGGCCACCCTGCCTGTCCTTGAGCCTAGGCATTCGAGTACGGTACTTCTGCTTAAAAACTTACCATACCCTCAGTCAGAGCCTAAAAAGCCACAAGCGACAAAATGCCAATTTTGGCTGTTAAAATTAGTCGGTCTTTTTAATTGTATCTTGCTTACCTGACTGATTGACCTCCTCCGCCACCATCTCATGCGTCTCTCGATGCTGCTGGAGCGCCGCTTGGCGCTCTCGAAAATTTTCGTTGTGCGAGATCGAGCGCTCGCTGCCGTCTGCGGCATAGCTGAGGTTCGCAACAACGAGGGTGGCGGCAAACAGGGCAGTTTTAAGGAACGTCATGGTGTTTCTCCTTCTAGGGTGCAGTGTGGGTATGAGAGCCACTCTAGAGGGGCGCGGCTAACGCCAGGATGAGCCGCGCATTACAATCCTGTCATCCTTCCCCGGGCTGTTCGCGACGGCGCAGGACACTGTGGTAGAGCGCGGGCAGGACCAGCAACGTCAGGGCGGTGGAAGACAGGATGCCGCCGATCACCACGGTCGCCAGCGGCCGTTGTACCTCTGCGCCGGTGCCCGTCGCCAGGGCCATGGGAATGAAGCCCAGCGAGGCCACCAGCGCAGTCATCAGCACCGGCCGCAGGCGGACCAGCGCCCCCTCGCGCACGGCGATGTCCAGCGGCTTGCCCTCCTCCAGCAGGCCACGGATGAAGGAGATCATCACCAGGCCATTGAGCACCGCGACGCCCGACAGCGCGATGAAACCCACGCCTGCCGAGATCGACAGGGGAATGTCCCGCAACCACAACGCCAGCACTCCGCCCGTCAAGGCGAAGGGAATACCGGTAAAGACCACGAGGCCGTCGCGCAGATTGCCGAACATCATGAACAGCAGCACGAACACCAGCAGCAAGGCCACCGGCACCACGAGTTGCAGGCGGGCGGCGGCAGCCTGCAACTGCTCGAATTGGCCACCCCAACTGGTCCAGTAGCCTGCGGGAATCCGTACCTGGTCCGTAATGGCGGCGGTGGCATCCGCCACGAAGCTACCCAGGTCCCGATCGCGAACATTGGCACTGACGATCACCAGGCGCTTGCCGTCTTCACGGCTGATCTGATTCGGCCCCAGCACCGTTTCCAGGCGCGCCACATCGGCCAGGGGAATGAACTCGACGCGGCCTTCCACCGCTGGCAATGGAATGGGCAGGCGCGCCAGCACCGCCGGATCGCTGCGCAGCGTTTCCGGGAGGCGGATCATCAGATCGAAGCGGCGATCACCCTCGAAAAGCGTGCCGGCCTTGCGTCCGCCGAGCGCCGTGGCAATCACATCCTGGATGTCACCGACATTGAGGCCATAACGCGCGGCTCGCTCACGATCGATCTGCACGCTCAGCAGCGGCAACCCCCCGGTCTGCTCCACCTTCACCTCGGCGGCGCCGGTGACCTTCTGCAACACCCTGGCAATCTCCGCAGCGGTCTTGTTCAGCACCGCCATGTCGTCGCCGAAGACCTTGACCGCCACATCGCTGCGCACGCCGGAAATCAGCTCGTTGAATCTCAGCTGGATCGGTTGCGACAACTCGTAATTGCTACCGGGTACACGCGCCGCCGCTGCTTCCAGCTCGGCCATCAGCTGCTCGCGGGACTTGCCTGGATCAGGCCACTGTGCCTGCGGCTTGAGCATCACGTAGCTGTCGGAGATGTTCGGCGGCATCGGATCTGCGGCGATCTCCGCGGTCCCGGTCCTCGCGAATACCCGCTCCACCTCGGGTACCTGATCCAGGATGGAGCGCTCCAGGCGTTGCTGCATGTCCACCGATTGCCCCAGGCCGGTACCGGGCACCCTGAGCGCCTGCAGCGCGAAATCACCCTCGCTCAAGCTAGGTACGAATTCACTGCCCAGGCGCAGCGCCAGCAGCACCGTCAGCACCACGCTCAGGCCAGCGCCGGCGAACACCAGTGGCCGCCGACGCATGGCTGCATCCAACGCGACGGCATAGCCGCGCCGCGCCGCGCTCATCAGTCGATTGTCCTTTTCCTGCACGCGACCCGTGACGAACAGCGCCACGGCCGCCGGGACGAAGGTGATGGACAGCAGCATGGCACCCAGCAAGGCGATCACCACGGTAAAGGCCATGGGATGGAACATCTTGCCTTCCACACCCGTCAGGGCGAACACCGGCAGATAGACCACCATGATGATCAGCTGCCCGAAGATCAGCGGTCTGCGCGCCTCGCGGGCGGCGGCGAACACTTCCTGGAAGCGCTCCCTTCGATCGAGTACCCGACCGTGCCGTTCCTGGGCATGAGCCAGCCGGCGAATGGCATTCTCCACGATCACCACGGCGCCATCGACGATGATGCCGAAGTCGAGCGCACCCAGACTCATCAGGTTGGCGCTGACCCGATTCGCGGCCATGCCGCTGAAGGTGAAGAGCATCGACAGCGGGATCACCAGCGCGGTGATCAGCGCCGCGCGCAGATTGCCGAGGAAGACGAAGAGCACGGCGATGACCAGCAGCGCACCCTCCACCAGATTCTTGCGTACCGTGGCGATCGCCTTGTCCACCAGCGTGGTGCGGTCGTACACGGCGACCGCCTGCACGCCTTCCGGCAGGTTGCGGTTGATCTGCGCCAGGCGCCCAGCCACCGCCAGGGCCACCTCGCGGCTGTTCTCGCCCACCCGCATGAAGACGGTGCCGAGCACCGCCTCTTCGCCATTCTCGGTAGCCGCCCCGGACCGCAACTCCTGCCCTACCCCGACCGTGGCCACATCCCGGACCCGTACCGGGGTACCGTCCACCGTCGCCAGCACGATGGTGGCGATGTCCTCGACGGAGGCGAGCTGCCCCGGTACCCGAATCACCAGCTGCTCCCCGGCGCGCTCGATGAAACCGGCGCCGACATTGGCGTTGTTCCGCTCCAGCGCCACCGCCAGTTGTTCCAGGGTGATGCGATAGCCGGCCAGGCGCTTGGGATCGGGCGCGATCTGATACTCCTTGGCGTAGCCGCCAATGGTGTTGACTTCCGCCACCCCGGGTACGGTACGCAACTGGGGTTTGACGATCCAGTCCTGGATCTCGCGCAGATCGGTGAGCGTATAGGCTTCGCCGTCAGCCCGGCGCGCCTGAGGCGCGGCCTTCACTGTCCAGAGGAAGATTTCCCCGAGCCCGGTGGACAGCGGCCCCAGATTGACCTCCACGCCCTCCGGCAGGGCTTCGCGCGCCCCCTGGAGGCGCTCGCTCACCTGCTGGCGAGCGAAGAACAGATCCGTCCCATCGGCGAAAATGACGCTGATCTGAGCAAAGCCCGAGCGCGACAACGACCGGGTCCGCTCCAGCCCGGGCAGGCCGGCCATGGCCGTTTCCAGCGGATAGGTAACCCGCTGTTCGACCTCCAGCGGCGAAGCGCCCGGTACTTCCGCGTTGATCTGTACCTGGACGTTGGTGATGTCCGGCACCGCATCGATGGGCAGGTGGCGATAGCTGTAGATCCCCAGGGCGGCGATGCCGAGCGTGGCGAGCAGCACCAGCCAGCGCTGCTCGATGGCGAAGCGAAGAATACGTTCGAACATGATGCGCCCTTAGTGGGAGTGCTCGGCCGAGCCCTTGCCCAGTTCCGACTTGAGAATGAAGCTGCCGCGGTCGGCCACTACCTGGCCGGCGCTCAAGCCCTGACGAATCTCGGTGCGCTCACCGTCCCGCACCCCGGTGACCACGGGGGTCGCCTGAAATCCGTCCGCCGTCCGGACGAACACCACGGGGCGATCCTCCACGACATGCACGGCGCCACTGGGCACGCCGAGTACCTTGGCCTTGCGCTCGTCAGCGAGCCGTACCGTGACGAACAGACCCGGGCGCCAGGCGCCGGCCGGATTGGCCAGGGTGACGCGGGCGGTCGCCGCCCGGGTCTGCTCGCCCAGCAGATTGCCGACATGCGCCACGGTGCCCTCGGTGCGACTGTCCAGCTCTCCTGCAACCACCTCCACCTGTCGGCCAACGGTCACTCGATCGAGGTCACGCGCCGGAACGGCGAACGTCGCCCACACGCGGGACAGGTCGGTGAGCGTGAACAGGTTGCTGGCTTCGTCCACTCGCTCGCCGAGGACCAGGTGCTTCTCCACCACCACGCCGTCGAAGGGTGCGCGCAACTCATAGCGACTACCGCCCTGAGCGGAGGCCGCGCCACCCAGAGCCTGAGCTTTCTGGCGGGCGTTGCGGACGGCGATCTCGGCTTCCTGCAGCGTCTGCCGCGCCTGCAGCAGATCCTGCTCAGCACTGATCCGCTCCTGCCAGAGGCTCTGCTCGCGGGCATAGAGGGTGCGCGCCAGCTGCAAACGCTGCTGTGCGGTCGCCAACTCGCTGCGCACCTCGGACAGCTGCTCGCTGGCGATGACCGCCAGCACCTGTCCCTTGCGCACCCGGTCCCCGAGATTGGCCTTCACCTCCTCGACGATGCCGGGGGTGCGAGACACCACGTGAGCGGTACGATCCTCATCGAAGCGAATTTCTCCGGGGAGACTCAAGGACGCGCCCACGCTGACCGGTGTGACCACCTGGGTCTCGATACCGGCCGCGCGAATCTGCTCCGCGCTCAGCTCGATCTCGCCTTCGGCATGCGTCTCTTCGCCCTCGCCATGGGCGCCCTCGTCTGCTGCCTGGCCGTCCTTTTCTGCGGCCAGAGCCGCGTGCGACGGGGCCGTTACCGCCTTGGCAGCGGCCGCCTTCGCCGGGGGTGCAGCGGATTCGGGATGGTCGTGGCCGGCACCCGCCTGCAGCGTACCGAACGGCAGCCCACTGCCGATTACCGCGATCAGCAGCGGCCGCAGCAGTCTCGGCCTGAATGAAATCATGGTCATGCAAGAACTCCGCACCCGGTTCGTTACCGGGATCTGTAGCGTCATGGGGAGGTGAAGAGCGGGCCATGGAGGCGTTCGAGGCGAGCCCAGGCAGCGATCTGCGCCCGCTGGGCGAGCAGGTACTGCCCCCGCGCCGCAATGAGGGCGCGCTGGGCTTCCAGCACATCCAACTGGGCGAAACGTCCCAGCGAGAAGCCGCGCGTGAGGTCATCGACCGTGCGCTGGCCCGCCGGCATCACCCGGTTGCGCAAGTCGTCGACGTCCGCTGCCGCGCTACGCCAGTCGCGCAGCGCCTGAAGGGTCTCGGCCTGAATCTGCAGCTCGGTCGCTCGCTGTAGATCCCGGGCCTGGTCGGCGCGGCTGGAGGCGGCGAGCAGGTTGCCCTGGTTGCGATCGAAGAGCGGTAGCGGGAGCGAGAAGCCCACCAGATTCACCCGCTCCCCCTCGAGCTCGTCGTATTGGCTGCCCAGGCTCACCCGCACGTCCGGATAGCGCTGGCTGCGCTGCAGATCGACGTCGGCATCCCCGGCGGCTACCTGCTGCCGCGCCTTGAGCATCGCCGGTGTCTGGCGGATCGCCTGCAGCAGCCGGGCTTCGCCGGGAGGTTCGGGCAGACGATCCAGGTCACCGACCGGCTCACCGAGTTCGATCACTGAGACACCCAGTTGGCGGGCAAGACTTACCCGCGCGTTGTCACGCTGCTGCAGTGCGCGTCTCAGCTCCAGCCGCTGGGTGACCTGTTCCACCTCCGCGCGGGTACCCGATACCGGTGAAAGCTTGCCCGCTCGAATCTGCGCCCCCGAGCTGTCCAGGCTGCGCTGGGCCAGCGCCTGCGATTGCTTGGCGAGCCGCACCGCTTCTTCTGCCAAGAGCAACTCGTAAAAGCCCTGGATGATGTCCGCACGGAGGGCATAACGGCGCGCCTCGAGGTCCGCGTCGACCACGCCAGCGTTGGCCTCGGCCACCGCCACCCGTGCGGCGCGCTTGCCGCCCAGCTCAAAGGGCTGGGTGAGCGTGATGCTACGGGTCTGACTGGCAGAGCGAGTGTCCTCGACCTCGAAGGCGAGTTCCGGGTTGGGCAGGAGGCCTGCCTGCTGCCGTGCACCTGCGGCCGCGGCGGTCTCCTGGCGGGCCGCCAGGTAGTCGGGATTGTCGCGCAGGGCCTGGGCCAGCGCCTGCTCCAGGGTCAGCGCTGAGGCCTGGGCCGATCCGCCGGCGAGCAGCAGGCCCAGCCCCAGCACCATCAGGTGCCTTAGGGCGGGATGTCGACAAGAAAAGAATAGCGGCACGACAGCGGCTCCTGTGCAGAAGGCGCGACGCTCGAAGGGAGCGACGCTCGATAGCGAAGCCGACTCTAGGGAGCGCCACCTATCGCTCCGGTGACACCAACATTACAAAGCTGCAAGGAAGTTGCCGCCGGGCAAGGATAGCGGCAGGCTTGGTCGCTTGACCCTCTACTGGCTACAGGCTGCAGCCTGCGTCGCCCTCTCGACACGACCGACACCGACGATGCGCTTACTGATAGTGGAAGACGAAGCCCGGGCTGCGGATTATCTGCAGCAGGGCCTCACGGAGAATGGCTATGTGGTCGATCGGGCCGCGACCGGAATCGATGGCTTGCATCTGGCCCTCCAGCAGGACTACGACCTGATCCTGCTGGACATCAATCTGCCGACGATGGATGGCCTGGAAGTCCTGGAATTGCTGCGCCGACGCAAGCAGACCCGGGTGATGCTGCTGACGGGGCAGAGCCGCACCAGCGAACGCGTCCGTGGACTGGACGCCGGCGCTGACGACTATCTGACCAAGCCTTTCGAATTTCCGGAGTTGCTCGCCCGCATCCGCGCGCTGCTCAGGCGCGGCGAGACGCGAGTGCTCAGCGAGACCCTGCAACTGGCCGACCTCGAACTGCATCCCTTTCGCCATCGGGCCTTTCGCGGCGACCAACGCATCGACCTGACCAGCAAGGAATTTGCGCTGCTTCATCTGCTCATGCAGCGCCAGGGCGAAGTGCTCTCCCGCACCGAGATCATCTCGCGGGTCTGGGACATGAATTTCGACTGCGACACCAACGTGGTGGAGGTTGCGATTCGACGCTTGCGGATGAAGGTCGATGAGCCCTTCGGGGAAGCCCTTATCCATACCGTAAGAGGCGTTGGCTACGTGATGGAGCGTCGTTCGTGAGGCCCATGAGCCTGGCCCTGCGCCTGGGGCTGATGGTCACGGGCGTGGGCTTGCTGTTGGCCATCCTGCTGGTCGTCATGGTGTACAGCGTTCTGGATCGAGAGCTGGGCAGGCGCGCTGCCGACCAGCTGCAAGCCAAATTGGGTCAGATCCAGCACAGCCTGGAAGAGCGTCCCACGGATCCCAAGGCGCCCTGGCAGCACAGCTTGGCTGATACGCTGCTCGGCCACGAGGAGCTGTCAGTCACGGTGCTGTCGGCCACCGGGGACACTCCCCTGTACGGGCTGGGCTCCCATGCCTATGCCGACGAGCTCCGGCCAGAACGCTGGCCGGATGCCCAGACCTTGGCCTGGCACTCCGATGACGGTCATGACCTTTTGACTGCCCGAGCCAACCTGACCATTCCAGGGCTACCGCCACTGCAGCTACTGCTGAGCCAGGATCGCAGCAACGACAGCTTCCTCCTGGACGCCTTCCTCCGCGCGGCCCTAATCAGTCTGCCGATTCTGCTGCTGCTGATCGGCGCCGCAGCGTGGTGGACGGGCTATCAGGGCCTTGCACCCTTGCGGCGCTTCCGCCGTACCGCACGGTCGATCACTACCCGACAGCTCACCTTGCGGGTCGACGACACCAACCTGCCTGCAGAAGTGGCTGAGCTGGCCACTGCGCTGAATACCATGCTGGAGCGCCTCAACGCCGGGGTGCAGTTGCTCGACCGCTTCGCCGACGACGTTGCCCACGAGTTGCGTACGCCGCTCGGGATCCTCATTGGGCGTACGCAGATGATACTCAGCCGGAAGCGTGACGAGACCGCGTATCAACAGGCCCTGGAGGAATCCCTGGACGAGTTGGATCGCCTGAGCCGAATCGTCACGGACATGCTGCTGCTGGCCCGCCTGGACAGTCACGAACCGCTGAGTTCATTGGGCAAGGTGGCTGTCGAGCACGAGGCGCTCAGGGTCTGCAGCCTGTTCGAAGCCTATGCCGAGGCGCGCGAACTCGAGCTGGCCGTCGAGGGGCAGCTGCTGGTCGAGGGCGACACGCTAATGATCCAGCGTGCCATCTCGAACGTGCTATCGAACGCCATTCGACATGCTTATCCCGGGACTGAGGTGACGGTGACGTTGTTTAGGCGAGAAGACGGCGTCGGGTGCGTGGCGGTTACCAACCAAGGCCCCCCGATCGCTACCGAGGAGCTGCCCAGGCTCTTCGAGCGCTTCTACCGTGGCAGTGACCGCCATACCGCCGGCAATGGGTTGGGGCTGGCGATCGTACGCGCGATCATGGCTTATCATGGAGGTGGGGCATGCGTGGAATGTTCAGAAGGGCAGACACGCTTTCTACTAAAGTTTCCACCTTCGTCTTATCTGCTGCCGCCATTGGCAGTCAACGGCAGTAACGGTGCTCAATAGCTCAAGTAGATTAGGTTTGTAGTGCGTAAAGTAGTGCTCAGCGGCACAAAATAGCAGAGCGCGGTAGAAATTTGTCAATGTCGCAGTAGACGAAATGAGCAAGGCTTTTTTCTCACTATATTCCCCTTCCCTTCTGCCGCGCTGAGGTGGACGTCAGTTCAAATATGGGGCTAGTAGCTCGCTCCCTTCCTGCTTTTCCTTCTATCGCGCGCGGGGCGCGGGTGATCGGTAGGCGAGCCCGGGCTGAGGGGGTGCAGGGGTGATTTGGAGTTCAGGGTGTGTGTAGGGGTGGTATATTTAAATGGCTTGGCTGGACCTCTTTAATACATCGGGGTCTCGTCAGGATCATTTTCCAACGTGCTCAACCGCCCAGTTGTCCTCCCAAGGCCGTCGCCGCGGTATGTGTTACGATTGCAGGCATGCAATACCCATCTCTCGACTGGCAACCCAGTCCCCCATAGCTCGCGCCTTCCTCGTCCTTGCCTGTTGCAAGGACGCTTGCCGTCCTGTCGCGCCCGTGACGTGGCGGCTGCCCACCCTGACATTCACGCCTGATCCGGCGTTTGCCACCTGCTCGACGGGTCAGGCACAGGTGCGAGTTATCTATGCTGCATACCCTCAAGACGCATTGGTTCTCCAATGTGAAGAACGACGTGCTGTCCGGCCTGGTGGTCGCCCTGGCGCTCATCCCGGAAGCCATCGCCTTTTCCATCATCGCCGGGCTCGATCCCAAGGTGGGGCTCTACGCCTCCTTCTGCATCGCCGTGGTGATCGCCTTCGTCGGCGGTAGGCCGGGGATGATCTCGGCGGCCACGGGCGCCATGGCGCTGCTGATGGTGACCCTGGTCAAGGAACACGGCCTGCAGTACCTGCTGGCCGCCACCCTGTTGACCGGGGTGCTGCAGATCGCCGCCGGCTATCTGCGCCTGGGCGCGCTGATGCGCTTCGTATCCCGCTCCGTGGTGACGGGATTCGTCAACGCCCTGGCGATCCTGATCTTTCTTGCCCAGTTGCCCGAGCTGACCCATGTCGGCTGGGAGGTCTACGCCATGACCGCCGCCGGGTTGGGCATCATCTATCTGTTCCCCTTGTTGCCGGTGGTAGGCCGGCTGCTGCCGTCGCCGCTGGTCTGCATCCTGGTGCTGACCGCCGTCTCCCTGGCCCTGGGCCTGGACATTCGCACGGTGGGCGACATGGGTCAGCTGCCCGATACCCTGCCGGTACTGCTCTGGCCGCAGGTGCCCCTGACCCTCGACACCCTGCTGATCATCCTGCCCTATTCGCTGGCACTGGCCGTGGTCGGCCTGCTGGAGTCGCTGATGACCGCCACCATCGTCGATGACATCACCGATACGCCCAGCGACAAGAATCGCGAGTGCAAGGGCCAGGGGATCGCCAACATCGCCGCGGGTCTGCTGGGGGCATGGCGGGCTGCGCCATGATCGGCCAGTCGGTGATCAACATGAAGTCCGGGGGCCGTACGCGGCTGTCCACCCTCTGTGCAGGCGTCTTCCTGCTGCTGATGGTGGTGTTCCTGGGCGACTGGCTCGCGCGCATCCCCATGGCGGCCCTGGTCGCGGTGATGATCATGGTTTCCATCGGCACCTTCAGCTGGGATTCGATCCGCAATCTGCGGCGCCATCCGCTTTCCACCAATCTGGTGATGGTGACCACCGTGGTGGTCGTGGTCGCTACCCACAACCTGGCGCTCGGCGTGCTGGTCGGGGTCTTGCTGGCCTCGCTGTTCTTTGCCAACAAGGTGGGGCACCAGCTGACCATCACCTCCCGCCTGGAGGCGCCCGGCGTACGCCGCTACGAGGTGCAGGGCCAGGTGTTCTTCTCGTCCACCGCGGCCTTCCTCGCCTCCTTCGATTTCAAGGAGGTGCTCGACGAGGTGCGCATCGACCTCAAGGCGGCCCAATTCTGGGACATCACCGCCGTCGCCGCCCTGGACAAGGTCGTGCTCAGGTATCGCCGGGAAGGCGTGACCGTGCAGGTGCTCGACCTCGACCAGGCCAGCGCGACTCTGGTCGATCGCTTCGGCATTCACGACAAGCCGGGGGCCGGCAGCGAACTGCTGGGCCACTGAGGAGAGACACCCATGAGCAAGATCATCGCCTGTATCGACGGCTCGCCCCTGGCGGGCAGTGTCTGCGACCACAGTGCCTGGCTGGCCCACCGCCTGGCGCTGCCCATCACCCTGCTGCACGTCCTGGAACGCAGCCTCTATCCGACCTCACCTGACACCAGCGGCGCCATCGGCCTCGGCTCGCGCGAGCACCTGCTCGAAGCGCTGGCCCGGCTGGACGAGCAGCGTGCCCGCCTGGCGCGGGCCGACGGCGAGGCGCTGCTGGCCGGAGCCCTGCAGCGGTTGCACGCGCGGGGGGTGGCGACGGCTCCGACGACGCTTCAGCGCCATGACTATCTGGCGGATACCCTGCGCGAACTGGAGGCCGAGCTGGGCGTGCTGGTGATCGGCAAGCGCGGTGAGCACTCCGGCAGCCGTGGGATCGGCAGCCAGCTGGAAACGGTGGTGCGGATGCTGCACAAGCCCATCCTGGTCTGCGCTGCCGATTTCATCGAGCCCCGGCGCTTTCTGGTCGCCTACGATGGCAGCGAAACCACTCACCAGGGTCTGTTGCGCGTCGCCAAGAGTCTGCTGCTGTCGGGGCTCGAGGGCGAGATCCTGCAGGTCGGCGACACCACCCCGGCCCGGCTGGCCGGACTGGAAGCCGCTGCGGATCTCTTGAGGTCCTGTGGCAGCACGGTGACGACGCATCTCGTCGCCGGGCATCCGGAGGAGGCGATTCCCGACCGGGTGCATGCCACTCGGGCCGACCTGCTGGTGATGGGCGCCTACAGCCATTCTGCCGCCAGGCGCTTCCTGCTGGGCAGCCAGACCTCTCACATGCTGCGTCACACCGACATCACCACCCTGGTACTTCGCGCGTGACTTACCACGAAGCTGCTTGATAGCTACGATCCGCCGCATCCATTACTTCGGATCGGCGGATGGCGAGACTTGCTAGCCAATGGTGATTGAGGTCGATCAAGGTCTGCAGCTGCACCTTGCGCTTCCGGCCATGCCCAGCCAAGCCGGGCCGCGCAGCGGCGCCGGCTGTAGCTGGTAATAGGGGCAGACCAGGATCTGCAGCCGCGCCAGGTCCCGCCGGCCATTCCAGACCGCGCAGCGGCGCCAGCTGCAGTGGATGATCGGGGGCAGCAAGAATCTGCATCTGCGCCAGGTCCTGCGGTCCAGCGCGGCGGATCTTGCGCCACCCGGTGATCAAGCCCCGCGAGCTATTACGCGTGAAAGTAGTCTTTCTGAATACCTTTTTGCTATCAAAAACGTTAAAATGCAATCAATACTCCCCACCAGATCCGCATTGATACGCGACTTTGCTATCAGGATATATTGAGTCATGGCGCTGACTATTCGTAACGTTACCGATGAGGAAATCGAGGCCTTTTCTGCTCTGACCGGAGAGAAAACAGCCTCTAAGGCAATCATCCAGGCTGCCAACTTAGGGGTTCGTAATACAGCCCGGCTAGAGGTCGCCAACCAGAAAATTGCCGAACTAGAGGCCCTAATCAGACGCATCGTCGGTCCCTGTGAAGCTATTGTCGAGGCGATCAATAGGCCAACCGAATGATGCCGTCATTGAAGTTTGGAGCTGGCAATGTCGGCTGAAACGCCCCGGATGATGATCCGTGAGGCTTCAGGCCAGCAGACTTGGAAGGAGCACCAGCTACCGGACCTTCGCTCCCTTACCCGCGAGCTTAGGGCGCTAGCTCCTGAGCTAGTAGCGCCAGCAGCAACTGTTGACGATGCGGTTGAGTGCATAGCTACTCAATTTGGGTTTACTGGCGGAGTCACCTCTGTGGATGTAACTACGCCTGTAGGTGCTGTGCGGATTCTACGGGACAGCCTTCCCCACATCGTCGAGAAGCGCGCGGATGCCAGGGAGAGGTATGTTGGCTATGCCCTGGATACCCTCACCGGCCCGTTCGAGGTCTGGAAGGTGCTCTATACCAATGACGACTACCGGCTGGCCTTCATCGGGGCATATGAGGCCAAGAATCAGATGCTTGTGGTCGTGACTGTGAAAGATGGGCTGTTGCTCTGGAACTTCATGCATAGCGACGCCAGGTCGATGAACAAGCATCGTCATGGTGAGCTCTTGTTCCGCCGATATGAAATCGAGAGCAAAGAAAAAGGGCAGCTATGAGCTGCCCTAAGAGTGTTTGCCTGATATTTGCATCCTCAGACCAGGATGAAGAGGTCTCACCTGACGCTGATACCGCAACTATCAACGAGGTTCCTACGCCAGCTATAGCCGCTGCGGGGCAGCTGGTTTCGCGCTCTTGTGAATCATATTACGCATCAATGACCCCCTCGTCAAACAGTCGTGATGGACGCCTTTGATTGCAATCTGCTCCCCAGATTATGACAGTCAACGCGAGAATGCATCACCGCACTACGCGGTCTAGGCACCGGAGACGTCTGGTGATCGAGGTTGAACTGGGTCTGCAGCTGCACCAGGTCCTGTCGGTCGGCCTGCGCCGCGCGGCGGCGCGGGCGGCAACTGACGATCGAGGTCGACGCAGCAGCACCAAGTTCTGCCGGCCAGCGCAGGGCTGCGCAGCGGTGCCGGAAATGCCTCCAGCCCTGACACAAGAATGCATCGCCGAAAGAATAGGACCATATTTGGTTCTAATTTGGGCCGATAAACGATAGAGTGGGCCGCATTGCAGTGAACATTGGGATCTATCAATGCGAGTCGAAACAATCAGCTACCTGAAAAAGAATGCGGCCGATCTTGAGCTCACTGAGCCAATGATTGTTACCCAGAATGGCAAGCCAGCCTATGTGATCGAGGCCTATGCGGATCGTGTCCGCCGCGATGAGTCCATCGCCCTGGTCAAGCTGTTGGCGTTGGGATCCAAGGAGTACGAGGGTGGCAAGCACATATCATCCGAGCAGCTGAAAGAAGGCCTGCAACAGCGGTTCGGGGGCGATAGCAAATGACAGCCAGGGCTTTCCAGGTCCGGTTCAGCGCTTCGGCGAGGACCTGCGCGCATGACCAGGTGCACCACCTCGCAAAATCGGTTTCTCGCCCCGACGCAGTTGCAAAGATGACCAGCGTCGTTGACGAGGTCGCCATCGAGCTCCGGAAGTCCCCTCTCGCTCACCCGATTGCCGCCGCCGGTGCCGAGTTTGGTATCACCAGGTATCGCGAGATCTCCAAGTCTGGCTATCGAGCGGGATATCTGGTCGACGAGGCGCGGCGCGAAACCGTCGTGCTCGCCATCTTCCGTGATGGGCAGGACATCCAAGAGCTGCTGTATCGGCACCTGCTCACAGGTTGAGACGTACCGATACTCGCCACTCGCGGCGATCCGTAGTCGGCCAGCAGTGCCCCGCAACTGGGGGTACCGGTGATCCACAGGGGGGCCGGTGGCGCCGTGCAAGAGGCTGACACACCTGCCAGCGCTCAGCAGGTCGGAGCCGTCCCGTCATCTCCATTTAGCCGGCGAAAAAGCACATCCAGACAATGGCCACGCCTACGCCGCCGATGGCAAGGCGGCTGATCACCCGGGCGGACGCAGTATCAGTTGCTCGCGCCTCGAGCGCACATAGGCCAAGCAGCTCAGCAACTACGAAGCCATACCAGCCTGGATGCACCTCAACAACCGGTGCAGGATCGAGGCCGCGTGTGAACCAACCGAACGTGCAGATGAATAGGACCAACAGCAGCAGGCCGAGCCACGGCCAGTTACGGACGACGTAGCTCTCTCGCTTCATAGGTATGGGTTTCAAGAGACCACTCCATAGTGCAGAGCCCAGGCATGTCTACCCGAGACGGGGCGAACGCCGCTCGCTTGACGGCCATTGTCTCTGCCACCAGCGCTCTGATATGAGCAGTTCATGCCTGGAAAGGGCGGAAACCTCGCGTAGAACGTGGCCAAGAAGCGCTCGTCGATGAACACCGGTTCGGCTCAGCCCCAAAGCCACAGGAAAGTGCCGACTACTGCCGATCCAGCTGTCATGGCCAGGGTGATGCTATGACGCTGGATCTGGATAGCCAGCGCCCAGCGAAGCGGACCGTTCGACGCCTCGCGTAAATCGCGGTTGAGGTGCTTTTCTGCAGCAGATGCTACGTGCAGCTCGAGCTGGTGGATTACTCGCGTCCTGGCGCTACCAGCAATCGCCCCGCCGTGCCCCGCAACATCGCCAGGCATGTCGGTACGTCCAGATGAACTTGTTTGGCCAGCACACGGATGCCCAGGGCACCAAGATGGAAGACCTTGTCCGGGGTGATCGGCACGTTGATCGATTGGCGTTGCTGGAGCAGGCGAAGGTAGAGCACACCGCGCTCAGGCTGGTTAACCAGGGTCAGCCCTTTGTCGCCGGCGGCGCCGTGATTGCGCGCTTCGAACGTTGCCGTAATTCCCAGGACGCAACACATGAACGCCGGCATTTCGCGAGGCGTAATCTGGAGCGTCAGCTTCTCGGACCAGTCGAATTTTTCGCTGGATCCTTTGCGCCCGGCGCCGTCCACTGCGAGCACGGTTTCCTGCGCCTGATTCAGCACCACCTCGAACTTCAGCGCGGCAGATCCGCCGTAAACGTGGAAGCCCTCGAACTGCTCGGCCACGGTCATTCCCCGGAAGCAGGGCTAGCTGCCCGGGGTGCCCTACCGGTGCCCCTTGAAGCCGGCTTCGAAGCCGCTTTGGCAAGCTGGCGCTCCAATGCTGCGATTCGAGTACTGCTGTCTTTCTGCACGCGCTCCAAGTAACGTTCCGCGGCTTCCCGGCCGGCGTCGGCCCGAGCAAGCTTGTCACCCAGGGCGCGATTCTCCACCCGCAGCTCTGCGAGGATCTCTAGATCCTGGGCGCGCGTGCGCTCCATTTCCTGGATTTGCCCCGCGGCGCTATCAGCCTCGGAGCGAGCGATGGCAAGCCGATTGCGCATTTCGCGGAGCTCGACCTGGGTATCAGCAAGGCGCTCCTCAGCTGCGGAAGCAGAACGCTGATGCTCTGCGCTCGCCGCTTCTACGGAAGCCTTCTGGGCGAGCGCCAGGCTCAGCTCAGCCTGGCTCTCGGCGAGCTGGTCCCGAGCTAGTTGCGCCTGCCCTTCTGCCTCGGCAAGCCGCTCGGCGAGACTGGCGTTCTCCTCAGCCATAGCACTGAGCTGGCTGTCCTTCAGCTGAAGCTCGCTGGCCAACCCGTCCATCTGCTGCTGACTGCGCTCCTGATCT